>CAZYTV010000126.1:1790-12186 GCA_964650455.1 uncultured Chitinophaga sp. | reverse complement strand
CCATCTGGTGGCGTAATGCCTGCCTCTTGTATTTCCAGGAATTCAGCAAACAACCCCTGCCCCCTGGTTTTGAAAAACCGGATCAGGCACTGGATTATTATAAAAAACTTCGTTTCCCATTTGCACCCGGAAACTAGACAGAAAAAGACGAATATTAAACAAATGACATGAGCCATTACAAAGTTGCCATCGTAACCGGTGGCGGATCAGGACTCGGATTAGCCACTGCGCAGAAATTTACAGAGGCCGGTATCACCACTATTATTGCCGGTCGGGATCTGTCCAGACTGCAGGCAGCAAAAGCACAACTGGGTGATTTATCCCATGCCCGCGTTTGCGACCTGAATGACCTGAACAGTATCCCTGGATTTGTACAAAGTATCATTGACGAATTCGGCCAGATTGATATCCTCGTGAACAATGCCGGTATCAATATGAAAAAAGAATTTACGGAAGTAACCAATGTAGATTTCCAATCCATCATCCATACCAATGTGACTGCCGTTTTTGTACTCAGCCGTGAAGTGGTGAAACAGATGCTGCCCCGTGAAAGTGGCTGTATCATTAATATCAGTTCAATGGCTGCCCAGTATGGTATTCCCAAAGTAATCGCGTATACGGCCAGTAAAACTGCTATTGATGGTATGACCAGGGCGATGGCCGTAGAATTATCACCCAAAGGTATCCGGGTGAATGCGATTGCACCGGGCTTTATCTATTCGGCCATGACCGCCAAAGCTCTGGACAGCGATCCGGAACGTAAAGCCAAAGTGTTTGGTCGTACCCCTATGGGCTATATGGGACAACCGGAAGATATCGGCAACGCAGCGCTTTACCTGGCCAGCGATGCGGCAAAATATGTCACGGGTGTGGTACTGCCTGTCGACGGAGGTAACAGTATCGGGTTCTGAACCGGGATGTTTTATGCTATATGAAATGAAAAAAGCAATTTTATCATTGATATTGTACAGTCTGACCGTTTGGTCCGGACAGGCACAACTGCTTACAGAAGTGGCCACCAACTTCCCGGTAAAGGGTACCGCAATCCTGACGGACATTGCCGATTCCGGACTGGTCAGCAAGTCGGCTCAACTCCTGCAACTGGATATTGAACGGGTTACCGGTTATAAACCGGAGATCATTCATCGCCCGGATAAATCCTTCCGTAATATTATTGCCATCGGCAGCATCAGCCATTCAGGCCTGCTGAAAGAACTCTCGGCAAAAAAGAAACTGTCATTGACCAGCCTTGCCAATAAATGGGAGGGCTACCAGGTTCAGCACATCCCTCACCCCTTGCCAGGTATCGATCATATCCTCACGATTGCCGGCAGCGACAGAAGGGGCACAGCCTACGGCGTTTTTGAATTCAGCAAACAACTGGGTGTATCCCCCTGGTACTGGTGGGCCGATGTTCCCGTTACAGGAAAAAGGAAATTATTCATCACTCCCGGCGCTTTTATAGCCGATGCACCGAAAGTGAAATACAGGGGTATTTTCATTAATGACGAAGCTCCCTGCCTGAGTAACTGGAGTAAAGAAAAATTCGGAGGATTCAACCATCTTTTTTACCAAAAAGTTTTTGAACTCATGCTGCGGCTGAAAGCCAATTATGTCTGGCCGGCCATGTGGGGCAATGCCTTTTATGATGACGACAGCCTCAATATTAAATCCGCAGATGAATATGGTATCGTGATCGGCACTTCACATCATGAACCCCTGATGCGGGCCCATGATGAATGGAGACGCTATGGGAAAGGCAAATGGAATTATGACAGCAATGAGGTGAGGCTGAACCATTTCTGGAAAACAGGTATGCAACGGGCCTGGAATGAAAAAATCGTGAGTGTGGGTATGCGCGGCGACGGAGATGAACCCATGAGCCGTGAAACTGCTACTTCATTACTGGAACGGATTGTAAACGACCAGCGGAAAATTATTACATCAGTAACGGGTAAACCTGCTGAAGAAACGCCCCAGCTATGGGCCCTGTATAAAGAAGTACAGGATTACTACGACAAAGGCATGCGGGTACCGGACGATATCACCTTATTATTATGCGACGACAACTGGGGTAATCTCCGGAAACTGCCGTCCATAAATGAAAAACCACGTAAGGGAGGCTATGGCATTTATTATCATTTTGACTATGTGGGGGGTCCCCGGAATTACAAATGGATCAACACCAATAATCTTCCCAGAATCTGGGAACAGATGCACCTGGCCTGGGAATACAAAGCCCGGGAAATCTGGATCGTGAATGTGGGTGATATCAAACCGATGGAACTCCCCATTTCTTTTTTCCTCGATTATGCCTGGAACCCGGAACAGATCGGTGCGGATCAACTTCAGCAGTATACGGAAATCTGGGCCAGGCAACAATTCGGTAAAACATTTTCAAAAGAAATTGCAGGTATTCTGTCCACCCAGGCCAAATTCACCAGCCGGAGGAAGCCGGAGCTCCTGAACGAAAAAACATTCAGCCTGGCGCATTATGAAGAATTCAATACCGTAGTCAGTGAGTATAATGAATTAAGCAACCGGGCTGAAAAAATATACAACCAGTTACCAGGAAATTTCCGGGATGCCTATTTTCAACTGGTCCTGCAACCTGTAAAAGCATCGGCCACATTGTATAATTTATACTACCAGGTTGCACTGAATCAGTTTTATTACGGGAAAAAACACGCCTGGACCAATGAAGCTGCCCGGAAAGTGCGGCAACATTATACCGAAGACTCCCTGCTGACCCAGCAATACCACCAGTTGAATAGTGGCAAATGGAATCACATGATGAGCCAGACCCATATCGGATACACGTACTGGCAGCAGCCCCCATTCAATAAAATGCCCATGGTAAGTACACTGCCTGCTGACTCTATCCAGATAACCGATAAACAGGCTATTGATTCCCTGATTGACGCTATTGGAAACCTGGGAAAGTCTATCAAGATCGTAAAAGACACCATTGCCTGGCTGCCCGGCGTGTTTTATGAAAAAGACCGGACGATCAGTATCCATGCAGTTCATTTCACCAAAAACATGAATACCGGTAACCTCCGATGGAAGATATTACCGGACCATGGCCGCACCGGAGATGCGATCACCACATTCCCGGTAACTGCCGCTGAACAGAAACCCGGCGGTCTGTCGCCTCATCTCAGCTATTCCATTTTCACCAATAGTACCGGCGAATTCACGATGAATAGTTATTTCTCTCCCACCCTCAACTTTCAGAATACCCCCAACGGACTGCAGTTCGCCATTTCGGTGGATGATGAATTGCCACAGATCATCAGTATCAACAGTGAGGACAAAACCACCGGCAGCGGCATCTGGAACAAATGGGTTTCCGAAAACATTATTATTAAAAAAACAACCCATGCCATCAGTCAGCCCGGTTTGCATACCGTGAAATACTGGATGGTCAGCAGTGGAGTGGTATTGCAGCAACTCGTCCTCGATTTTGGTGGCCTGAAAGAAAGTTATCTCGGTCCGCCTGAAACCTTATTTAACCCGTTAAAACATTAGCTATGAACTATAAATATGTTGCAGCCTCTTTACTAGTGGTCACCGGGCTCCTGCTGGGTGCATGTTCTGCTTCTAAAAAAACGCCTGCTTCCGGAGCCGGGCAAACCCTGAAAGAAACATTTAATGGAGATTTCAGGATCGGCGGGGCCCTGGATGCCACACAGATCAATGAAAAAGATCCGGGAGCCGCCACCATAATTGAAAACCAGTTCAACACGATCACCCCGGAAAATGTGATGAAAAGCATGAACATTCACCCGGAATGGAACCGCTATGATTTCAAACTGGCAGATCAGTTTGTGGAATACGCTCAAAAACATAATATGTTTATCGTCGGACATACCCTGATCTGGCATTCACAACTCTCCCCTTTTGCAAGCCGCATCAGCACAGCCGATTCCATGTTGCAGTTCATGACCGATCATATCAATACCATTGCCGGACGATATGCCGGTAAAGTCAACGGCTGGGATGTGGTGAATGAAGCCCTGGAAGAAGACGGCACTCTCCGGAAATCCGTGTTCCTGGAAAAACTTGGCGAGGACTATATCATCAAGGCCTTCCAGCTCGCACAGAAGGCCGCCCCGAATACAGAGCTTTATTATAACGATTACAATATTGAGCAGCCAAAGAAACGGGCAGGTGCCATAGCCCTGATCAAAAAATTACAGGCAGCCGGTGTCCGGATTGACGGCGTGGGAATACAAGGTCATTGGCGTTCTTATAAGGTACCACTGAAAGACATTGAAGAAAGTATTAAGGAATACGCCGCCCTTGGCATAAAAGTGCATTTTACAGAAGTGGACCTGGGGGTATTGCCCAATCCCTGGGACAATGATGCAGCCGATGTGAATATGAAGGCCGAATACAGTGCAAAAATGAATCCTTATACGTCCGGTCTGCCGGATTCCGTCAGTGCCCGGCAGGCACAGAGTTATGCTGATCTGTTCCGTCTTTTCCTGAAATACAAAAAAGATATCGCACGTATCACTTTCTGGGGAGTGCACGATGGACAGTCCTGGCTCAATGGCTGGCCGATCCGTGGACGCACTAACTACCCATTGCTGTTTGACCGTAATTATCAACCCAAAGATGCTTTCTATAAAGTAATTGAGGCCAAAACCAAAACTGCTACAGAAAAAAAATCATTTTAACGAAACCACTGCCAACATCATGTCAACTACATCCCAAAAATTATCGGTCCGGGAAAAAATCGGGTACAGTTTAGGCGATCTCGCGGCTAACCTTGTTTTTCAAACCCTGATGACCTACCTGGCCTATTTCTATACAGATATATACGGACTGAGTACCAATGACGCATCAGCGGTCATGTTAACGGTAGGCCTGATTGCGGCTTTTGGATTCAACCCGATCATTGGTGCTATTGCCGACCGTACCGTATCCAGGTGGGGCAAATTCCGTCCGTGGATTTTATGGACTGCTATTCCGTTAGGGGTGGTGGCTTTACTGGCATTCAGCACTCCGGATTTCTCCTATAAAGGAAAACTGATATACGCCGTTATTACCTATACATTATTATTGATGTTGTATGCAGCAAATAATCTGCCCTATTCAGCACTGAGCGGTGTGATTACCGGTGATATGAAAGAACGGAACAGTATGTCCGCTTACCGGTTTGTGGCGGTGATGTTTGCCCAGTTTTTTGTACAGGTTTTCATGTTGCCGATCATTGAATATGCCGGCCACGGTGATAAAGCAGCGGGAATTGAAAAAGTAATGACCTGGCTGGCCATCATCGGCACCATAATGCTGATCATCACTTTCCTGACCACGAAAGAGCGCATTGTTCCCAAAGCTGAACAAAAATCCAGCTTAACAGAGGATCTCGGCGACCTGGTGAAAAATAAACCCTGGATCATCATGCTCGTGCTGACCACACTGGTATTCATTACGCTGGCCATGAAAGGAGGTTCTTATGTTTATTATTTCAAAAACTATGTGGATAAAGACCGGTTAACTGAATTTATCACCCCCATACTCAATACCTTATCTGCCGTCGGGATTAACTTTTTCGGGGAAGACCCGGTTTCTGCCGGCTTTGGGCTGTTTAATGCAGGCGGAATCATCTTTATGATTGTGGGAATTACCCTATCAAAAAGTCTTGCCGATAAATACGGAAAACGGGATGTATTTGGAATTTCACTGTTTATTTCCACCCTGTTCATTCTCCTTTTCTTTTTTTTCCCGTCCACCTCAGTGGAAATGATGTTTGCTTCACAAATCTTACATGGCTTTTTCTACGGTATCACGATCCCGCTTTTATGGGCGATGATCGCGGATGTGGCGGATTACAGTGAATGGAAAAATAAACGCCGGGCCACCGCCATCATTTTTTCCGCCATGATGGTGGGTTTGAAAGCAGGACTCAGTGTGGGCGCCGCCTTGCTCACCCGGATACTGGGTTTCTACCACTATGTGCCCAACAGCGATGCCGTGCAAACCGAACAGGCTATCAATGGCACTAAAATGCTGGTCAGTGTGTTCCCCGCTATTCCGTTCCTGATCGGGGCCGGACTGCTTTTCTTATATGAAATAAATAAAAAAATGGAAGTAAGGATCGAAAGTGATCTGCTTGAAAGGAGAAAATAAAACAACCATTGCAAAACTGCATGCCATGCCAGAAGACCCCATTGAACATATCGATTTTAACAAATTAAAAAGCAGGGCCATTTCACAGCCGCTGGTCAGCCATATTTATACTGCAGATCCCTCGGCCCATGTTTTTCATGGAAAAATCTATATCTACCCTTCGCATGATATCGATGCCGGTGATGCTTTTGATGACCTGGGCAGTCATTTTGCCATGGAGGATTATCATATCCTCTCGATGAATACACCGGAAGATACAGCCGCAACGGATCACGGAGTTGCTTTACATGTGAAAGATGTACCCTGGGCTGAAAAACAAATGTGGGCACCGGATGCCGCAGAAAAAGATGGCAAATTCTACCTTTATTTCCCGGCAAAAGGATATGACGGCATCTTTCGGATCGGCGTTGCCATCAGCGATTCACCCACTGGTCCTTTTGTACCGCAAGCCGAAGCCATCAAAAACAGCTTTTCCATTGACCCGGCCGTATTTAAAGATGCCGACGGAAGTCATTATATGTACTTTGGTGGCATCTGGGGTGGTCAGTTGCAACGCTGGAGAAAAGGAACATTCAATCGAGAACAACCTGAAAGTCCATTTGCTTTTTTACCCGAAGCAAATGAACCGGCTTTATGTCCTAAAGTAGTGAAGTTGACAGATAACTTACTGGAATTTGCCGAAACCCCGAAAGACCTGGTGATTGTTGATGAAATTGGCAAGGTCCTGTTGCAGGGCGATACCGACCGGAGATTCTTCGAAGCAAGCTGGATGCACAAATACAACGGGAAATATTATTTCTCCTGGTCCACCGGTGACACCCATTACCTCTGTTATGCCACCGGTGATAATCCCTACGGTCCCTTTACCTACCAGGGCCGGATCCTCGAGCCTGTTGTGGGCTGGACTTCACATCATTCCATTTGCACCTGGGAAGACAAATGGTACCTGTTCTATCATGATTCAAGCTTGTCGGAAGGAATCACCCATTTGCGATCCGTGAAAATAACCGAATTACGCTATGATGAAGCCGGGCGAATAGAAACCATTATACCGTATAAGCATACAGATCAATAAATGATCATATCATCCGGCAAATTATCCGGATATTTAGGATATTAAGAATACTTTTTTAACCAATTCAATAGTATGAAAATATTTCTGCTTGCCGCTGGCATTGCGTTGAGTACAACACTTTTTGCACAGGATTACCGCAGTTTCCCGATGTGGAACCCTGCCCTCCCCCTGGAGCAACGGGTAACTGATGTGATCAGCCGCCTGACCCTGGAAGAAAAAGTGGCACAAATGCTGAATGCCACACCAGCTATACCACGGTTAGGCATACCTGCGTATGATTGGTGGAATGAGGTACTGCATGGTGTGGCCCGTACGCCCTACAAAGTAACCGCTTATCCGCAGGCGATTGGTATGGCCGCTACCTGGGATAGTAATTCATTAAAACGTATGGCTGATTATTCCGCACTGGAAGGAAGGGCCATCCATAATAAATCCATCGAACTGAATAAAACCGGTGACCGTTACGTAGGTCTCACCTACTGGACGCCTAATATTAATATCTTCCGTGATCCCCGCTGGGGCCGTGGCCAGGAAACCTATGGCGAAGATCCCTTCCTGACAGCTATGATGGGCAAAGCTTTTGTAAACGGGCTGCAAGGAAATGACCCCCGCTACCTGAAAGCTGCCGCCTGTGCCAAACACTTTGCGGTGCATAGCGGACCTGAGCCTACCCGTCATTCGGATAATTTCAATCCCAGCCCTTATGATTTATGGGACACTTATCTGCCTGCTTTCAAAGAGTTGGTTGTGAATGCCCATGTTGCCGGCGTGATGTGTGCCTACAATGCCGTGGATAAACAACCCTGTTGTGCCAATGACCAGCTGATGAATGATATCCTGCGTAAACAATGGAAATTTACCGGCTATGTCACCAGCGACTGCTGGGCGGTGGATGATTTCTTCCGGTATCATAAAACACATAAAGATGCCACCAGCTCCGCCATTGACGCCGTTATCCATGGGACCGACCTGGAATGTGGCAATTCCGTGTACCGCACCCTGATAGATGCCGTGAAAAGCGGGCAGATCAAAGAATCTTTGATTGACATTTCCCTGGAAAGGTTGTTTATCATCCGTTTCCGGCTGGGTATGTTTGACCCGGTATCCTTGGTGAAATATGCACAAACTCCAGCCACTGTTCTGGAATCCCCTGTGCACAAAGCCCATGCATTGAAAATGGCTCAGCAGTCCATTGTATTGCTGAAAAACGAAAACAACACCCTTCCGCTAAGTAAAAAAATTAAGAAAATCGCCATTATAGGTCCTAATGCAGATAATAAAATTGCCTTGCTGGGGAACTACAACGGTACTCCCTCGCATGTAACCACGATCCTTGAAGGTATTCAGGAGAAACTGGGTAAAGATGTGGAACTGGTATTTGAGAAAGCGATCAATTTTACGAATGATACCCTGTTTGTAAAGAACACGGGCGCAACTGCTTTTTTCCATGAAGGCAAACCCGGTGTAAAGGCCGAATATTTTTCAAATGAAAAGCTGGAAGGTTCACCGGTACTGACAAGAATTGAAGCGGATATCAATAATTTCTGGACAGAAGGCGAACCTCCGGCTCCGGGCATGTCCTGGACGCATTACTCCGCCCGGTATACCACCAGTATCAAGGCTGAAAAAGATGAAATACTCAACTTTGAGTCTGAGGGAAATGACGGCTACCGGATAAAAATAAATGACAGTACTGTAGTGGATGTGTGGGAAAGAAACCGATGGGGCAGTAAACAATTCAGTTTTCCGGTTAAAAAAGGGCAAACCTATAAAATTGAAATGAGCTTTCGACAGAGTGAAGGAGACGCGATCGTTAAGCTCCGCGCCGGGCATTATGAGAAAACAGATTTTAACGCACTGGCCCGAAGGATGAGTGATGCGGATATCATCCTGTTTGCCGGCGGTATTTCCCCGCAGCTTGAAGGAGAAGAAATGCCGGTGACTGTTCCCGGATTTAAAGGAGGTGACCGCACCAGCATCATGCTCCCTGCTGTACAAACAGAATTACTCAAGGCTCTGAAATCAACCGGCAAGCCGGTGGTATTTGTGATGCTGACCGGCAGTGCCATCGCTGTGCCCTGGGAAAATGACAATATACCCGCTATTATCAATGCCTGGTATGGCGGGCAAAGTGGTGGTACAGCCGTAGCCGATGTACTTTTTGGTGATTATAATCCGGCCGGTCGTTTACCGGTTACATTTTATAAATCAGATAAAGACCTGCCCGGTTTTAGTGATTATTCCATGAAAGACAGAACCTACCGCTATTTCAACGGCGAAGCCCTCTACCCTTTCGGTTATGGATTGAGTTATAGCAGTTTCAAATACACCGTAACCAAAGTTCCCGCGGTAGCCAAAAAAGGAAAATCATTCACCATTTCTTTTACGATCACTAATACCGGAAAGAAAGCCGGGGAAGAAGTGGCACAATTATATGTAACCCATCATTCATCCGTATTAAAACCCATACGGGCGCTGAAAGGATTTCAACGGGTATCCCTGAAAGCCGGAGAAACGAAAACACTGTCCTTTACACTGACTCCCGAACAACTTTCCCTGGTGAATGAGACGGGTACCCTATATCAGCCCACTGGTAAAATCAGTATCAGTATCGGAGGCGGTCAACCCGGAGTACCAAATAAAACAAGCAGCAATGTCATCAGTATGCCCATAATTGTTCAATAAGTCAGTATGAAAAAAATATTAATTCTCCAGGCTGCCTTGCTGCTCATAAGCGGCAGCTATGCGCAGGTCAGGCTACCGCGACTGATCCGTGACAGTATGATTTTGCAGCGGGATACAAAAGTGAATGTCTGGGGATGGGCATCGGCCAATGAAAAAATATCCATAAAGCTCAATAACAATAGCTACAAAACAAAAGCGGATGCGGCCGGTAACTGGAACCTTGCACTTCCTCCGATGAAAGCCGGCGGGCCATATACCATGGATATCACCGGTAAGAACAAAATCACGCTGAAGGAAATATTGTTTGGGGATGTCTGGTTCTGTAGCGGACAAAGCAATATGGTTCACCAGTTGAATATTCATGATGTTACTTATGCCCATGAAATAGTCACAGCCAATTATCCTCAGATACGCCAGTTCTGGGTACCCACGGTCACCAGTTTAATGGGTCCGCAGCCTGATATGCCTGCAGGCAACTGGAAGTCTGCGGTAGGT
>CAZYTV010000126.1:0-1780 GCA_964650455.1 uncultured Chitinophaga sp. | reverse complement strand
CCTATTTCTTCGCAAAAAATCTTTTCGAAAAATATAAAGTACCCATTGGAATCATTAATGCCAGTTGGGGCGGCACCCCGATCGAGGCCTGGACCAGTGAGGAAGGATTCAGGGAGTTCCCGGTGATCAGCGGGGTCATTCAAAAAAACAAAGACACCGCTTATATAAATGGGTTAAACAGAAAAAACCCGCCCCGAAAGGAATGGCAGCAAACAGACCTGGGGCTAACCAGTTCCCCAAAATGGTTTGAAAGTAATTATATTCCTAAAGGCTGGCGTTCGATCAATATTCCGGGTTTCTGGGAAGACCAGGGCATTAAAGACCTGAATGGTGTGGTCTGGTATCGAAAAGAAATTGATATCCCGGCATCCATGATAGGGAAGGCGGCTGGAGTTTTCCTGGGAAGAATTACAGATGCTGACGAATTTTATATCAACGGAAAACTGGTGGGAACCACAACCTATCAATACCCGCAACGCAGGTATAAAATCCCTGGTGATGTATTAAAATCCGGAAAAAACCTGCTGGTCATCCGGGTCAGCAATTATGGTGGTAAGGGCGGTTTTGTTCCGGACAAACCTTATTGTTTATATACCGGAAATGATACCATCGACCTTAAAGGCACCTGGCAATACAAAGTGGGTGACGTATTTACTCCCGCTCCGGGAGGCGGTTCCGGAGGCGGCCTCTCTTTTCAAAACCAACCGGCTGCATTGTACAATGCGATGGTGGCACCGGGGATCAATTATACCATTAAAGGGTTTTGCTGGTACCAGGGCGAAAGTAATACCGGCAGATACGAAGAATATGAGCAACTGCTGCCAGCCCTCATCCGTGACTGGCGTCAAAAATGGAAACAGGATTCCCTGCCTTTCCTCTATGTTCAGTTGCCCGGATTTATGGATTACAATTACCTGCCTTCCGAAAGTAACTGGGCCGGCATAAGAGCCTCTCAACTAAAAACCCTTTCGGTAAATAATACAGCCATGGTGGTAGCCATTGACCTCGGTGAATGGAATGATGTACATCCGGACAATAAAAAAACGGTGGGTGAGCGGCTGGCGCTCGCTGCTTTTAAAATAGCTTATGGGGAACAAATCGTTTACTCCGGGCCAATCTGCCAATCTGCCGAAACAGCAGGAAATAAGATTACGCTCCATTTCACTGAAACCGGTTCCGGATTGATTACCAATGATGGAGAACCTCCCGCTGAATTTGCTATTGCAGGAGCTGATCAAAAATTCAGTTGGGCAAAAGCCAGGATAGAGGGAAATAAAGTGATTTTATGGAATGAAAATATTTCCCACCCTGTCTATATCCGCTATGCCTGGGCTGACAACCCGGTTAACCCGAATTTATTTAATAAGGAAGGTTTGCCGGCATCCCCCTTCCAGCTTAAATTAAAGTAAACCGGAACACACGACAAATGAATGAATGAGTAACAGGTAAGCGATCCGGCAAATCAGGCAACAGCATCTGCATGGTTTTTTTGATGAATCAATCATTAATCTGCGTACCTTATATCTGTTTAATCCACTATAACCAGCGAATATGAAGTCCGCTTTCTGTCTCTTATTCCTTTTGCCTTTTTTCTGTATGGCACAGCCAGATAGTATTGCACATGGCGTATACCACTGGCCGGAAGATAAAAATCGAAAGAAAAGTGGTTCTGCCACCGTTTTTAAAGGCACCGGCCGTGACTTATCGGTGATGGAGATGAGAGGACAGCCCCTGGCTACAGGGAAAGAACACCCATCAAGACACCCCCAAAGTCAAGACA
>CAZYTV010000125.1:0-12285 GCA_964650455.1 uncultured Chitinophaga sp. | reverse complement strand
CCAAAACTCATCATAAGAGGAGCCTGTGCCCTTGGTCCGGCGACTTTTCGCAATCCACATTCTGGTTGGTCTTGTTATATGGTTTTTTTATCAACCTGAATAATTTCGGGATGGACCAGAATTATATCCATCGGTATCATACGGCCCGGACTGCTGCCCAGTCGGGTAAATCTGTCTGGTTATGTGTTTGGATATATGTTCCAGCCTCTTTTTTATTTTTTGTAATCGGTACAGCGCTGTATGCATTTTACCAGTCACAGCCCGGACTGATCGATCCGGTAAAACTGCAGGTGGCAGCGGAAAGACTACAACTGGCAACCAGTGCTCCCGAAGTGCAGCAACTCGCTGCCACTTTACAGCCTGCTGATTATGGCGATAAAGTGTTGCCCTTCTTTATGGTGAATAATATTCCAACCGGTTTGGTCGGACTGATTGTTTCCGCATTATTATCCGCCGCAATGAGTACGATCAGCTCCAACATGAATGCATCCGCTACTGTATTTACGGTGGATATTTACCAGAAATATTTCAAACCGGATATGAACGATAAGAAAAAGCTCTATCTCCTTCATGTATCAACTATCGTATTTGGCGTGATAGGGCTGGTTACCGGTCTGGCCATGATCGGGGCAAAGAGTTTGCTGGATATCTGGTGGGAACTCAGCGGCATTTTTGCAGGAGGAATGCTGGGGTTATTCCTGCTGGGACTGATCAGTAGGAAAACTAAGAATGCGGAAGCGGTGATCGCCACCATTATCGGGATCATCCTGATCCTCTGGATGACGTTCTCCCCACGTTTGGGAGAGGAATATGCATTTATGAAAAATGGATTGCATAAGAATATGATCATTGTGGTGGGGACGATGGGTATTTTCCTGGCCGGACTTATATTGACAAGAATGAAGCAACAGAAAGCATAAACGGGCAGGGCAGGACAGGCCGGCCATCAATCATTTATAATTTTGCAGTATGCAGGTATATAAAACAACCAACGGCATTGTCATTGTACAGGAAGGGCAGTGTTTTGCCGCAAAAGAAAACAACTGGGACCTTTTTATCAATCGTGATCATCTACATGCCTTGCTGATGGAGGAAATTTCAGGGCAGTCTGCATTGGGTGGGTTTGACTGGCTGGGCCAGCAACAAATACTTGCCCCCGTAGGTAATCAGGAGGTCTGGGCGGCGGGGGTCACTTACCTGCGCAGCAAGGCCGCACGGATGGAAGAAAGTAAGGAAAGCGGTGCCGCTGTTTTTTATGATAAAGTCTACGAGGCTGACCGTCCGGAGTTGTTTTTCAAAGGCATGGGTCCGCGGGTGATCGGACCTGGCGGCTATGTCCGTTTCCGGAAAGACAGTACATGGAATGTGCCCGAACCGGAGCTGACCCTGGTCGTAACATCTTCCAGTAAAATAGTCGGATATTCTATTGGGAACGATATGAGTAGTCGTAGTATTGAGGGAGAAAATCCGCTCTACCTGCCCCAGGCCAAAGTCTATGATGGCAGTGCCGCCCTCGGCCCCTGCGTACTGGTACCCCGGGAACCCATTTCCGGCACCACCACGATTGCCATGCAGATTGAACGGGAGGGAAAAGAGTTGTTTTCCGGAAATACAAGTATTGACCGTATGAAAAGATCCCATACTGAACTGGTTGGATTTTTGTACAGGGAGTATAGTCACCCCCTGGGCTGTTATCTTATGACCGGTACCTGCGTGGTACCGGACAATGATTTCACGCTGCAGTCCGGGGACCGGGTGACGATTCAGATAGATGGTATTGGTATATTGATAAACACAGTAGCCTAAAATCATAAACGATGACAACAGGAACCAAATTTGTCCCGGTCATGATCACTCCCTTCAACCTGAAGGCCAAAGTGGACCTGGATGCCGTCAGCCGGCTGATTGATTTTTACCTCGCCGCCGGGGTAAAAGGTTTTTTTGCCAACTGCCTCAGCAGTGAGATGTACAGTATTACGGAAGATGAGCGGCTGGAACTCACCCAGCATGTGGTGCGTTATGTAAACGGCCGGGTGCCGGTGGTGGCCACGGCTTCTTTCGGATTGACCATTGATGACAAGGCTGAATTTACCAAAAAGATCTATGACACGGGAATTGATGCCGCGATCATGATCACCGGGCATTTTGCCAATATTGAAGACAGTGATGATATATTGCTGAAGAATTTTGACCGGATGTTTAAACTTACCGGCAATATTCCCCTCGGCATGTATGAATGTCCGGCTCCGTATAAGCGGATCATTGGCCCGGATGTGTTCCGGAAATTATTAGCTGCCAACCGGATGGTGTATCATAAGGACACTTCCATTGATCTCGAAAAAGTAAAAGCCAAACTCGATATCTTAAAACAGGAAAATAACAGTCTGGAGTTTTATGATGCCCATTCACCCAACGCCATGTATAGTCTTCAGATGGGAGCACGGGGCATGTCCAGTATCAGTGGCAACTTTTACCCGGAGATATTGGTCTGGATGGTAAACAATGCCAGCAATCCGGATAAACTGGAAGAAGTGAAATGGCTGCAATCGGAAATCAGCCGGGTGGATCCGTTAATTCATGTGGCGTATCCGATGAGTGCGAAATACTTTTTACGTAAGCGGGGGCTGCCGGTAAGAACCATCAGTCGGGCTACCGCGCTTGAGTTAACTCCGGATCAGAAAAAAAACCTGGATGAAATACATGACAGCTTCCGGATGTGGTGCGAAAGACTGGGTATTCAACCGGTGGATGTGGAACAGTTGATGATGCCGAAATATCCGTTGGATGCCGCTATCTAGTGATCAGGTGTCGGATGTCAGCTGTCAGTTGTCAGGGAGAACATTCATCATCAGTTGAAAAGGCATTAAATAACGGAATCTCCTGCCCCCTCTCCTGAAGGAGAGGGGGTTGGGGGTGAGGTAGACTAAAGGGCGACCTGTTAAATAGGAAACAATTTAAAAATGGATTTATCATTCAATATCTTTTTCCCCGGCAAACTCGTCTTTGGCAACGGGAAAATGGCCTTGCTCGCTGCCGATGTGCTGGCATTGAACCCAAAAAAAGTTTTCATCCCAACCATTGAACCGCTGCAACAAATCATTACGCCGTTTATTAACGAATTAAAAAATGCGGGAATCGAAATACTGACGGACACTTCAATTGTTGCTGAACCTTCTTTCAGCGATTTTGAAAAGCTAATAGGAAAGGTTGCTCCTTTCAATCCGGATGTGGTGATCGGTATCGGCGGCGGCAGCGTACTGGATATTGCCAAGCTGGTGGCCGCTCAACTGGGGAATGACCAGCAACTTCGTGACTTCGTAGGGATTGGATTATTAAAAGGACGGGCCAGAAAGCTGATCTGTGTCCCTGCCACATCCGGCACCGGCAGCGAGGTATCTCCGAATGCAATTTTAGTGGATGATGCAGATAACCAGAAAAAAGGGATCATCAGTCCATTCCTCATACCGGATATCGTTTATGTGGATCCGAAGCTGACCATTACTGTTCCACCTGCAATTACAGCCGCCACCGGCATGGATGCCTTAACCCATTGCATGGAAGCATACACCAATAAATTCTCAAAACCCTTCATTGACCTCTTTGCCTTTGAAGGCATGCGACTCATTGCTGAGAATATTGAGAAAGCCGTAAAGAAGGGGACAAATACAGAAGCACGGGAAAAAGTAGCCCTGGGCAGTTTATATGGTGGCTTTTGTCTCGGCCCGGTGAATACCGCCGGGGTACATGCTTTATCCTACCCGCTGGGAAGTATGTATCACCTGGCACATGGTTTATCTAATGCTGTATTATTACCCTGGGTGATGGAATATAATATGATGGCTGTACCACATCGTTATGCGGATGTGGCTGAAGCATTGGGATGTAAGCGAAGTGCAGATGCACTGGCAACCGCCCGGACTGGTGTGGAAAAGATACGTGAACTGAATGCAGCCTGTGGAATTCCCAAAAACCTGCGTGAAGTGGGTGTGAAAGAAGAGACGATTCCGCAAATGGCTGCCGAAGCAATGAAGATTCAGCGTTTGCTGAAGAATAATCCCCGGGTGATTACTGAACCGGATGCAATAGCCATTTTTAAATCGGCCTTTTAATGATACAGTATAAAAAATTTTCAGGGGTGATTGTACCAGCGATAACCCCGCTGACAACCCGCCTGGAACTGGATGAAGAAGCCGTTGAGCGTTTATTTGAACTTTTTTACGAGAACAGTATTTCACCATTTATTCTGGGTACAACGGGCGAGTCAGCCTCATTACCGGTTTCCGTAAAGGAAGCATATGTGAAAGTGGCTGGCATGAATAAAAAGCCGGATACAGTTCTATATGCCGGTATCTCCTCCAATGTGCTGAAAGAGTCAGTGGAGTTCGCTTTTTTCTGTGCGGATCATGGAGTAGATGCACTGGCTGTAACCCTGCCTTCCTATTATGCACTGACCACTGCCCAAATGGAAAAATATTTCCTGCTGCTGGCTGATGTCGTGCCCCTGCCGCTGATCATTTATAATATTCCGGCCACCACCCATATGTCGATACCACTGGAATTGATTGAAGAACTGAGTCATCATCCGAATATAGTGGCGACTAAAGATTCGGAAAGAAGTGAGGAGCGGCTGGCAAAGTCATTAGCATTATGGAAGGACCGCGCTGATTTCGGCCATTTCCTTGGTTGGGCAGCTAAATCTGCAGAAGCACTGATCGGTGGCAGTGTCGGACTGATTCCCAGTACCGGTAACCTGGTGCAGTGGATTTATGCGGAAATGCTGATAGCCGTCAAAGCCGGAGATACTATTAAAGCATACGAAATGCAGCAGCTCAGTGATGTGTATGGAAACCTTTACCAGGGTGGTAAAACATTGGGAGAAAGTATATGGGCATTAAAAATACTGATGCAATACAAAGGTATTTGCGGGGATACGGTGATGCCACCCTTACAGGCTATCAGTGAAGAAGAAAAGCAAAAATTAATCAGTTCATTTGAAGCAATAAAAGGGAAGTGATATGAGTGTATTACCGGTTTTAGCGATTACCATGGGCGATCCGGCCAGTATTGGTCCGGAGATCGCGGTGAAGGCATTGTTACAACAAATGATTCACGATATCTGCAAACCCCTGCTGGTGGGTGATGCAGCGGTGTTTGAGCAGATCATTGACAAACTGAAGCTTCCGGCAAAAGTGAATGCGGTAAGCAGTGTTTCTGAGGCGAAGTTTCAAATCGGTACAATTGATGTATATGATCTGAAGATCACCGATATCAGTAAACTTGAATTTGGAAAGATCAATGCCATGTGCGGGGAAGCTTCCTTCCAGGCAGTAAAGAAAGCAATTGAACTGGCCATCGCTGGTGAAGTGGATGGAACGGTTACCGGCCCGATCAATAAAAAATCAATCAATGAAGCCGGCCATCATTTTGCCGGTCATACCGAAATCTATGCCCATTATACAGGCACAAGGAAATACGCGATGCTGCTGGTGGAAGACAATATCAATGTGATTCATGTCAGTACGCACGTATCGCTCCGCCAGGCCTGCGACCTGGTAAAGAAGGAACGGATCATCCAGGTGATAGAACTGATTGTGGATGGATTGAAGCGTTTGGGTAAAACAAATCTTAAGATAGGGGTGGCCGGATTGAATCCGCACTCCGGTGATAACGGCTTATTCGGGACCGAAGATATTGAAGAGATCATGCCTGCTGTGGAAGAAGCGAAAAGACTGGGCTATAATGTGGAAGGTCCTGTACCACCCGATACCCTATTTGCCAAAGCAGCCATGGGTGCATATGGAGGGGTGGTAGCCATGTACCATGACCAGGGACATATACCTTTTAAACTCGCCGGTTTTAAATGGAATGCCGTGAAACAGCAGATGGACAGTGTGAAAGGAGTGAATATTACACTCGGATTGCCGATCATCCGTACTTCCGTGGATCATGGAACCGCTTTTGAAATAGCCGGGAAAGGAATTGCCAGTGCGGATGCCATGGTATTAGCGATTGAAAGTGCGGTACAGTTAGCCAAGCATAAAAAATGATAGCAGTAATAGCCGATGACTTTACGGGAGCGGCCGAACTGGCCGGAATCAGCCTGCGCTATGGGTTGAAAGTAAGTTTGTTTACCCGCGAAGTAAAAGATACCGGTGCGGATGTACTCATCGTTTCCTCCGACAGCCGTTCGATGAACCAGGAAGAAGCTTTGCAGGAAACAAGACGTTTGCTGGAACAGCTGATCGCCCTGAATCCCTCGATGATCTATAAGAAAACGGATTCGGTGATGCGGGGTTATGTAACGGAAGAATTAAAACTTCAACAGGCATTACAGGGGCTGAAAAAAATTCTTTATCTGCCGGCTAATCCTTCCCTGGGAAGAATTATAAAAAAAGGAGAATACTTTGTTGGAGGAAAGCCGATTGCGGAAACCGATTTTGCCAATGATCCGGAGTTTCCGGTCTGCAGCTCTTCGGTAAAAGCGATACTGAAAGATCCGGAAGTAAGCGTTTTAAGCGCCGGATCAACCTTAGACGCAGAAGGCTTTTTTGTGGCAGCAGCAGAACAAACCGATCAGGTGGAACAATGGGCCGCTGTTATAGATGAACAAACCCTTGCCGCCGGTGCCGGTGATTTTTTTACCGCGATATTATTACAACAGTTCCAGGCGGTGGATAAGCCTGATCCGGAGTTATCGCTGCCCATTGTATATGTATGTGGTACTGCCTATGCTGAAGCAGTACGTTTTGTAAAAAAGGCGGTACCTGACGGGTGGGTGGAGTACCTGAGTCAGCACAGCATGCTGCATCCGGATCGGCTGGACCAGGAACTGGTAGATCTATGCAAGTACCGGCTACAGACCCATTCAAAACTAATCCTGGCCATTGATGGGGAAGCCATTCCGGAAGGTATTACTGCACATGACCTCCGGACAAGTATGGCCAAAGTGACCCAATGGATACTGCGGCGCAATATCATCCATGAATTATTCATTGAAGGAGGATCTACTGCCACAGCTATCCTCGAAGAATTGAAGATCAGTGAACTGGAGCCGGTGAATGAATGGCAACGCGGGGTGGTACGGATGAGGTATGGCAATTTATTTATCACCGTAAAGCCCGGCAGTTATGCATTGCCGGAACAAATAAAACAACTCTTCAGCTGAAGAGTGAACAACGATTGCTATGGACCATTTACACTTGATAGACTACTTCATCATCCTGGTGGTGCTGGGAATCACCCTCTGGCTTGGTTTCCGGTTTGCGAAAAAGCAAAACACAACCGAGAACTATTTTTTATCCAAAGGTAATTTTCCCGCCTGGGCACTCGGACTTTCTTTATTATCCACCCTGATCAGCAGTGTGACTTTTCTTGGGTATCCGGCCCAGGGCTATACGAGTAACTGGATCCTGCTGGTGCAGGGACTAATGGTGCCGGTTGTTTTATTGGGGACGATCTGGTTTATCGTTCCCTTGTTCCGCAAAGTGATCGGACTGAGTACCTATGAATATTTTGAAAAACGCTTTGGCGGCTTTGCCCGTTATTATAGCTCCTCGTCATTTATCATCCGTCAGTTTGCAGGTATGGGTACGGTGTTGTTCCTGATTGCCGTGGCCATTCACGAAATGACCAATATCAGTCCATACATTATTCTGGCAATAGTAGGTTTGGTGCTCGTACTGGTCAACCTCAAGGGAGGGATGCAGGCAGTGATCTGGCTGGATGTGTTCCAGGGCTTCATGTTATTTGCCAGCGGTATTATCTGCCTTGGGGTTATTCTGTTTAAGATTAAAGGCGGCGTGCCTGAAGCCATAAAGATTGCTACTGAAAACAACCGGACTGGTTTTGGTCCGTATGATATAGACTTTACGAAACTGACTCTGATCGTCATGATCATCAACGGGGCTTTTTATGCCATTCAGAAATATGGCACCGACCAGACTGTAGTGCAACGTTATCTGACGGCCAAAACAGATAAAGCCGCCGAGAAAGCATCGCTGCTTGGTATTTCGCTGACTGTTCCTATCTGGACCATTTTTATGTTCATTGGTACGGCCTTGTTTGTTTTTTATAAACAGCAGCCCTTACCTGAGGGAACAAATGCCGCTGCCGTCTTTCCTTATTTTATAATGACCCAGTTACCGACCGGTGTGATCGGCTTTATTGTAGCTGCCCTTATTTCAGCAGCCATCTGCAGTCTGAGTGCGGATTTAAATTCACTGGCTGCGGTAGGGATACAGGATTACTATAAAAAGGTACATCCATACAAAACAGACAAGCAATATCTCCGGATGAGTAAGACCTTTGTGGTGATATCGGGACTGATCTCCATTGCTATCGGGGCCCTTTACCTGATGACTGGTAATGAAGGGGTGCTGGGGGTGATCTTTACCATCTATGCTATTTTTTCAGGGGGTATTGTAGGGATCTTCCTGCTGGGATTATTCAGTGCCCGGGCCAACCGGCAGGGTGTGAATATCGGGATCATCACCTGTATCCTGTTTACGGCATGGGCCTTCCTCACCAGTACTCCGGTTGGGGTAAAAGAACCGAAACTCCTGCTGGATATGGGTAACTTTAATTTCACGCATCATAAGCTGATGCTGGGCGTATATAGTCATCTGGTGGTGATAATTGTAGGTTACATTGCCAGTTTGTTTTATCCGAAGCCGGAGCTTGAACCGAATTTGTTGTATAGTAGCTGGAAGAAGAACCGTTATAAATAACTTTTTATGAGAAGTACTACATTTAATTCAAAAGTAAAAAGTAAAAAGTCAAAAGGGCGTGTTATGCGAAAAGGCATTTCAATAATCGGCGTGTTTTTTTTACTTTTTAATTTTGACTTTTGCCTTCTCGCCCAGCCCAACTCAGACAACCTCTACGCCCGTCCATTAAAAGAGGTGCTCAATGAAATCCAGAAAAAATATGGGATAACAATCAAATTCGCCGATAGCATGGTGGCTAAGAAATCCGTCACTTATGCGGAATGGAAATACCGTCCGGATCTGGAGCAGACACTGGATAATATCCTGCGGCCATTTGAACTAAAAGCAAAGAAGGAGAAGGACAAGCAATATAAACTCAGTACTTATGAATATTTCAGATGGTCTGTTGAAGAAGGCTGGGCCGAGATGGACCGTATCGCTTCGCAATATAAAACAGTAGCGGAATGGGAAAATCGGAAAGATGGGTTACGATCCTGTATGCTGGAAGCGCTTCAACTGGATCATCTCCCGCTAAGTCCGGGTAGTAAACCGATCGTAACACCCAGGCGGATATTTGATGGCTATAGTGTCGAGAATGTTGCGATTGAGATCATGCCCGGATTGTGGATCAACGGGTCATTATATAAGCCACTTAAATTTAAAGGAAAGATACCGGTGATATTAAATCCGGATGGACACTGGGAGAAACAACGTTACCGGCCCGATTGCCAGTACCGTTGTGCAGCGATGGCCAAAATGGGAGCCATGGCTTTCAGTTATGATCTCTTTGCCTGGGGTGAGTCTTTATTGCAATTCCAAATTGAAGATCACCGCCGAAGTTTATCTATGACTATGCAGGCGCTGGGTGCTATCCGTATACTGGATTACTTATTAGCACAGAAAGATGTGGATACAGCAAGAGTGGGTATCACCGGTGGTTCTGGTGGTGGCAGTCATGCGGTACTGATGACTGCAATAGATAATCGTATTAAAGTTTCCGCTCCTGTTGTTTCCTTATCCTCCTATTTCTATGGCGGTTGTCCCTGCGAAAGTGGCATGGATATACATGGCTGCCTGGGCCGCACCAATAATGTGGAGATTGCAGCCATGGCTGCTCCCCGTCCGCAACTGGTGATCAGTGATGGGGGTGACTGGACAGACAGGATGCCTGAACATGATTTTCCTTATCTGCAGAAAATGTATGACTGGTACGGGAAGAAAGAACAGGTAAGCAATGTGCACCTGCCGCAGGACAAACATGATTTTGGCATCAGCAAACGCAGCCCGGTTTATCAGTTTATGGCAAAACACCTGGGACTGAATCTGAAAGCCATTCAGGACAGTACAGGAAACATCAATGAATCAAAAATCACGATCGAACCAGAGCAGGCTTTATATGTATTCGGGGATAAAGGTGAGAAGTTACCCGCTCATGCCATCAAGGGGTTTGAAGTATTAGATAAAGTATTTGCAGATGAATTGGAGAAAGCAAGAATCAACCAGCGTTATAAAATCGGGCTGATTGATCTGATGCTGCTCAAACGCCAGAAACTGGGGGCTGTTACATTAACCGCCCAGCTGAAAGCCGATGGGGTGGAAGTGGATATGGGTGGATTGGGGAATCGCCCCACGTTTGACAACCAGTTGCTTACGGATAGTGTGCGGCAACAGTTTTTGAAAACAGCAAAAGAAAACAACGTAGAGATCTTCAGCCTGGCCATGACCGGGTATTATGCGCAGTCCTTCTGCGGCCGGACTGAATACATTAAGAGTATCGAAGACTGTATCAAAACCATGCAGTTGATGAACGTGAAGCATGCTTTTCTGCCCTTGGGCGTGCAATGTGATTTGCGGAAGAATCCTGCTGTAAGGGATTCAGTCGTGGCCCGCTTAAAAGTAACCGGTAAACTCGCCGAGAAAGCCGGTGTAATAATTGGTATTGAAACCGCGCTCTCCGCAAAGGAAGAAGTGCAGTTATTAAAAGAGATCGGTTCACCCGCCATCAAGATCTATTTCAATTTTTCCAATCCGCTCAAAGAAGGGCGTGATCTAATTGCCGAATTAAAAATCCTTGGTAAAGACCGCATCAGTATGATCCATGCCACGAACAAAGACAGTGTCTGGCTGGAGAACGATCCACAGATCGACATATATAAAGTGAAACAAACCCTGGACGTCATGGGTTGGTCGGGCTGGCTGGTGATCGAACGCAGCCGGGATGCAACGAAGCCTTCGGATACAAAGTATAATTATGGGGCGAATACGGCGTATTTGAAAAGGGTGTTTCAGTAATTTGCCGTCCCGGGTTCCGTCAGATTAAGCCGTCCCGGGTCCCCACTTCCTTATATAGAAAATTTGTATAATCCCCAGTCTATTTTCATACTTTCAAAAATTTCCTGTGGGAGACCCTGGACTGAATCTGGTTATATTCGTCAATTGGGCAGGATATTAACATTTCTAAATTTTCATCAGCGACGGAGAGCTGAGTGATGCTTTTCTCCCTATAGTTTTGGTTCGTGGCAATCAAAAAATCTATAAAGGAAACAGAGGGATTATTTTTCATAACTTTTACCTGCCATGAGTGGATATCATTAATAAGTATGGCAGATGCATATGACCTGGTATATAAGTGGTTTGATTATCTGAAGCAGAAAGGACATAGTATTACAGGATATGTGATTATGCCAAACCATTTACATGTACTGATCTATTTCAATAAGACAGAAAAATCGATAAACTCCATTATTGGGGATGCCAAACGGTTTTTGGCGTATGGGATTATAAGACGATTAAAAGCGAGAAATGAAACCCGTATTCTTTCCAAATTGCATTCATATTTAACGGCAAGCCAAATAAAAAAAGGGCACCGATATGTAGTGTGGAAAGACTCGTTTGACTGGAAAAGATGCGATACCCCTGCGTTTGCCTGGCAGAAACTTCATTATATTCATAAAAACCCTTGTAAAGGGAAGTGGAAACTGGCAGAAAATGCAGCGGCATATGATCACTGCTCTTCCCGGTATTATAAAACCGGTATGCATGCGGCTTATGTGGTGAGAGACGTGGATGGGATATTATACCAGATACCATAAGAAATGAGTGTATCAAGGCTGATTATTCAGCCCCGGCGTCTCGCGACGAAAATTCACTTAAATTGAATATTCAACATATCTACAAATTGTACCTTAAGCTATTGCGGACGCCGGGGTTCAGTAGGTACAAAAGCAGGTGTCGACGCATAGGCTCATGAAAACAGTAAAATCCTCCATCTTTTCAGCAAAACCACCCATTTTTCCGCACCGGATAGTCAAGTACATTTATTCGTATAATAGGCTGTTTTTCAGACAGCTAATTCATTAACGAGCCGGTTTATCATGAAACGATTGCGCCAGACCCTACTGGGTTATTTTTTACTATTTACCTGCATGGGCAATGCTGCGGATATCTATGTTTCTACCCAAGGCTCTGATTTTAATGATGGTTCGAAAGACAAACCCCTGGCTACCCTTCATATGGCCTAGCGCAAAGCGCGGGAATTAAGAAGATTAAATGATCCTTCTATAACCGGCGGAATTAATAT
>CAZYTV010000124.1:7197-12351 GCA_964650455.1 uncultured Chitinophaga sp. | reverse complement strand
TCCTGATTACAAACTCAACATCCCTGGCGGGAGGTTGATTACGAAAGTATTTTTATTACGAGGAAGTTCAAACCTCCAGATATCAACATTGTGTGGAAAATGGCATCGTAAAATCCCGAAAGGCTTGCCTGCACTGGTTTTCCTGATTTTTTCACAATACCTCAATTTTTTATGGCTAAGTTTTTTTGGAAAATTCGAACGCTTTAATTAGTAAATTTTTAACCTGCTTTTTTGCTCAAAAAACGGGCTGATAAAACGCTCTATTCACCAATGAAAGGTAACAAAAACATCATCTTTTATTGATTTTCCGGTAACCCGACTTTGTTATTTCTTTTCCAAACCCGGGAATTGGGCTTTTTTTCCGGCTTCCGGGAAAAACAGGAATTTTCCGGTCTTAAAAGGCCACAAAATCCGGTCCATGCTCAGCCCTAGTTTGTACCGGATACATTCCCTAAAATTAGCCGCCTCCTACCTGCCTCAAAGCCAACTATTTTTCGCATTTTTGCTTAAATCAACCGGTTCCGGATGAAAATGCCGATTTATCATACACTGGCCGAAAAAAAGAAGCAAGGGAAGAAGTCTTTTGCGGTGCTGATCGACCCCGACAAGGTCAATCCGGCCCTGCTGGAGGAGCTGGTTCATCGTTCCCTGGATGCTAAAGTGGACTATTTACTGGTTGGCGGAAGCCTGGTGATCTCCAATCACCTGGACGAATGTGTGCAGCAGGTCAAAAAGAGCTGTGATATCCCGGTTATCCTGTTTCCCGGCAGTCCTTCCCAGGTGAGTAAGTATGCCGATGCCTTACTTTATTTATCCCTGATCTCCGGCCGTAATCCGGAGCTCCTGATCGGTCAACACGTTGTCTCTGCCCCTTTTGTAAAAAAGAGCGGACTGGAGATCATGCCCACCGGATATATCGTGGTGGACGGAGGTGCCCCCACCACCGTCTCCTATATCAGTAATGCCGCCCCTGTTCCTGCTGATAAGAACGAAATCGCCATGTGTACCGCCATGGCCGGTGAAATGCTGGGCATGAAACTCATCTATATGGATGCCGGCAGCGGCGCCAAGCGTCCCATCACAGAAAGTATGATCAAGGCGGTGGCCGATCATATTGAAGTGCCGCTCATCGTTGGCGGTGGCATTATTCAGCCGGAGAAAGCCTATCTGAACTGCAAAGCCGGTGCGGATGTGATTGTAGTGGGAAATGCGATTGAGAAAGATACAAACCTGATTAAGGAGATGAGTGATGCGGTGCATAGTGTGCCGGTGAAAATCTGATACATTAAATAGTTATATCAATTTCTTTTCTACAGCCAGCCTGATCAGGCTGGCTGTATTCTTTACATTCAGTTTTGCCAGCAGATTCTTACGATGACTATCTACCGTAAAAGAACTCAGAAATATTTTTTCGGCTATTTGAGGATTGGTAAACCCCTGTGCGATCAGTTCAAGTATTTCTTTTTCCCTTGAGGTCAGCACGGGTAATTCAAACCGGGAAGATTTCTGATACTCTTGTAATGCCTTTCCGGATTCCCCGCTGAAATAAATCCCGCCCTCATACACGGTATGAATCGCCCGGATCAGTTCTTCCCGGGACGAATTTTTCAGAATATACCCCGAAGCCCCGTTGTCCATCATCTTCTTTATATACAGGCCCTGATTGAACGTACTCAGGCCAAGTATAAAAACACCGGGATATTTTTCTTTCATCGCCGCACATAATTCAACCCCATCCGTTCCGGGCATGCTGATATCCATCAGCACCACATCAGCGGTATTACTTATAAAAAATCCAAGACAGGATTGCGCATTCATGGCATGCCCGGCCCATTCCATATCCTTTTCATGCTGCAATAAAGAATGGATGCCTTCAATGACAACCGGATGATCATCTGTAATGAATACCCTTATCATATTTATACTTTAAGTTCGATATTGACCAGCGTCCCCTTACCTGGTTCTGAATGGATTTCCAGTTGTCCTTTGAGGTAATCCACTCGTGACCGGATACTGGTAAGACCGGCACCTGTATTATGGGCCGGCAACCCGGTATCAAATCCCTTCCCGTCATCCTCCACCATGATACTTAGCCGGTCTTCCCCTTTTATCAATTGTACCATTACGTTTGTAGCTGCCGCATGCTTCATACTATTGTTCAGCAATTCCTGGATAATCCGGTAAATAATTATTTCGGAAGATATTTCTATCCTTGTATCCATGCCCAGTGACTGGTACTTTACGTTCAGTAACCGGGTGGCATTGATCGTATTACAGTATTCTTTCAGGGCCTCATCCAGGCCGAATCTGGTAAGCATTTCCGGCATCATGTTATGGGCTACCCTGCGCAGTTCATTGATGGATGTATCAATCAGATCCAGGGATCGCTCAAACACCGCCATATTATCAGGCGTTACTATTAAATTGGATTTCATATTGCTTAAAGAAAATTTAACCCCTGATAATAACCCGCCCAGGCCGTCATGAAGATCTTTCGCCAGCCGGCTTCTTTCTTCTTCCTGTCCTTTGAGCATTGAATCAACAGCCACCAATTGTTTATCTTTTTCAAGCTCACTGATACGTTGCTGTTTCATCTCATCATGTTGTTTTGCCAGTTGCTGTCGATGCCTGAGATTACGGTACCCTAAAAAAACAACAATGACCAGTACGGCCACAGATCCGATCAGGATAAAATTAAGTGTTGATTTCTGCCTGATTGTGAGCGATTGTATCTGTTTGTCTTTCTCTAACTGAACGATCTCCTTTTGCTTTTTTTCATTCTGATACCTGGCCTCCACTTCAGCCACTTTTTCGCTGGTTGTTGTTTTGAACAAGGAATCACTGACAACAATTGCTTTTGAAAAATATTCGCTGGCCAGTTTATAGTTGCCTGTTTTTTGTTCAATTTCTGCCCTTGTGAGGTATATTTCCTTCAGCTTTGACCTGACACCCACTTCTTCAGCCAGCCTCTCTGCCTGCAGAATATAATCCAAGGCCTTATCATCCCGGTTGAGTTTATGATAAGCCATTGCCAGCACTGTACTTAACTCACCCAGGTGATATTTGTTACCCATCTGATTGACATAGGTGAGCGATTGCAGGTATTTCTCAAGGGCTGCAGAATAATTATTCTTCCTGAAAAAATAATCTCCCATGTTATGATAGACGGTGGCAATATGGTCAAGGTCTTTATTCTTCGTCGCAAGCGGTAACGCTTTTTCCAATAGTTCATACGCCTTCTCATATTGTTTCAGGTAGCTGTATGTAGTTGAAAGATTTACCAGCGCCACTACTTCCGAATACCCATCCCCGGTCTGCTGTGCCAGTTCGACCGCCCTGACTCCATATTCGGCTGCTTTTGCATGCTCTTGTTGTTCATCCAGCAATGCACTGGTGTTGGAATATAATATGGCCAGGTATTTTTTATCGGTACTGGTTTCCCATATCCTTGCAGCTTTCAGGTAATAGTCAATCGCCGTAACCCGGTCTTTCTTATGTAAATAGGCATTTCCAATATTTGCCATCACCCTCGCCTCTCTTACCGTATCCTTTAATGCTTTCGCAAAAGGTATTGCTTTTTCAAAAATAAGAATGGCACTGTCCATTTTATTCAGATTGATATTGCAGATACCAAGGTCAATATAAGAAGACAGGATCACCCTTTTATTTTCTATCCGTTGACCCAGCACTAACGCCTGCCTGTAATATTCAATACTTTTCAATGGCGTGGTTTGCTCGATGGATTCACCCATTTCCAACAGCGTGATCCCCTTTGATGAATCATCAGGTGCTGCAACAAATCTCCGCAGAAGACTATCCGGAATATCCTGTGCCTGCAGAAAATTCTGAGCAAGCAACAGTAAAAACAGACCCGCAACAAACAAATATGTTTTAAATGTGATCATGAACAGACTGGATCGTATTCTTTATAAAGGTTGGCTTTCTCTCCCACTAAATCAAACATTTCACTCAAAATACCAGTTTCGGGTGATTCTTGCCATTTGTTGACCGAATCACTGTTTCGGGTGAGTGGTCTCTCGCCGGTATTAGGTTCTTTTGAAGTGCATAAAATCGGCTCCCCGCAATCAGTTGTTAAAATTTATTGACCCGAAAACAAGATTTTCAAACAAAACTTATCGTTATGAAACAGTTTATTTCTTCTTTCCTGCCAGGGAAATTCGTAACCCTGATCTTCTTTTTGATACTGGTCTTTACTGAGCAAGTATCAGCCCAGAAAACGCCGGGTTGCAGGGCCAAAGCCGACCAGGTCTATTTTGTGGCTTCCGGGCAAATGGTTTTGGATATTTATCCGGGTGGCAATGGTTATCAACTGAATATAATTGGTAACGGCACCGATAAATTGGAGGTGGTTCTGGAAGCATTTATGACGAGCGTGTATGTGATCCCTGATTATACCAATAGCACCCAGGCCAAATGGCAGATCAATTTTGCCCAGGGTATGGAACGTGTCATCTGTAGTGTAAAAATGAAAAACAAATGCACCGGCGAAATACTTACCTATCCGCTGACTGCCGGGGTCAGGCTTTTTAACAGATAATAAATGCACCAGACAATGAAACAACAAAACCGCTATACAAATGTGTTGATATTATTTTTCTCTTTAAATACACTGAGCAGTTTTGCACAGCAGAAATTCATACATACAGCCAGCAAAGAAAATATTTCCTGCAACTATGATTGTACCCAGCTTGATGTGGCAGCTCTGACCAATAATCCGGCAGCCGTCATATTTGTAACCCCGGTTTTGGATAAAGGGATAATCCAGAATCCCCATCCCATTGGTGTCTATTATTTTAAGTCCCAATGGCACATATTTAACCTGGACAGCAAACCAATACCTGCCGGATCTGTATTTAGTGTGGAATATTTTTCCAGCCCGGACGAAACCCACTTTCAATATTCATTTTCCAGAACAGATATACAGGCAGATGGATCTGCGTTCATTGACAACTGGCACTTCAATAATAACCCAACGGTAAGATTCACTTCCTTTCCCAGCTGGAACCCGGCGACCCAGGGAGCTGTTACCAACCGGGAAGAAACAACAGTATCTTACAACTACGGAGCCGGAAAATCGCAGGTCAGCAATACAAATAATAAACCCATGCTTGCACGGGGAACTTAAAATAATCA
>CAZYTV010000124.1:0-7187 GCA_964650455.1 uncultured Chitinophaga sp. | reverse complement strand
GGTCAATACACCAATAAACACTCCCCGTACTTCGACGGTGATTAAAGAACTGACCGTATCCACGAATTCCAATCAACTACTCAACCCTGTATCCGGTCTTTTTATGGCTGCCTGGGCTGAAGGGGTAAAGTTACCGGGAGAAAACACCAGCGCTTCCCATGCAGAACAGATTGAAATAACCGGCTTTGAAATGGGTGCTACAGGTGCTGATAGAAAAAATAATTACGAATCAATCACCGTCAGATTTCACGCTGGTATTCCCGCAACGATACAGATGCTGAATGCATTTATCAGGAAAAAGAGTATGGCCTTTTCTTTTGATGCTATTTCAAGTATACGTACTTCCGGGCAGGAAGCCATTAACTATACTATCAGGCTTACCGACGCCTACATCAGCAGCTATAAACAAGTAATACAAAGTGACGTATACATGTCAGGCAACAAAACCCCATTCACTGCATACGACGAAATAAAGATCCTGTTTAAAAAAATTGAATATAAAAACAATACCGGCGAAGTCGCAGAAGAAGAAATAAAATAATCTTTAACTAAATCATATGAAAAAAACAATAGCCGGATTATTGGTTTCCTTTTCAATGCAATTTGTTATAGCTCAGGTCCCTACACAAGTTGAAATTGATAAGATGATAAAAGATGCACAGGTCCTGGCTAAAAAATATGGCAATGACAGCCTGATAAAAAAAGCGATAAAAAACAATGCTCCGGGAAATACCCATTCCTCCGGCAGTAAATGGGACACAACTACCTTTTCGATTCCTGCAAGAAACAACAAGCTCATCCACTCTTTACCTATCCGTTGTTTTAATAAGACTGAACTGATTTCCTATTTGCATAATCTTGGTTCAAAATTCGGTGATTACTTACGGAACAAATATGGCACAGATATTTCCGGGATCCCTGAAACTGTTGTTGAGCAACCCGGGGCAGCAATCGGCTTATGGATGACTGGTAGTATCCATGAAGCGGTTTTGATAACTGTAAAAGCTGCTGAACTTCATCCGGAAAATAATCTGTTACTAAATAATGCCGGGGGTATACTCACCAGTTGCGGTCTGGGCTATTTCGGGATACCTGTGCTGGAGTATGTTCTGGAAAAACAACCCGGCAATAATCTTATACAAAATAATCTTGGCCAGGCCTACTTTGACCTGGGCGACGACAAAAAAGCAGAACAGTATTTATTAGACTGTGTCAGCAGTTATAAATACTATCCTGACGCCAATCTTACACTGGCCTATATCTATAACAGCCGGGGTAATAAAGCCGCAGCTCTTAATTATGTTGAAAATTCACTGCGGGGAGGATACTCTTCAAAAGCTGACAATCTCCTTACCAGGCTGAAACCCAATGCAAAGATGATTGATTATGTCCGGCACCGGTATAAACAACCTGAATATTTTCAGATCAGTAAATTTCAAATGCTTCCCCAGTGTATGAGTGTAAGCCAGGTGGCGGAACTGGAGCCGCAGTATATGGGATATAAAAAAATGATCGAACGGGCGATGACAAAATATCAAAAACTGATCGCCCAGGCTACATTAGCATCGGTTAATTCCGTACAGGAAGAAATAAATGCAGTCAAAAAAACAAAACAAACACCTTACCGGCCCTTTGGCATGTTTGGCAATGCAGTGTTAGAATCGCTCAGACGGGAATACAAAGAAAAAGCCGTTGCCCTTGAGCAATACAGAAAATCTTATTACAGGGAAAGGGATTCTGTCAATAAAAAATATGAAAAAGAGCTAAAGGACATCCGTGATAGATATGAAAAAATGGACCGCCCCTCAGATGATGACAAGTGCAGAGAAATAACTGCTCTTAACAACTTCTACCTGCCCCTGTACAGTGAACCTACTGAAATCCTTCAGCGAAAAACACTGGCTTATTACAAAGACTACCTGAATGATATGGCGTATTGGTCCTATGTGGCATCTATCAACGACGATGCCTTCCATATGGATTATTATCGCATGATAACGGAATTCCTGGGCCGGCTGAATGAAATCAGCACGACCCGCTTTATGGAAACAAAATATGACACTCACCGGTTTTACCCATGTGATTTTAAGTCGGGTGGCAGTACAACTACAGCGGATGCAGAAATAACTACTCCGGATTGTTATTTAACTCCAAAGATCGAGGCTGATCTTGGCGCTTTTAAACTGGAGATAAGCTGTGAGACTTATAAAATTGAAGCCGGTGAAGGATTAGTAGGTAAAATGGAATATACCCGAAGCAGCGGTGACCTGACGCTGGCTTTTGGTGTGGGGGCCGCAGTACCGAAAGTTCTTTTTGACTCCCCAGGTATTAAGGCAGGAATTGAAGCGGAAGCCAAATCACAGGTATATATAACATTCGACCGTACAATGACACCTACAGACCTGGGAGTTTTATGGGAAGCCGAATTAAAAGGAGTGATAGAAATGGGCAAATTCAAAGAAAGTATCGGTCATGAAGAAGGCCTGACAGCCGGTTTTGGCAGTGGGGTGCAAGTAAAAGATAACAGCCTCCTGAAGAATTTAATTGATGGAACCTATCCGGTACAACCTGATGATAAACAAATTGACAAAAGAATTCCACTGTACAGAAAATAAATCATCATGATCAACAAATTTCTGCCATGGCTTCTTCTTTCTGCTCTCCTTTTATACAGCAGCAGTTTTTTTGCACAGCCATCAAAACTCACGGGCGCCTTTAATGCTTCCTTTGGCATTGTGGCAGATAGCAAAGGGAATTTCTTTATAACCGGAAATAACAGAAAGATCATCATCGTCAGTCCGGAAGGCAAAGCAGTATTATTTGCCGGTGGTGGTCGTAATGGGCGGGATGGAAAGGGAAAGGATGCCGGGTTCAATGACCCGGAAGGAATTGCAATTGACGCAGCAGATAACCTGTACCTGGCTGACGGGTCCCGTATTCGGAAAATAAGTCCGGATGCGGTAGTAACAACCATTGCAGGATCAAAAACGGCTGCAGTGAATGATGGCAACCGGCAAACCGCTGCTTTCTGTAACCTGGAAAATATTGCAATTGACAGCAAAGGAACGATCTATGTTACCGATTATGCTAAAACCGGATCAAATACGGGTGATTACTGTATCCGGAAAATCAGTACCGATGGAACAGTCACGACAATAAAAGCGGGCGACAGTATGCTGGTAATAAAATATCCACGCGGGCTTGCCTGCGATGCAGCGGACAACCTGTATGTGAATGCCAGTGTGAGCCACTGCATAAAAAAAATTTCGCCGGCAGGTGTTATCAGCACGGTAGCGGGTCAGTGTGATAAAACAATATTTAACTCCGTTTACAAAGAAGGTGATATAAAAACGGCGGTACTTACCTGCCCCAGTGGTTTGGCCATAGCAAAAAACGGCGATCTCTATATCACGGATACAAGATTGAACCGTATCATTAAAATTGCCAATGGAAAAGTATCAACAGTGGCAGGATCAGGTAAATTCAAGTTCTCCGGCAATCCCGCGGGTGCTTCCGAAGCAGGCAATAGGGATGGCAAAGCTTTAAGTGCCCTATTTAATGCCCCCAACGGCATTGCCATCGATCAAAAGGGCAACCTGATCATTATAGATGCCAGCAACACAAATAACAGTTATCTCAGGAAACTTTCTCCGGAAGGTTTGGTAACAACATTATGCAAACACGTATGGAACCCTAAAACCAGTCAATATGAAGAAGCTGATTAATTACAGCCAGACATTTATGGTATGTCTCCTGCTTTCAGTTCAGGCATTCCCCCAAACCGAAACATTTGACATCATAACTTATACGGCGCCCAAAGACTGGAAGAAAGAGTCCAGACAGGGAGTATTGAATTTTACAAATGTCAATACAACCAAAGGAGGATTTTGTGTACTTACCGTCTATGCAAGTACGACGAGTTCCGGTGATGCACAAAAAGATTTTGCCAATGAATGGAAGAAACTGGTGGCAGAGCCTTACAAAGCTGAAACTGATCCGCAAACGCAAACAGAAACCACCGTGGAGGGTTGGGAAATGGTGGCAGCAGCAGCGCCGGTAAAGGTTGATGGTGCCGATATCTATATTTTTCTGACCGTAATTAGTGGATTTGGGAAAACGATCAGTATAAGATCAAGTCTGAATGATGAATCCTACCTGAAAGAAATGACCGGTTTTTTTGAATCCATTGAACTGGACCAGTCAGGAACCGTATCGGAAAGCAATACAATCACAGAAAAAACCGGTACTGGCAGCGGCCCTGGTAAGTTCGGCTTGATGAGCTATGATCCCCCGGCCGGGTGGAGTCACCAGGTATTCAGTGATGGCGTTGTCTTTAAACCACTGGACCTTACTGCCGGCGAACACCTGTCCATACAGGTTATGCAGCCACTCAATTTTTCAGGTAGTCTGGAACAGGCCCTTCAGCAAAGCTTTGATGAAGCTGCCTCTATGTATCAAGGAACAAAAATGAATTACCTGGGTGAGGGAAATTATAAAAAGGAAGCAGTCAGGACATCGTTCCAGGGCTGGGAGTATATCCGTTGCAATGGCGGTGTACGGATTGGCACAGGCGATTACCCGCCCGAGTTTGGCCTTGATTTATTTGTCATTAAAATAAATAACCGTTTTGAGCGGGTGGCGGTTCTGAAATCAAGAACAATAAACCGGAGTTGCAGCATGTCCTCTTTTTATGCGGATGACAGGCCACCCTATTCAAATGCAGTTAATGAATTTTTATTTCATTTGCAGTTTGCCGATGGACCGCAGCCATTCATCGGGCCAGCCAGAAGTGTTGAGGGAGGCGGTATCAAAGGTGTATGGCAGGGTATTTCCATGCAAGCCTCCGCATCCTCCGGATTACGTTACAATGTTTATACACCGGTATTCTTATCCAACGGACAGGCCTATTTTGGACCAAAGTTCCCTGGTACCGGGTTAGAGGGCCTGGATACAAGGATTCCGGCAGAAATAAACCGCAGGGACTGGGGGTTTTACAGCTTTAGCGATGGTATTGGTGTCCTGAAAATGCCGTATGCAGATATACCATTACGGATGGAAGGGCAAACATTAATCATCACAGCAAACCAGACCGCTCACCGGTTTCACCAACTTTCTCCTGTGGATGGAGCAAGATTTAATGGTACGTATAAAATGAGTGAAGCATATGGGAAAATTCCCGTCATCACATTTACAGCCGACGGTGGATTCATGGACAACGGGGCAATCAGGGTTTTATGCCATGAGTATAATGATTGTATCAACCCGGGTCTGGCTCCCGGCTCTGGCACGTATGAAGTAAACAACTTTACAATTACATTCCATTACACAGATGGAAGAACAATAAAGATCGCGTTTCTGGGTACAGAATATGATATCAGCAATCAAAGCCCGGCCTTGTTGCACATGAGTAATAATGAAGATCCGATGACCAAACAATAAAAAAGAAAAGAAATTGCCTTCCCTTGCATGCCAACTTTAATGATTGCCGGTAATTTCATAACAGCACCAATGGTTTAAAGACTGGCCGGCCTGGTTAAATAATCTACCTGAGCTCATCCACTTTCACCCTCGATGGCGTTTCTTTCCCGGCAATGATACTTTTTGCGCTCAATGCTATCGCTTTAATCACTTCCGTCATATTCACCATATCGAGTGTTTCAATATGATCAGTAAGCTTGTGGTAATGAGGCTCCACATCCATTTTAGAAGTAGAAATAGTGTGGGCGGGTACACCGAGGCGGGCCAGGGTAGCATTATCGGAACGATAGAATAACTGTTGCGTGGGATAAGGATCGGGGTAAAAAGTGAAAGCGGTTCCCTGCAGGTCTTTGGCAAGAATCTCTCCCATATTGGTTTTTTCATACCCGGTGATATAAGCAGAGTTTTTGCCCCACTTACTCTCCGTGCCGATCATTTCAATATTGAACATGGCCATTACTTTATCTGCCTCCAGTTGCCGGGAAAAATACTGGGAACCAAAACCCCCGACTTCCTCCGCGGTGAAGGCAGCAAAGACCACGGTACGTTCATTATTCCCCAGCTTCTTAAAATATTTAGCCAGCATGATCACAGCCGTAGTACCGGCTGCATCGTCATTGGCCCCATTGTAAATAGAATCGCCGTCAACAGGTTTACCCACACCCAGGTGATCATAATGACCGGAGAAAACAACATATTCGGCCACTTTACTTTTGCCAGGTATGATGCCCACCACATTGGCCATTTTCTGTTCCGTGATCTCATGAACAGCCTCTATACTAAACGTGGAGGGAGCGCTGTCTGTTAAAACAAATACAACCGATGTAGTCGTTTTGAACAGGGAAGATTTTAACCGGGCAAGATTACCAAAACTGTTGGCAAAATTTTTCTCCACCCACACGATCATATTTTTATTGCCACGTGCATATTTCCGGGCTTCCGCCTGCAGGTTGGCACCAGTTTTAATAAAAGCCGTTTCATATCCGGAAGACTGATCGATCTTTATCTGCGACTGACAGGTGATCACCATGACTGACTTCTGATCAATAGCTTGTCCGTCGAGTATAGCAGCCGCGCTGATAAACTTCGGACGCACCATGGCGAATTCCTGGCGGTAGCTGCCGGTATTATTCAGGGTGCCAAGCCCGATGGATCTGAATTCAGCCGCAATGAAATCAGCGGCTTTATCAATATCCGGGGTAAATGTCCTGCGACCACGCATGGCATCAGAGGCTAAGGTTTTTTCGATGCGTTCAACCTCTTTTACATTAATAACATCAAGGCCTTTTTGTGCAGCAAGAGAAAATCCTGCTGTAATGAACAGGATTAGTGCGATGGATTGTCTGATCATTTGGTTTTTGTTCTCAATTAGAAATTAATAATAATGTCACCCCTTCCTCCTACGCTGAAGCTACGCAAGTCAAGTCCACCCTACACTTTTTATCCTCCATAGCCGTAGGCGAAGGAGGAAAAGCTACGGAAGACAAGTCCACCCTTCGCTTTTTATCCTCCATAGCCGTTGGCGAAGGAGGAAAAGCTACGGAGGACAAGTCGGGCTTTTTTCGTTGAACGGTCTGGCGCTAATTGAAATGAAATTACCGAAAACACGAAACCCCGTACTTCGTACTTCTAACTTCGTACTTTCTTTTATTCTCTTCCCTCGTCACGCCACCTCGTACTTCGTACTTCTAACTTCGTACTTCCAACTT
>CAZYTV010000123.1:0-12368 GCA_964650455.1 uncultured Chitinophaga sp. | reverse complement strand
GACTGTGCCCAGTCGGGCAGTGAAGTATATAACAGGTGGTGAGGCCCCGCCCAGATATAAATAAAGATCAGTGCCCAGAAGTGGATAATAGAAAGGCGGTAAGAATATACCGGCCTGTTCGCCGCTTTGAGCAGGAAATAATACATCAGACCCAGCACAGGAGTAGTCAGGAAGAAGGCCACGGCATTATGACCATACCACCATTGTACTAATGCATCCTGTACACCGGCATACCAACTGTAACTCTTAGTCATTGAAACAGGGATTTCAATGGAGTTTACAATATGCAGCATCGCCACCGTCACCCAGGTAGCGATATAGAACCAGATCGCCACATAAAGATGACGTTCCCTTCTTTTCAGGATAGTACCAAACATATTAATACCAAACACCACCCAGATCAGGGTAATGGCGATATCAATCGGCCATTCCAGTTCAGCATATTCTTTACCGGTGGTCATTCCCATCAGGAGGGTGATGGCAGCAGCGGCAATAATCGCCTGCCAGCCCCAGAAATGCAGCCAACTGAGTTTATCATTGTAAAGCCTTGCTTTACAGAGCCGTTGCAGGGAATAATAAATACCTGCGAAAGAGGCATTTCCCACAAAGGCAAAAATGATGGCATTGGTGTGCAAAGGACGGAGCCGTCCAAACGTGGTGGGGGCAAGATTCAGACTGATCGCCGGATAGTATATCTGGATCGCAGCCCATAATCCCGCCAGCATGCCTACAATGCCGAACACGATCGTGGCAATACCAAATGCCTTCACAATCTTGTTATCATAATAGAATTTTTCTACTTGCATAAAACTGGGTTGTTGTTTGTTGATTTATACGGTTTTGGTGGATGCAGGTTTGTCCTCAAACAGAATGCGGGAAGAGGGGGAGAAATCATCTTCAAACTGGCCGGATTTAACGCCCCACAGAAAGGCAACCAGAAACAGGGCTGCAATAGAAATACTAGCGATCATTAAGATGATTATCACACTCATTTTGGTTCAATTAGGGGTAAAAATATTTTGTCACGGTAGTGTAATGGTTAACCACTATCAATGGGGTAACTGATTTTAATCAGCCAAACCCATTAATACAGGAGTCCGTGTCGTATTTACAGTTTCAATCGTTTGGCAATCAGGCTACTACTGCCGAAGGTCAATAACAATATACTCAGTGAACTGCTGGGCATCAGTATGGCAGCAATCAACGGAGATAAAGTACCCTGAACGGCAAAAAACAGCCCGATAACATTATATACAATCGATAGCACAAAACTGGCCACAACAATATTCCGGTTGGCCCGGCAAAGCCGGATAAACCGGGTCAGCCCGGACAGTTTTTTCGCTTCGATAATGGCATCACTGGAAGGGGTAAAATTGTTGGTTTGTTCGGCTACTGCAATCCCTATATCGCTCTGTTTCAATGCGCCGGCATCGTTCAGGCCATCCCCGATCATCATCACTTTTTCCCCTTTGGCCTGCAAAAACCGGATATACTGCAGTTTGTCTTCCGGTTTCTGGTGGAAAAGCAGGGTGGCATGGGGACCCATCAGCCTTTGAAGGTTTTCCTGCTCGGCGCTATTATCCCCCGATAACACGGATAATTTATATTCTTTTTTCAGATCACGGATCAGGTCAGGTATCGCTTCCCGGTAATGGTTGCTGAAACGGAAATGACCATACACTTCATCTCCAAAACGTACATAAACACTGGTACCTGAAGCGGGGCCGGAATTGCCAGTGGTAAATGCATAAGAACCCAGCCGGAGTTTTTCTTCATCGAATTGTCCTTCAATTCCCTGGCCGGGTATTTCGTTATAATGAGCAATGTCAAATCCTTGTTTTCTTCCAATCTGGCGGGCCAGCGCCTTACTCAGGGGATGATTGGAATGATCGGCGAGTGCGGCCACTTGCTGTAATTGTAATTCACTTAGTTCGCGACCATTATATTCAATATCCTGTTCCTGTGAGGAGGTCAGGGTGCCCGTTTTATCAAAAACAATATGTGTGGCCCGTCCCAAGTCCTCAATCGTCTGTGCATTCCGCAGGTATAAATGGTTGCGGCCGAGTATCCGGAGGATATTGCCATTGGTAAATGTATTGGAGAGAAAAAGGGCACAGGGACAGGCAATAATAAAAATGGAAGTCATGGCCGGCCATACCCTGGACGGATCATTGAACTGCCAGTAAATAACGGTAGCCGCTGCTATGGCCAGCACGATATAGGTAAAATACCGGCTGAGCAGGTGGACAAATGATTTTGTATTGATTTCTTCCTGTTCCCTGAACTCATCCCGGTTCCAGAGTTTGGTCAGGTAACTCTGGGTCACTTCTTTCACCACGAGGATCTCGATATTGCCTTCAGTTTGTTTGCCGCCGGCATATACAATTTCTCCCATCTCTTTTTGCACGGGCAGCGATTCACCCGTTACAAAACTATAATCAATAAAGGCCTTACCCCGGGTCAGGATACCATCGGCTGGGATCAGTTCTTCATGATGGATCAGTAAGTTGTCCCCTGGTTTGATATCCGGCAGGGCGGTAGGCGTTTCTTTACCGTCTTTCAAAACAGATATAGCAATCGGGAAATAGGAGGTATAATCTCTTTCAAAGGATAACTGGCGATAAGTTTTGTCCTGTAAAATCCGCCCGGCCAGCATAAAAAACACGATACCGGTCATGGAATCAAAATAACCACCCCCGGTTCCGCTGATTACTTCATACGCACTCCGGATAAATGTAATGATCACCGCCAGGGCGATGGGTGCATCAATATTGAGGAACTTATGTTTCAGGCTTTTCCAGGAAGAGATATAAAAAGGCAGGGCGGAATAAAGCAATACGGGAATTGCGAGACCAAAATTGGCCCAACGGAAAAGGGTGAGCAGTCCTTTTTCACTGGCATCAATGCCCAGGTACTCGGGAAAACTCATCAGCATAATATTGCCAAAGGCAAAACCGGCTACCCCGATCTGGTACACCATACTCCGGTCAATAGCAGGCCTTTTTTCTTTGAGATCATTCAGGCTGATATAGGGCTCATAACCGATACTGGTCAGGGTTTCTGCAACCGTGCGCAGGCTGGTTTTATCTTTCAGGAAGACGATATCTGCTTCTTTCCGGGTAAAATTGACTTTGCTTGACACCACCCCCGGATTCAGGCGGTGGAGATTTTCAAGCAGGTAAAGACAGGAACTGCAGTGCATCTGGGGCAGGTAAAAAGTGATATGTACCTGCTTTTCATCGGCAAAACTGATCAGTTGTAATTGTATCTTTTCATCATCCAGGAAGGCGAACTTATCCTGGCGCACCCGGACCCGCTGGTTGATGCCCGGATTCTCGTTAAGGTTGTAGTACTCACAGAGTTCACTCTGGTTCAGGATCTGGTAAACCATCTTGCAGCCGTCGCAGCAAAACACTTTTTCGGCTGTCCTGATCTTCGTATTCAGGCAGTTTTCGCCGCAATGGTAACATAGTATTTCCTGGTCAGTAATTACAGAGGAGGACATGCTGGGTGAAAAAATGTTGAAGTTGCTAAAATAGCCGGACACCCCCGGGCGGGGGCTGAGAAAGTTCACCCGCCAAACTGATTTTTATCAAAACGTTGGTTTTGCCTATTTTGCACAAGTTTAGAAACAAAAAAACCGACCCCACTATGGCGCAAAGAACGATTTTGATTATTGATGATAACGAAGATATCCGGGAGAATACCGCAGAGATTTTATCCCTGGGCGGATACAAAACGCTAACGGCTGAAAACGGGAAGAGGGGTGTGGAAGCCGCTTTACTGGAAAAACCAGACCTGATTGTCTGTGATATCATGATGCCTGAACTGGATGGTTATGGGGTGCTTCACCTCCTTCGCAAAAATCCGGAAACAGAGAATATCCCCCTTATTTTCCTGACGGCAAAAGCGGAACGCAGTGATCTGCGTAAGGGAATGGAGATGGGTGCTGATGATTATATTACCAAGCCTTTCGAGGAGATCGAACTGATGAATGCCATTGAATCACGGCTGAAGAAGTACGAAGTACTACAGAAAAACTATAATGCCAGCGGTAAAGGGCTGAGCGAACTGGCCAATGATCTCCGGGAATCCGGCATGCTCCAGTTTAATCCTGATAATTACAATTCAGAATTGTATACCAAAAAACAGGTGATCTATGCGGAGGGCAAACGTCCCCGTTTCCTGTATTTCCTGGTAAAAGGGAAAGTAAAAGGGTTCAAAACCCATGAAGATGGAAAAGAATACATCACTGACCTGTACAGCGATGGTGACTTTATTGGCTATCCCGCGCTGATCGAAGAAAAGAATTATGATGATTCCGCTGTGGCCCTTGAGGATACCGAGATCGTACAAGTGCCCCGCGAGGATTTCCAGCAGATGATTGATGGTAATATTTCGGTGGCTTCCAAGTTTATCCGCATTATCACCCAGAATGTTAAGGAAAAAGAAGAACGCCTGCTGAGCCTGGCGTACAGTTCCCTGCGCAAGCGGGTTGCCAAGGCCCTGGTGGATATCCATGGTAAATTCAATACCGGTGGCGAAAATAAACCGATTGAAATTTCAAGGGAGGATATTGCACATTATGTGGGTACGGCCACTGAATCCCTGATCCGCACACTGAGTGACTTCAAATCAGAGAAACTGATTGAGATTAAAGACGGTAAGATCAGTATCAGTAACATTGAAAAGCTGAAGAACCTGTTGTATTAATGGCAGGGCATATATAAGTTGATACAAAAAAGGCTGTCCCGGTTATGGGGCAGCCTCTTTTCTTCAGACACATCCTGTCAATTTACAGAAATGCTCTTTACTTTTTTGGGTTCATTGATTTCCAGTTTGGGAATCATTATTTTCAGTTCCCCGTTGTTGTATTCAGCCGCGATTTTTGCGGTGTCACAGTTTTCAGGAAGGGTAAAGCTTCTGGACCAACTGCTGTAATTATACTCCCTGCGGTTGTAACGTCCGTTCTTTTCTTCTTTCTCTTCTTTTTCTTTTTCCGCGCTGATAGTCAGCATTTCATCAAAGGCCTCCACTTTGAAGTCCTTTTTCTCCATTCCGGGAGCGGCTACACAAAGCCTGAATTCTTTATCCGATTCGGATACATTCACAGCCGGTACATTCATGACCTTACCCATGTTGAAAAATTCATCAATCGGGGCGTTGAAGAATTTATCCATCCAGCCACTGTCAAACAAAGTGGGCCTGGAAGTCCTGGGCTTGTCAAGTGCTTTGCTTTCCATAAAGAGGTTTTTGGGGTGAATAATATTGTTGACATCCCAATTTCAAATTCCGGCCATGGGAATAACAATGATCAGTATGATCCGGGCCAATGATTTTAGTCATCGGATTCTCCTGTTAAATAGTATACATTTTACAATCGTGCCGGATTGTCAGCCGGTTGGAAGAAATGGCCGCGTTTACATGTCTTTGCGTTTGAAACTGCGGAGGGCCAGCCATAACGGGATTACTGCCCAGAGCGCCATGATACCGGCTGTGAAAAGTACACCCGTGCCACTGCCGAAAAAGTCTTTATACAAAGCCCCTGTATATCCCATCAGGGCACTGATATCCATTTTCAGCATGATATAGATCCGGCCAAGGTCAATCGGGTTGAGTGCCGATAACAGCAGCGTGAATTTTTCCATCGGGTAGTCACTGAAAGCAAACAGGGTCAGCAATACCAGTCCGTCATAAATCAGCGCGAAATAAAACCAGAGCAGCAGGGCAAAGCCAATACCCCTTGCTTTATCACGCGAACGAACCGAGGCCAGGAAGGCAATACTGGTAAACACCACGGTGAGGGAGGTGCCGGTGAATAACAGCGCAAAACCTGTGGGATCAGGGGCATAAATTAATACAGGAATACCCACGCCGATCCAGAAAGCAGACAGCAGTGAAAGACAAACACCGGCATATTCACTCAGCAAAATGCGGGTGCGGCTCAACGGCTGTGAAAGCATCAGTTCTATAAATTCGTAGGAATTGTAATAGTGAATGGTGGTGAATACCAGGCTGACCAGGGGCAATACGATCAATACGATATTAAGTAAACTGAGCATGGCCTTACTGCCGTTTTCCTCCATACGGAACATACTGAAAGATACAAGCAGCAGGAACAGGGTATAAGCGATCACGATCCTGTTCCGCAGGATATCATACAATACATATCTGGATAGTTTCAGCATGGTTCTGAATTTTAGCGGATGTTTTCATTTTTGTTGTCAACAGCGAAGAGCTGGTCGATCCAGGCATTGCTCGTTTCCTGTCCGCGCATCAGTTTAGCAATGGCTTTGCTTAATTTGATTTCGCCGGTTTCTTCCTGTAATGTCTCCAGGTCTTTCAGGAACTGCATTTTCCCTTCCTGCAGGTACATAATATGGGTGGTCAGTTCTTCCAGGTCACTCAGCACATGCGAGGTGATCAGGATGAGTTTGTTTTTCTTTTTTTCCTGAATGATTTTTTCTTTCAGGATCTCTGAGGAAAGGGGATCCAGGCCGGCAGTAGGTTCATCCAGCACCAATATGGGTGGGTCAAACAGGAAAGCCAGGGCTGCACTTACTTTTTGCCGGGTTCCGCCGCTGAGGGTCCGCATTGGTTTTTCATAAATCTTCGGGATATCAAACCGGGTGAGCAGATCGGTATCCACCGATTCACTGCCCCGGATCTTTTTCATCATTTCGAAAAGCTGGCCCACTTTCATATTGTCGGGATAACGTCCGATCTGGGGCATATAACCGATAAATTGCCGGTAAGCGGGATCACCATTGACCAACTGGTCTTTTACCCGGATCGTACCCTTATCGGGATGCACCATCCCCAGGATAGATTTGATCAGGGTGGTTTTACCTGAACCATTGGGACCGATCAGGGCAATGACCTGCCCGGCGGAAAAACGGGCTGAGATATTGTCAAGTACCTGTAGCCGGCGGAATTTTTTGTACAGGGCTTCAATGTGGATCATAATGAGAGCATTTTCATCATTGGTTTGTTGTCAAATAAGTTCTCCGGTGTCAGGCTGGGAATGGCTTTCTCTGCTTTATCCAGCAGGCTGACCATAAAGCTACGGAAAAGGATGAGGGTGGTGGGATTCTGCTCCACGATCATGGAATACATACTCACCGGGTGATAAGGGATATCACCGATGCCGTCTTTATTCATGTCGTACCCTTCATACTTGTCCCAGTAATTGTTTTCAAATTTATTGAGCACCAGGGTGCCATTCGTACCTACATCAAAACTGTTACCGGTGAAATTGTTGTGGTGAAAAACATTATCGTCGCAGCTGGCCTGTACCTTAATGGCCCATCCGTTATTTTTAAATTTGTTCTGACGGATTTCAATCCGGCTGCTGCCTTCCATGTGGATGCCCACTGTATTTTTTGTAAAACTGTTCTGACCAATAAAACTGTCGGTAATATCTTTCAGCAGGATGCCATACGCGGAGGCGCCCCAGTTTTCTTCAAAATGATTTTTCTCCATGTGCACTCTTTTGGAGTACATCACGGCCACACCCGCTCCGTTATTCCGGAAGGTATTGTTACGGTAGTTGTCGTCATTGGAAAACATGAAATGCAGCCCATAACGGATATTTTTTTCACTCAGGTTATTACTGATCGTGGAATTCGTGACAAATTCAAAATAGATGCCGTCCCGGTGTCCTTCCATGTAGTTGTTTTCAATCACCGCATGACTGGATTTCCAGAGATGGATACCGTTTCCGGTCAGTTGTTCAGAAGCCGGGATTCCTATGATCCGGTTAAAACGGACTATGGCATGTGTGGTGTTGGAAATATGGATGGCAAAATAGGCATTCAGGATCGTGTTCTTTTCAAGGGTGATATGGGTGCAATCCACCAGTTTAATGGATGCGAAGTCATTCATGGCTGAATAGCCTGAATTCCGGAACGTGATGCCTCTTACTGTTATATTCTGCCCGCTGATCAGTAGTATTTCATATTTATGTTCCCCGTCCAGGATGGGATTGTTTTCCCCGATCAGGGTGATGGATTTTGAAAGGGTCAGGCTGCCTTCTTTATATACACCAGCCTGGAGACGGATCGTATCGCCGGTACGGGCCAGTTCAATAGCTTTCCGGAGGGATTTAACCGGGGCAGCCGCCCCTACGACGATCTGCCCGGCAAATGATCCCATTGAAATAATCAAACAAAACAGCGTAATCAGGTATTTCATATTTAGTCCAGTTTGCCGGCCAGCTCTTTCCAGCTGAGCAGTTCACCGTTTAATGAAGCATTCATTTTTTCCGCTTTTTCCCGGCTGGCAAAAGCAGCGGCATGACTGCCCATCGGGCTTTTTACCGCAGGGCTCAGAATAAAAACACATTCTTCCAGCGGAAGAAAATCGTTTTCTTTTTCAAAGTTAATGACGACCTGTTGTTTGATCTCTGCCGGGTCAACCATATTGGATTTCAGGAAATGCTTCATACAGGAAATATCGTCAAATTTGTAAATTTTTCCTTTAGAGGTGATCAGTTCTGTCCCGAATTTGGGGTCAACGATACCCATCTTGCAGGTATAACAATTATCCTTGCCATAGGCAAATGGTTCGGGGTTGACGCTGCAGCCGGTAAAAGGGATGAGCGCGATAAAGAATATAAAGCGGATAAAAATTTTCATTTTATTTTGTTTTGCGGTGACGGTACCATTCCACAAACCATACGGTAAATGCCAGTATGGATGCACCGATCACTACCCAGCCGCCTACATCCGGGAAGGAATAGGCATCGAAGTTGAGCAGCCGTTTATGGCCGAATAATGGTGGCTGGTAAGAAAGCCCGGGTACCTGGATAGCAGCTTTGGGGTCCAGGTTGTGTCCGTAATCATAACCCCATTGATAAAAATCCCAGATGGCCAGGGCTCCGCCAATTACAGTCAGCATGATATAATATAAAAGGAATTTACGTTTACCTGTAATGGCCACGATCATCCCGAGCAACATAAAAAAACCAACCACCCAGGGGAGGTACTTAAATTCAGGAAACATTTCGACACTGATATGCTTCATGCCGATATAGTGATTCAGACCATTGATGATCTCCACATCGCCCGTTAGTCCGTTGATCCAGATATTCATCATCAGGCCTTCCGGATATTGCGGTGCAAAAAGGTCAATCCGCCATACGGGAAGAAAGAAAACGGCAACAAGAGCGCCTGAAGCAAAAGCTACCAGGATACGGGAAGTGATACTGAGATTGTTTTTCATTCTTTTTGATTAAAAAGGCTTCCGGTCATGGGCCCCGGAAGCAATTAGAGAATCATTGAAACGCAAGAGCTGATTTATTTTTTGGCAGGGGGCAGTAATACACCATCAATCACATGAACCCAGCCATTGGAAGCACGTACAGAACCCACGATGGTGGCGGAGCCGTTCAAAACGATTTTTCCGTCTTTAACACTCACCGTAAGTTTATCACCATTTACCATGCCCAGGCTCATGCCATCGGTCAGGAATTTTGTATCCAGGGCAGATGTGGTCACGTGATACTGGAGAATATTCTGAAGATCCGCCTTCTTATCATCTTTCATTAAACCATCAACAGTGCCGGCGGGCAGTTTTTCAAAAGCCGCATTGGTAGGTGCGAAAACGGTAAAAGGACCGGCATTGGCCAGTGAAGTGACCAGTTCCGCCTGCTTCAGGGCGGCTACCAGGGTGGTATGATCAGGAGAACCAACGGCTACTTTTACCACATCTTTCTGCGATACATCATCCTGTACCGCTTCCTGTCCGCCACCTGCCGGTGCATCATCAGCAGGGGAAGCTGATTCAGTGGAAGCATTATTGTTGCAACTGCCCAGCAGTAATGCTGTACTGAGCAGGACCAGGTTGAAAATTTTTTTCATAAACAAATAGTTTATACAGTAGTTAAAATCAGTGGTTATGCGTTTTCGCATAACCACTGAAGAAATTTATTTGGATGAAGGTGTAGTGGATGTTGCCGGGACAGCAGGGGTGGCGGCTGGCAGGTTTGTACCGGTACTGAATGTCAGCGGTACATTAGAGCCGGCCGGACTTACCCGGATATAACCTTGCATTTCCTGGTGCAGCGCTGAACAGAAGTCAGTACAATACATCGGGTACACACCAACTTTTTCTGGTTTCCAGACGAGGGTCTGTGTTTCACCCGGCATCACCAGTAATTCAGCATTGCTTATTCCTTTTACGGCAAAACCGTGGGGCACATCCCAGTCCTGCTCGAGGTTGGTGACGTGGAAATAAACAACATCCCCCAGTTTCACGCCTTCAATATTATCCGGTGTGAAGTGTGAGCGGATAGCAGTCATGGACACATGTATTTCGTTTCCTTTCCGGACTACTTTGGCGTTATCATCTCCCAGTGCGGCATACGGGTGCTTATTATCTTCCAGTTTAAAGATCTTCTGGCTGTTCTTCATGATCATGGACGCAGGAATTGCTTCTGCATAGTGTGGCTCACCGATGGTCGGGAAGTCAAGGATCAGTTTCATTTTATCTCCGCTGATATCATATATCTGCGCACTTTGAGTCAGTTCAGGTCCGGTGGGCAGATAACGGTCTTTGGTGATTTTATTATAGGCAATTACATATTTACCCCAGGGTTTGGAAGTAGGTCCGCCGGGTACGCAAAGGTGACCGATAGAATAATACGTCGGAACACGATCCAGCACTTTCAGGTCTTTGATATTCCATTTCACGATTTCAGAGGATACAAAGAACGAAGTATAGGCATTTCCTTTACCATCAAATTCGGTGTGTAAGGGGCCGAGTCCGGGTTTCTGTACTTCACCATGTAATACGGCTTCATATTTCAATACAGGAATACCATCGTAAGTGCCATCATAATTTTTGGCAGCAATGGCTGCTTCAATTTTAGCGAAAGAGAATACTGGAATAACGGCAGCCAGTTTACCACTACCTACAATATATTCACCGGTAGGATCGGTATCACATCCGTGCGGGGATTTGGGGCAGGGCATAAAGTACACCATGTCCGGGCAATCCTTAGGATCCAGTACCAGTACTTCAGTTTTCATTTCAGAAGTGGCGCTGTGGGTGGATTCGTTGTATTTGTTATGGGCATAACGGACTTGTTTTTTCACGCCTTTACCGGCTTTTGCGTACTCTTCAGCTTTTTTCCAGTTGACGGCCATGATAAAGTCCTTGTCCTTCTGTGAAGCGTTTACTTCCAGCAGGGTATTGGCTTTTTCAGAGTTGTAGCAACTGAAGAAGAACCAGCCGGCTGATCTTCCTTTGCCGGCACGGGCCAGGTCAAAGTTGATACCGGGGGTGGCGATCTGGAAAGAAACATTCATTTCACCGGTTGTCTTGTCGATACCGATAAAACTTACTGTTCCTTTGAAATTGTCCTTATAGGTATTGATAGGTACATCCAGGTTGTCTCCGAGAGGAACACTAAAGCGGGTTCCGGCTACCACATATTCAGAATTTTCTGTGATAAAGGGAGAGGAGTGGTTACCTGCACTGTTGGGGATCTCGATGATCTCAGCGGTGCGGAATGTTTTCATGTCAATACGGGCGATACGCGGGGTGTTATTGGCATTGCCAAAAGCCCAGCGGCCATCATGTTCGCTTTTTGTAACCGATAAAGCGATGTGGTGCAGGTCATCCCAGGGAACAAATCCATGAGAAGTGTTCAGCATCGGTTTGGTTTCTTCGCTGTAACCCCATCCTTTTTCAGGATCTACGGAGAATACAGGAATAACACGGAATAATCGGCCGGAAGGCAGACCATAGACAGACATTTGTCCGCTGAAACCACCGGAAAGAAAATTGTAGAACTCGTCGTATTTGCCGGGTGCTACATAAGCTTTTGCCGCATCTCCGCCGGCTGCTGATTGTGTGCCTTTGGGTTTACAGCCGGGAAGGCCTGAAAATCCAACCGCCAGCAACAGGATTGCCGGAAGCATTTTAAAGAAAGAGTGTTTCATATTTAATATTTAGCAGTTAAGAAATTGAATAGGAATCCGGTGGTTTTGTTTCAGGTTGGTGTTTATTTTTCGCCATCATTACTGCGCATGAATTCGATCACCTGGCGGGCTTCATCCTTAGTGATATTCTGATTGGGCATACGAACCAGGCAGAGCTCAAGGAGTTTTTGTGCTTCGGGATCTTTTTCCAGCATCATGTCCACGTTGGTAATCATATTCATGATCCAGACAGGTTGTCTTCTTTTGGTCACATCTTTCCAGCCGGGTCCAACCAGTTTCTCTTCGGTGAGTCTGTGGCAACTCTGGCATTTCAGGCCATACGTGGCTTTGCCAGTCTCCACCATAGCTTTATCCAGTGGGGTGCTAAGGGTTAGCTCCCCTTCTTTTACTTCGGTGCCGTTGATTTCCGGCTGGTCTTTGGTG
>CAZYTV010000122.1:1077-12720 GCA_964650455.1 uncultured Chitinophaga sp. | reverse complement strand
CTGCTGCGCCACCTCCCTGAATTTTGTTGACCAAAGCACCACGAGTGTCTGGTAGATCATGACAGCATACATCGGCGCACCGGATACCAGGATCAGGAGCATAAAGAAAATCCCTCTCAGTAAACTATCCCCGGGGTGGTGGCGCAGGCCGGTGGTGACATCCACATTGGTATCGCTGTGATGAATCAGGTGGAAACGCCACAGGAATTTATTTTTATGCATGACGAGGTGCACGAGCCAACTGCTGAAATCGAGGGCCAATACCCCGATGATAATTGTGACCAGGGTACCGGTATGGAACCAGTACACCAGCCCGAATTGCTGCGAAAGGCACCAATCAGATAATTTGACAATAACCAGGGCCAGGCCGGTATGCAGGATCAGGTGCAGCACGGTAAAGAAGAAATTCACCCCGGCATGCCGGATTTTATTCTTTTTATAATGCAGCGGTAAAAGGGGGATGGCCCCTTCAATGATCCAGAAAATGAGCAGTCCGCCCACCAGGATCGCCAGCCGTTCCAGCGGACGTTGTTCGAGGTTTTGAAAATATTGCAGCAGGTTGCTCCACATGGCAAAAGATTTCCGGAAAAGATACGAAGGAAAATGGTTTTTTTCCCGAGGTGGGATCAGGTCTTGTGTGTGTAACGAACGAAGCTTAATTCACAAAGCACCCCTACGGGGTGAAAAGAGCATACACATATACTGTGCACCTGTTACCGACAAAGCACCCCTACGGGGTGGGAGGAGTGCTTCCTGTTGCAGGGCATTCGGGAAGAATGGCTGACTATATATGTTTTGAAGGTTTTTACACATGATCACAAAGCACCCCTACGGGGTGTAATGTGATCTGGTGTCGCCGATATTCTTGCTTCGGCAAATCACCCCTACGGGGTGGGAGGGCTGTTACCAATGCCGGGCATCGGGGATGATTACCTTCTTAGGAATAATGACTATTTGTTGTAATTGCAATCCTTGAAATTTTCTTCACCCCGTAGGGGTGCTTTGTCGGTAGCCCCGGGGCGGAAGAAAAAATTCGTGTCACCCCGTAGGGGTGTTTTGTGATCACCAATTTTAGACCATTCAGAAAAAATGTAACTAAAGCTCTTCGAATATGATAAATAGGGGTGTTTCGCCAAACGATCTACTCCACCCGCACCTCATCCTCAATCTCAAACTCCTCCCCGCAATCAAAACAATGATTGACCTTATCGGGGGCAACAGAATAACTGCTGAGGAAGAACGTACTGAGCGCGGTCAGCCAGTTGCTGGCTTTGCGTGGTGTGCTGATCTCCTCAATATTATGGGAACCACATTTCGGACAGGAGATAACCGCCTTTGCATCCTTGCGCAATCGGGCGAGGATATCCAGGGCGCGTTGTGCCTGTGACCGGGCGACCATCAGTTTAATCCCACCTACCGCATTGGTTAAGATGGGATCGATGGTCAGGGTATACTCATCTTTTAACCAGCAATTGATGCCTTCTTCTTCCAGCACACCCCTGGCGATATGGGCTTCCACATAATTATTATAGGCATTGATCAGGATAAAATCATTCATAATTATCTCCCGTATTCATCTCCATACTCCTCCGCATATTTCTCATAGCGTTTGATCAGGGCGATGTTCTTTTTTTCAATATCTGTCAGCAAATCTCTGATATCAATGGTATTGGGCACATACCAGTCCTCCAGCTCGAACTGCTGGCGCAGGTGCTTTTTATTAAAACAAAAACCATGGCGGGCAAAGATTTCATTGCGCATAAATTCCAGGTCTTCCTTCATCTCATTTTCCACATCGGCTGCTGTGAGTATTCGCTGGGAAGCTGCGGGATAATTGCCAACCGCCGGATCATAACTGAATTTTTTCCGTTCGAGGGCAAAGGTTTTGGAGGGACGTTTGCTGTCATTCGCCCTCCAGGTACCCGTTACACTTTCGGACCTGGTGGGATCGATTTCGAAAACAAATACGCCATCGTCTTTATGATCGCCGGGTTCGGCAGCATGGTACTGCCAGGCTGTATTCGTTTTTTTAATGGTTCCGGTAAAGGGTCGGTCATTACCTCCCACTATCGAACGGCCCTGTACAGAATCACCTTTGATGGAACTGATGAGCAAGGTGATTTTGTTATCGCCAAAGGCACCCACAAAAGAACCCAGGCGGTAATCCGGCTGATTATTTACTCCGGGTGTATCAGCGGGTTTCATGATTTCCCGGGTTTCCGATTCCCCGGAGCCGGCTTTTTTGTCTTTACAGGAAAAGAGGCTGAATGCAGTCATCAACAGGAAAGCGGTGGTAAGGAGCGGAGAAGGTTTATTTTTGTACAGCATACCTTTTGTTGTTTTTAAAAATAAGACAAATAATCAGCCGCACCAATATCAGTAATGCCTTCCTCCTGTTTGGTCTCGCCTTTTTCACCTGGCTGATGGCGGCGATCACAGTGGCCTATCTTCCTTATAATACAGATGTGGGGTTTCTGCGGATCAAACAACAGTATATCACGATCGATCAATGGCGGATCGCGTTCTTTATTCATGTGTACGCGAGTGTCTGGGTGCTGCTGGCGGGATTCACCCAGTTTTCCCGTTCCCTGCAACGCAGGTATCCCCGTCTGCACCGCGGAATGGGTTATGTATATGTTACGGATGTATTGCTGATTACCGGTCCTGCCGGTTTACTGATGGGTTTTTATGCCAACGGTGGACTGAGTTCCCGGATCGCCTTTGTGTTGCTGGCGGTATTGTGGATCTATTTCACGGCCATGGCCCTGGTGAAAGCAAAACAGAAAGATTTTACCGCACACCGGAATTATATGATCCGCAGTTATGCATTGACCTTATCGGCCATCACACTGCGGGCCTGGAAATATGCGATTACCAATACCGTTGAACTACCACCAATGGATGTGTACCGGGTGGTGGCCTGGCTGGGGTGGGTGGTGAATCTGATTATCGCGGAGTGGATGATTGCCCGGACTTCGATACGACGCAGATGATTCTGCTCTTGCCCTGAAGTTTAACTTTTGCGTCTACTCAGTCTGACAACATCATTTCGTTTATTAAGATATTCGGTATAATAGGCTTTCAGTATTTCACTTACTCTCTCTGCTTTTAATCTTACGGAGCGAAATCTTGTTGTCATCCTGAGTAGTCCGCCGCCGCGGACGTACCGAAGGAAAAAAGCCCCCCTTTTTCAAGAGAGACTTTCAAAGCTAGTTTATAATGAAGTATTTTCTGAATCACCCTTCGGCAGGCTCAGGGTGACAAGGGCTCCTGTCATGCTGAGCCTGCCGAAGCATTACCGAATCACCCTTCGACACGCTCAGGGTGACAACCACTGTCACCCTGAGCCTGCCGAAGGGCGATAATACGATACTACTGATTCAACATCAGCGGCATCACCAGCATCAGCAGATCTTCGTTTTCGTCCTGGTCAGCGGGTTTGATCAGTCCGGCCTTGGTGGGCGTTGATAATTCCATATTCACTTCTTCGCTGTCAGTGGCGTTGAGCATTTCGATGAGGAACTTGGCATTGAAGGCGATCATCAGGTCTTCGCCATTGTACTGGCATTTCATGCGCTCATTACCTTCAAAACTGAAGTCCACATCCTGGGCGGCCAGTTGCAGTTCACTTCCACTGATACTCAGGGCTACCTGGTTGGTGCTCTTGTTACTGAACACACTTACACGGCGCAGGGCGCTCTGGAAATCATTTTTGGTTACCGTCAGGCGATAGGGATTGTCGGCGGGGATCACCACTTTATAATCGGGGAAACGGGCATCGATCAGGCGGCAACTCATTTGCGTGGTGCCGTGTTTTACAAACAGGTGATTGCTGTTATAGCTGACAGTGATTTCTTCATCAGTAGAAGGAATCGCGGCTTTTAAGAGGTTGAGGGGCTTGCGGGGAGCGATAAAAGAATCCGTTTTGGGACATTTTACATCGGTCCTTTTGTAACGTACCAGGCGGTGGGCATCGGTAGCCACGCATTGCAGGCCTTTTTTATCTAGTTCAAAGAAAACACCGGTCATAGCGGGACGCAGGTCATCGTTGCTGGTGGCAAACAGGGTCTTGTTGATCGCAGTGACCAGGGCAGAAGCCATCATCGTGAAAGAAGTGGTATCGTCCGCAGTGGGTTCCTTGGGGAAATTGTCGGGATTTTCCCCCATCACTTTATACTTACCGTTATCGCTGGTGATCTCGATCGCGAAATTTTTGTCGATATTGAAGGTCAGGGGCTGATCCGGGATGTTTTTCAGTGATTCCATCAGGATCTTGGCGGGGATACACACTTTACCGCTGTCTTTGGCTTCGATATCCATTTGCACCCGCATCACGGTTTCCAGGTCGGTGGCCACTACGGTCAGCTTGTTTTTTTCCACTTCAAAGAGGAAATCTTCCAGGATCGGCAATACGGTGTTGGCGTTGATCACACCGGAAATATGCTGCAGTTGTTTCAGCAGGGATGAAGAGGAGGCTATGAATTTCATAATATGAATTGAATGGGGCGAAACTACTGATTTTTAACATACGGCAATCAAATCACCGCGGCTGTGGAATACTTGTTTTCATCCCGGTTTTCATTGACAATCTGCCCTTCTTGCCCTATCTTGTTTTAATATTGCCTGATCCAAAATTCATCGGATGTTTGATAAACTATTTGGCTGGGGAAAGAAAAAGCCGGCGGAAACGCAGGAACCAGGGGTTGTTTTTGGCCGTTATTCGGATAACAACAAGCCATTGGCCAAGGTAAACCGCTGGACAGATGCGGACAATCTCTTTAAGGAAAAGAAGTATCCGGAAAGCCTGGATGCCTTTTTTGACTATCTGCGGGATGATGTGGCCGGCAATGTCGTATATGAACGAAACGGGGCGGAAGGCCGTTTTGAACTCAGCCAGGGCTCAAAGATTGTCAGGGGGAGTTTTAGTGGTACGGTGGTCAATGCAGAAGTAACCCTGGCCCGTATGCCGCAGCCTTCAGTCCCGGTGATGCGCCGGTTGCTGGAAATGAATTTCAACCTCTATTACAGCCGCTATGCCATGGATGCAGACCGGCTTTGTATGTGCTTTGACAGCGATGCTACTACCGCCAGTCCCAGTAAACTCTATTACGGACTCAAAGAACTGTCCACCAAGGCCGATAAACAGGATGACCTGCTGGTGCAGGATTTTTCGAGCCTGGAGACCACCGACGACGAGCATGTGATCCGGCTGACCGAAGCGGAAAAGGAGGTGAAATATAAATTTTTCCAGCAATGGATCGGGAATGCCCTCGAAACGATCAATGGCCTGGATGCCGATAAATTTTCGGGAGCCATTGCCTACCTCCTGCTTTCCCTCTCCTGCCGGATCGATTATATGATTGCCCCGGAAGGCAAACTGCTGAACCAGTTGGAACGCATCACCGCTATTTATTTTAAAAAAGATGACCGGCCGGTTACCGAGAAAAACAGGGATATGACGGAGGAATACCGGAAAATAAAGGACCTGCCAAAGGAAGAAGTGATTGGTTACCTGTTCCGTTCGAAATACACTTTCGCGATCGTGGCGCCCCAGCCCTATAAAACGATCAGTGATTCGATTCATGCGGCCAACCAGAATATGGTCTGGTACCGGGATAATAATTACCCGGCCGTTGCCAGCCAGATTACGGAATACGGGATATCCTATTGCCAGTATGCGTATAGTCTTCCCAAAGCGATCACCGACCTGTTTCATTTATATATGATGGTGAACTACCCCGATTATTTTACCGCCCTGGGTTTTTCAACCGTGTATTACGATGCAGGCAATAAACAGTTTCAGCAGCAGGCTATCTCAGACAGGATCTATGCCATTCAAAATAGCTGGAAGGAAAAATACCCGCTGATGGATTTTAAAACACAGAACCTGCGCTTTGACAGCCTGGTGAATTTCAATCTCACGTTCACCAATGAGATGGAATTTTTAAATATGGAGCCTAAATAAAAGAAGTCATGGACCCGCAACTCATTATAGAAAAATATCAGAATGCTATTATACAAATCGCCACGTCCAACGGAACAGGTACGGGCTTTTATGTAAAAGAGTTTGACCTGATCGTTACCAATGATCATGTGGTGGCGGAGAATGCGGAAGTGACCATTGCGGGGAAAACATTTGATAAAGCATTGTCGAGGGTCTGGTATACCGACCGGAAACATGACCTGGCCTTCCTGGAAGCACCGAAAAATATTGAACTGCCCGAATTGCAACTGGGCACGTATGAACAGATGAAAGACGGTGACCCGGTGGTCGCTATTGGTCACCCCTTCGGTCTGAACTATACTGCCACGCAGGGGGTGATTTCCAAAGTGGACCGGATCAGGGATGGACTGAAATTTATACAGATCGATGCGGCAATAAATCCCGGTAACAGTGGCGGTCCGCTGGTGAATATGAGCGGAGAGATTATCGGGGTGAATTCATTTATCTTCCGGGGTGGCGATAACCTTGGGTTTGCCCTGCCGGTCATCTACCTGCGGGAAGCCCTGCAGTTGTACCTGCCCAATAAAGGACGGGCCTCCACCCGCTGTTTCAGTTGCGGATCCATGGTTACGACAACCACCATCGATTCTTCCAAGTATTGTCCGAATTGCGGCACCGAAGTAAAACTGCCTGAAATACCGGTAAAAGAAGTGGAACCGGTGGGTGCGGCAAAGACGATTGAAGATATTTTAAAAGAACTGGGTAAGGATGTACGGCTGGCCAGGGAGGGTGGAAATAACTGGAGTGTGAAAGAGGGTTCGGCCAAGATCAAGATTACCTATAATGCGGAGAATTTTTTTATAGCCGGGGATGCCTATCTCTGCCAGATGCCCGCTGATCCTTCGAGGATCAAATCCCTTTATCAATATATGTTACAGGAAAACTTCCGGACAAAAGGACTGGTACTTAGCTGTGTAAAGCAGAATATCGTACTCAGCCGGATCATCTACGACCTGGATATGAGCCGGGAATATGGAGCAGCGGCATTCCGGGAACTCTTCCAGCAGGCGGATCATTATGATGATTATCTGAAGAAGGAGTTTGGGTGCACGGAGAGGCTGGAGGAATAGCCCTCCTTCGCTACAGCTACGGAGGACAAGCCCTCCTTCGCTACAGCTACGGAGGACAAGCCCTTCTTCGCTACAGCTACGAAGGACAAGCCCTTCTTCGCTACAGCTACGGAGGACAAGCCCTTCTTCGCTAAAGCTACGGAGGACAAGCCCTTCTTCGCTACAGCTACGGAGGACAAGCCCTCCTTCGCTAAAGCTACGGAGGACAAATCGGTAGTTAGTAGTCAACAGCCCATACTAAGAAAGCTTAATCTAAAATAAGGTACAGTTACTTGTTTACGTGAGCCTCATATTTCGAGCGCCACTCCTTCGTTTCACTACGGAGTGCAAGGAGCGAGAAATCTTGTATTTCTTTTTCTCCCCCTCTTAGCCCGTCATTCCGAACGAAGTGAGGAACCTTGTATTTAGCGCAGCGACGTTCTTTACTCTAAGCGCAGCGAAGGGACCTGTATTTACCTCCCCCCGGTGAAGGGACCTGTATTCCCTCCCCCCGGTACAAACGTTCCGCCCCTGTAAGAAATTTCCTCACTTCGTTCGGAATGACAGGGCGTTTTTGGGAGAGAAGAGTAAGATTTCTCGCTACGCTCGAAATACAAGTGTTCCCTTTGTTATTTCGCCTATGCAGAGAAACCGGATCTTGTAATATGTTCAGGGGTTTTCGTTATTTCCGGTCCCCACTCCTGGAGACAGTCTGCCGGAGAGGGAACCGTTACATCGACAAAGGGGTGAGGTGTAATAAACAGCTTCTTCTAAGTTTTTTATAGCTAAAGATATGATTATCTTGTTTTTATAGAGATTTAGCGTATTATCTGTACCTGATCCGGGGTCTTTACTAAAATCACGCCCCCACTCACTATTCACCACTCACCATTCACCTCCCAAACTTGCATTTAGGAAAACAAATACGTACATTACCTCTTGTAAATCTAGATATAATGAAAACCATCGCCTCTGCCATGGCCTTTACGGCCCTAAGTATCGTATTGTCTGCCCCTTTATTTTCCCAGGAAACAAGAGCGTATAACCAGAATGAAGCCCGGAGTAATGCCTCCCGCGGGATGAGTATTTTCTTTTCGCCGGTGTATACGTCGCCGATGGATAAGGGCACGGATTCCCTGTTGTTCAGAGGCACCGGGGCGGGCATCAAATTTGGCGGGGACTATTTCTTCGGCAATATCGGGCTGGGACTGGTCTCTGGTTTCAGCAGTTCGGCAGCAGATGACGCGCTGATCAATGACTTTTTAAAAAGAAACAGCATTCCGCAGGACCAGTTGGTGATTACAAAATCAGCACAGCAGAGTATGTACCTGTTGCTCGGACCTTCCCTGCGCTGGGGGAAGAGTGTACAATTATATGCTCATGCCAAAGGGGGCTTGTTTATCAATAATGGCGGACTGGTCAATATCCAGCAGAAAGGCGCGGTGCGTTCAATCTACCGCAATGAAGCGACCACGAAAAGTATTTATCCCGGCTTCCAGACAGGACTGGGCATTCAATACAGCAATAAATCCGACACCTGGTCTTTTGGATTCGGGGCGGATTATATGAATACCAAAACGCAGGTACAGAATTATGACCTGCGCCGGGGCACGACCGAAGGACTGAAACTGTCCCGAACGATTTCTGACCTGATGGCGGGGATTAGTATCCGTTATAATATCCGTTCACCACGGGATCATTCCAGCGGACAGGCTTCCGGCAAAAGAACGGCTACTCCAAGAGATATTTCAACGGGTCAGGCTTCTGGTAAAAGAACGGCTTCTCCGAGAGATGTATCAACCGGCCAGTCCAGTGGCAGACGTACTGTATCCAGGGATGCGGCCAGCGGTTTACCCACCGGCAGACGTTCTTCTGAAATAGTAACGGAAGAAGTAACGATAACGGACGTGGTCAGTATTCCTGAACCAACAGAGGCAGGAATGCCCGGAACGAATTGCGGACCGGTAACCCAACGGGTGACCAATCCGGATGGTACCACCCAGGATATGACTTTTGCCTGTCCGGATGATGCGGCTGCTTATCAGCGTAGTATTGCTACAGGAATGCCTAACCGCATTTCCATGAACGTTACTGTACCGAAGCAAACCCAGGGAGCAACGTTTGGAGAGAAAGTAAATGCCGGATTGCATGCCCCCGGTAGTAATATGGCGGGCAAACAAACCCAGGGAGCAACGTTTGGTGAAAAAGTAAATCAAGGTCTGCATGCAGCGGGTGGTGCACTCGCCCAGGGTAAAAATATTATCTCCGGAAATATAAGCTGGGTCAATGAAGGTTCCACTGGTATTGTGACTAATAATTCAGTGTCCGCCTTGGCAGGTGGAGCCGGTGGTGGTGCGGCGGCTGCTTCTTATGCAGCTACCGGCCGTAGTGCAGCTAATTTTAATCCAATGCTTGGATCTGCATTGACCCTTTATTCAAGAGAAGCGGGTAGCGGACAGGCAACAGGCAGAAGAGAGAAAGGGAGTGGTATGGCCACTGGCCGCCGTCAGTATGAACCGCTTTACAGGGATGGCAGTGGAAGTACTTGTGAAACCTGTTCAACCACCGCCAAATTATCCAGTGTAAAAAACAATCCGCTTTATAAAGGGAGTGGTCTCTCTGGTGAAATGGCCAAAAGCAACAGTGGCGGCCCTGACCAGGATTGTGATGGACTTGCCGGAATGGATGTGCTGTTAAAGGATCCGTATAGCGGGGCCATTGTTTCAAGAACAACCACTACCGTCTGTGGTGATTTCTTTTTTGCCAATGTACCCGATGGTGATTTTATTGTGGCGGTGAACGGGGTATATCTGAGTAAGAAGGGGTATGATTATTATGCGGCCAAAAGTTCAGACCTGATGGGAACGGTGGAGAATGAACCAGCGGCCTTGCAAGTGTATATCAATACAGGAGGAAATGAAGAGGAACCGGTACAAAGAGCCGGTATCAGTACATCCCGGTCGAATATCCGGAACAAATCAATCACGATCATTGAAGCAGATACAGATGGCGATGGGGAATATGAATCCTTAAGAGCCACGGCTACTTTTAGTGATGGAAGTTCTGCAGATATCAGTTCATCGGTTAAAAAAATGAATACATCCGGAGCCTCACCTTCCCTGACCATTGATGAAGCGGGAACACAGCGGCGCAGGGTGGAAGTATTAAAATCCAATAAAACGGGAGATCCGAATGCAAACAGACTGACCGGTATCAGTGTTACCGGCACAGGTGCCGCTTTAAGAGCTATTGCAACATTCAGTGATGGCAGTAAAACAGATATTACTGAAAGTGTGGAAGTAAATGCAGCCCATAACGGGGTACGCCAATACAGTGTAACTGTAAGTGACCTGGATGGGGATGGTCACGCTGATGCCGTTCTGAAAACAAGAACCAAATCCAACCAGACCAATGAACGCATGGCGGCCACAGCAGATGATGACGAAATCTGGAGTCCGCGCTCGAATATTAAAATAATTCCAATTGTAACAGGTGACCTGGATGGAGATGGCACTGCGGAATTGCTTGGGGGTGCATTGCCAGGCGGAGCGGTGATATCAGCAGCTGTGTCAAGGCAGGCAGGTGGTCCGATCGGTGGAATCATTGTTAAAGGCGGCAAGAACCCGGGTGGTCAGATGAGAACCATGACAACTGATGAAAACGGCGAGTTTGAGTTTACAGACCTTGAGGCAGGCAGTTATACATTTACAGTAGAGCAGAAACTGATCATCAACGACGAGACCTTTGTTTCTGTAGGTGGCAGCCGTGCACAAGATCACAATTCATCAAGGTCTAACAAATCGTCCAGTGTTGCCCCTGATCCCGGTTCGGGTGGTGGCAGTGGTGGCAGCAAAGCACAGGATCATAATTCGTCGCGGTCCAATAAATCCGGCATTGCTGCTCCGGATGGTGGTGGCGGCAGCGGTGGCAGCAAAGCACAAGATCACAATTCATCCCGTTCCAATAAAACAGGAAGTGTAATCGATAATGGTTCGGATAACGGCGATGATGCAAACCGGAGAGGTATTGTAAAAGTTACAGCCTCACAAAACTCCCAATCGTTGCGTACCGGAGACGTAAAAGTAACGGCATCACAGAACACCCAGTCGCTGCGGACCATTTCCGTACAGGCTGACCTGGATGGTGACGGGGTATATGAAACAGAAGTGACTTCAAAAGTTAATGATGAGCTCATCGTGGATAAAGACGGTAATATCAGTGAGCCACAACAGAAAGCGGGTATCAGTACTTCCCGAAGCAATATCCGCAACCGCAACAGTCTGCAACCCGTAACACAAACAGTATATATCGGAACCGGCTCAGCCATCATCAATGGAAAAGAAGTTCCGGTGCAGGCCGTATATAAAGTAGTGGAGAAGGCCACGAGCGGGTTGAAGGATACGTTGAAGACGCAGGTTTAGTCCTTCGATACGCCGAGCATCTTTTTTCAAAACGCCTGTTGTATTACCAAACGGCTACTCAGGATGACACGATCATTTGGCTCGTCTCGGCGTCGTCACGCTTTGGTTCGTCACCCTTCGATACGCCGAGCATCTTTTTTCAAAACGCCTGTTGTATTACCAAACGGCT
>CAZYTV010000122.1:0-977 GCA_964650455.1 uncultured Chitinophaga sp. | reverse complement strand
ACTCCAACCTTCGCTACGCTACGGTCGGCAGGCAGGATGACACGATCATTCCGCTCTTCACCCTTCGATACGTCCGCCGCGGCGGACTACTCAGGATGACACGGGCATCCTGATTTATAAGATGAAAAGCAGGCATCCTTTTATTTATCAATTTTTTTTTCAGGGGTAGCTTTCTTATTTTTTTAGAAAGTAATTTTAGCAAATCATAGTTCTCTTCAAATAACGCCTCTTTCTTTTTCCTTGACCATTTTTTTATTTGCTTCTCCCGGTTAATAGTCTTATTTATGTCATCAAACTGTTCAAGGTATTTTAACTCTAATGGTCTTCGGATATAGGTATATGATTCTTGGTCAAGCCCGGCATCGTGTTCATGCAACCGGCGTTCGATATCATTTGTTACACCTGTATAATAAGATTTATCAGAACAGGCTAATATATAGACGTAAGAGGAGAATTCACTTTCCATAGTCTGGTTTTGTCACTCCAACTTTATGAAAAAAAACTATATAAATGACAGCCGTCGCTTTTAAACATACTTCAGACAGGTTAATTGAACCCCTCCGGGGTTCAAGGGATCATGGGGAAACCTTGACCCCGGGTTGAAACCCGGGGCTATTAATTGTTCAACCCTTTCAGGGTTAGGAGAGCAAGTTAATTGAAGGCCTTCCCACTTTTCATCTTAATAAACGAAATGTTCGTGTCAGGCTGAGTAGTCCCGCAAAAGAAATACTTCAGGGCATGAGAAAAACCACTTGCGGGATGTATCGAAGCCTACGGAGCCAGATGTTCGTGTCATCCTGCCCTTCGACAAGCTCAGGGTGACAGCCGTTGTCATGCTGAGTTTGCCGAAGCATGAGTTTGCCGAAGCATGAGTTTGCCGAAGCACCCTTCGACACGCTCAGGGTGACAGCCGTTGTCATGCTGAGTTTGCCGAAGCACCCTTCGACACGCTCAGGGTGACAGCCGTTGTCATGCTG
>CAZYTV010000121.1:0-12845 GCA_964650455.1 uncultured Chitinophaga sp. | reverse complement strand
GGGATGGTGGATTTCTTCTCATTTCGCGATTTTGCCATGGGCGTACTATTGATCTGCTTCAAAAATAATTAAATACGGGGGAATAAAGTCAGCAGGGAGGAAAAGGCCATTAACCCGTCCAGTACGAAGTAATAAAGCATATCACTGAAATCCCGTGTGGCCCGACGGTATAGCGCGGCAACTATAATACCGGGCAGCAGTAAAAGGAGTATGGATTCCGGGGAGATTCCCTGAAAGTAAAGCAGGCAGGTCGATAGCATAAATACCAGGAAGGAGAACAGGAAAAGCCGCCGGATACCAGCCGGTTCCAGATAGGTGATCAGGCTCCGGATGCCCGCATTTTTATCGTCTGTCCTGTCCCGGAAATCAAAAAGGATACAGATCATATAAACGGCAAAATAGCGGCTGATGGTAAAAAGGGTTTTAGAAAAACTCCAGGGATCTCCCTGGATCAAAAAGGGCAATACCGTGGTGACATAGGTCCATACGGCTGCCAGGAAAATGGTTTTACCCAGGGCCAGTTTACGGAGTTGTTGCAGGTGGGGGTTTGGTATTTTGGGGGCTGAGTAGAGGAAGGTGGCGATCATGGCCCCGCCGATCCAGAGCCAGTACCCCGTGAAATATTTAAAAAAGTAAATACTACCCGCCAGTCCGGTCATAAAGAAAAGGAGATACACCCGGGGGTATTGCCGAATCCACCCGATCCGGGGGGAGGCAATAACCGAAGAACCGGTAAAGTACCAGTGAAAACTATAACTGCAGAGCGTTGAAAAGAAAACAAATGCAGTGAAATCAGCATTGAAACCTTCTGAAGTAAAGAAATATCCCGATTGAGCCGTCATCAGGGCGGCACAACCAGCTATAAACAGGTTACTGTAGATAAAAAAAGACCAGCCGGTTTTTAGTGCTTTCAACACACGGATCAGGGTTTTTTAAGCCTGATTTTTTCTGATTCAGCATAATTGCTCCGGTGACTGGCTTTGTCCACCAGTACCAGTCCGAAACTGGCCGTGGTATCCCTTAAGGATACACCGGGCAGGGGCACGAGTTCGGGGTGATTATTCGTGTTGTATTCGAAAGTGACATTCATATCTGCCTCCCTTAATTTAGAAGGAAGATTCAGCATGGAGAAGGGATAGCGGAAAGTATCATTGCGTACCACGGTACTGCCATTGTACCATTTGTACACCACGTATACGGAATCAAGATCACCTTCGTCGTCCGTATATTTGGCTTTGAGGGTAATCACATCGCCATTGTTTACCGTACCCGGGGATATGGACTTCACTTCCACGATGGGTTCGGTAGTAAACTTATCTTTGTTACAGGCTATCACCATTACGGTCAGCACCAGGATCAGCAAAAGACTGTTTTTCATGCGCTTTTTTTAGATTAAAACAAATTTACCAATTTTAAACACATCATGCCGGAGATGTTTGAGCAAGGGAATCATAAAATTTTTACTGCCGGGGAGAGCGGTTTTGAGGCACTGGCCATGGAAATCTTTCAGCATCAGTTCAAGAATAATGCCGTTTACAGGGCCTATGTAAAAGCCCTTGGTACGGACCCTGCCCGGGTCGATTCGGTCACCAAAATCCCATTTCTGCCAATTCGTTTTTTTAAGACTATTGAGGTGAGAAGCGGGGCTTTTGAACCCGAAGCCATGTTTGAAAGCAGTGGCACTACCGGTATGCAGAACAGCCGGCACCTGGTAAAAGACCTTTCCCTGTATAAAGAAAGCTTTACCCGGGGGTTTGAACATTTTTATGGTCCGGCCAGTGATTATTGTATCATCGGTCTGCTGCCTTCGTACCTCGAAAGAGGTCATTCTTCCCTGGTTTATATGGTGGATGAACTGATCCGCCAGAGCGGGCATCCCCAAAGTGGGTTTTATCTGCATGAATTGGATAAACTGGCAGCCGTATTACAGGATCTTGAAGCCCGGCAGCAGCGAACATTGCTGATCGGGGTGAGTTTTGCGCTGTTGGATTTTGCAGAGCAATATAAGTTACCATTGAAGCATACTATTATTATGGAAACCGGGGGTATGAAGGGGCGGCGAAAGGAACTGATCCGCCCGGAAATGCATGCAATACTTCAGCAATCATTTTCTATTCCGGCCATCCATTCAGAATATGGGATGACAGAATTGTTGTCCCAGGCCTATTCCAAAGGGGAGGGACTTTTTCGATGTCCGTCCTGGATGAAAGTGCTGGTACGGGATGATGAAGACCCGCTCCATGTCAGTTCAGCCGGTGCCGGGGTGATTAATGTTATCGATTTAGCCAATATTCATTCCTGCTCCTTTATTGCAACCGAAGATGCAGGCAATATACGGCCAGATACCTCGTTTGAGATATTGGGCAGGGTAGATGGGAGTGATCTGAGGGGTTGTAGTTTAATGGTTGTTAGTCAATAACCGGGAGTCAGGCGGTAATTTTTATCTGGATATACCTGCCTGTTCCCTTAAGCAATACCAGTTTTATTTAGCTAATCCATATTTAGTATATATGCCTGAGCCGGGATACTCTGCATCCAGCAGGTTTAATACTCTGGCTCCTTTTATACAGGACCAAAAGGCATGATAGGTTCTTGGCTTATTTTCTATCATGGAAAATTTTACCTGCCAGTTATTCAGCACAGTAAGTTTTCCAGATGATTTGACTTCAGCAAATTTTGCATTACCCGCCATACCATTCACTACCAATAATTTCCAGTTATAGGTATTACCGGATTTAAATACAAACTCTTCATTTGACTGGTTTATATTCATACCGGCATATTGCCCGGTATACACATGGTACATTTGTTGAATGCCGGTAAAATCACTTGTCCATTTACCGGTAAAGTCGGAAGCGGCAATGGCAAATTTGTTATATCCGGTCATATTGGCCAATGGGTTCATCAGGGAAGATTCGCTATCCCATTTTATGGTTTCCGGATCAAATTTAAATTGCCGTATAAATGTGTTTTTATCAGGGGCAACAAATTCTATCCATCCTGACTGGCCTTGCCGGAAGAAAACAATAAATACATTTTTCCCGGTACCGGTTTCAGTCGCATACCCCATGCCCAGATAGGGCCTGTCGTAGGTGCTGATATAACTTGTTTTGTAATTTTTGAGATTATTATACCGGGGCGATACGAGTATATTCCAAGCAGCATTCGTCAGTACATCAGGATCAGCCGGGAAAATCGTTCCTTCTCTTGGAAAATGAATGAGAACTTTATTATCCCCTTTTTTGACTTCCACCCAGTTTTCCTGTACAATGCTGGTCCACCCGTCATCAAAATTGGTGCTGTTAAAAGCGAATCCTTCATTCCTGGTGGTTACCGGCTGCGGCTTAACAGTGGTTATTTCAGTGGATTTGAGTGGCTTCTTAACTGTGATTTGTTTTTGCAGGGTGATAGAGGTTAAAAATGCGGTGATTTCATTTTGATACACATCCGTATTGGTCAGGATGATAAGGTTAACCATCTTTTCCTGGCTGGTGGAAGTCACCAATACGGCCATGCCTTTGCTGCCCTCCCTTTCGAATGAAGCAAATCCGCTTTCGGCCGTCCAGCCATGTTCAGTTGCCGCTGGTTGCATTTCCGGCTTTCCTGAAATGGCTACCATTTCTTTTACTAATGTTTCCCAGGCGAGGGTAAAATTTTCTTTCGGGTCTGATTTACCAGGAATGGATTTGTAAAGTATGATGCTGCAGTAAGTCCCTTTTGTCGCATCCTCTTTGGTAAATTGAATGGCAGATGCCGTATTTAGCTTTTTCCATCCCTTGGGTGGGATATAAGAAGCCAGGTCAAAAGTTTTCTTTTGCGCAGGTAATGCGGCAAATGAAAAACTTAATACAAAGAGAATAATTAACTTATTCATATAAATTTTATTTTATTTCCCCAGCATATTTCTCAGTGCTGAAAAATCTACGGCTTTTTTTATAGCTTCCATATTGTCGTCAAATACAGCCCCGTCTTTTGATATTTTAAATACCACAGAAAAAAATTGTGGTGCTGATTTTGGCAGTTTTTTATGATAGTAAACCGGATTGGGTTTAATGGCAATAAATGAGCCTTTTGTACCCTCCGTTACAAATTGCTCAAACCGTTCTTCATCATTCCACATACAGATTGCCGGTTTATTCAATTCAGTCTCAGGTTTTGTTAAGTAGTCGCTTATGTTTTTATAATACTTTTCGATATAGGCTTTGCTGCCGGGGCTTTCTGTAAGTGATTTATCTAATCGCTGCTTTTGTATTAATAAATATTCTTTCCGGGTCAGGTAAGAAAAGGGGAGTGTGTCATTGTACGTAATCAGCCAGCGGTATTGGTATATCGGTTCGTTGTAGTCTTTTTCTTCGCCCATAAAGTAAAAGCCGTTTATTTTTTCCGGTCGCTTTGTTAGTTTTAAATACCCCCTGAAATCATCACCCAGGTCTGCGGCATACAGTGTATTTAACCAGTAAGCCGCATTCGCAGCAATATTTACGGTTGTAGGCGTTGCATGATCGACATAGGATTTTGATTTATCTCTGCTTTGCTGGTCACATAAATACCTTAGAATGTACATTGAATAATAATAGGGGTCGGCTATCCAGGTCTGGTTGCTGGCTAAGCTCTTTCCGAAAGTCGTACCATACAACACCTGGCATCCTTTAGGGCTATAGCTGCTGTTCACCATTTTGTGGATGGCGGCCAGTACTGCTTTTTCTTTTCCTAAATCTGCGGCACCTACATTTGCAACGGAGCCTTTCAGGCCGGCTTTCCAGGTGCCTGGTTTTTTAGCCAGTAGTTCTTTCGTACAATCCTGTGCCGATGCGGAAAGGGAGAAAACTATGACAGATAATAGGGTAATAATTTTCATTTTATTATTTATTTAATTAAATAATCCTTTTACAGGGGTAAATGTTCCGGGCGCCTGTAATCCACTGCTGATGCTGGGTTGAAGACCGTTGGCATCGTATTGTTTTTTTGCATTTTTCAGTTCACCATATACTTTATTTTTTGAAGTAATATCTGCAGTAGGAGGTTTGGGTTTTATGGAAATATTTTTCACTCCTGTATTTTCCGGGTTTCTGGGGGCTTCGATTTCAAGAATACTTCCATCTTCCATGAATACGGCTTCAGAGCCATCGTCATAAGTCACATACGTTACCTCACCCTCTTCTATTACACGCTTTACATTCTTAGTTGGTTCTTCTAAAACAAGTTCTCCCAGGCTTACTTCAAAAGGAGTTGGTTCTTCTAAAACAAGTTCTCCTAGCCAGACTTTAAATTCCGGGGCTTTATATTTGTATTTGTTGACATTACTGCAGTCAGCCGACATTGTTTTTTTAAGCAGCATTTTTGCAAGGTTGCTTTTCCGGAGATCAGGCAAAGGGGTCATTTCATCTGCCGGTATGTCTGAAAGTGGGGTAAGTCCGTCACTATTAATCAAACCCTGGGAAATATTGCCATTAGCTGTTTTAACAAATGGGGCCTTGCCGGGTTGTGCGATGGTGCCTGTACCAATACTGTAGGCAATGGAACTGTTTGGTACCGGGCTTTTTGCGGACTGTTTAACACCTGAGGTATTGTTATCAAAGTTTTTTGCTGTTTGGTTCAGTTGCTGCCAGTCAGCACCCATAGGGATACTTACAACGGCAGGACAAGTAAAGTTGGGGATTGCCGGATCGGCCATATTTTGGGGAGCTGTTTCTTTTTGAGTGTTGCAGGATCCGTTGATGACTACCTGTGAAATTATTGCAGACCGGTACATAGCTTCCAGCATGGCGACAAATCCAAGGTCCTGTATCAGGATTACATTTTTGGGATTACCTGCCACATACCAGTTCCAGGTGATATAGGCATTTACCCATTGCCTGAACTCTTCTGCTTTTGAGCTGTAAAATTTTTTAAGCACCGGATTTACCGCCTTCATATACTTGTTGGCAGCCGCATCATATATTTTACAGGTATAGTTGTGGTCACCTTTCAGGTTTTCAGTTGATTTTTTGAATTCCAGGTAATGCTTTTCTTTTAGTTTTCCAATTTTAAGGGCTTCATCCGTATATGCCTGCATCCAGCTTTTCTGGTAGTTCATTAATACCATCAGTACCGAAACAGCAGATTTGCTCATGAAGTTTAAACCCTTTAGTGTTTCACTCGCCATATTTTTAACAAACTCATCTTCACCTTTGTCTGCTAAATTTTCCAGGTCCCGGCTTAGTTCAGTGGTCATTGTTTCCAGCTTTTCGTTCAGCCGGTTAGCCATGTTCTCGTATCCGTTTTGAAGCGATTCATCTTTGGCATACCCATTTATACTGCAGGAAAGCAGCGGTACTTCCGGCAACCACCCTTTGGGAAAGTATTCATAGATGGTGATGGAGCGTTTAATTTTATCAAAATCAATTTTTTCCAGTTTGCCTTGCCCGTTATTATTTTTTAAAACAGTTTCAGTAAACGGGTTTAGTGCATTTGCCATGGATTTAATATAATCATCAGTGGCTTTTATAGGATCGCCTTTTAGTTCTTCCATCAATCCTCCGCAGAGCATGGCATCCGGATGATACGGATTGGTACGGATAGCAAAACCGGCATAGAATTTTGCACTGTCAGTTTCACCCAATCCCAGCCAGGCATATGCCAGGTTATTCAGGGCCGTACTGTTGGTTGGGAATTGATTTTTTAATTTCTGTAATACCGGGATAGCCTGTTCGGGGTAGCCATACTGAGTAAGCAGCGAAGCCATATTATTTTGCCAGTTGGCGTTACCGGGTTCGGCCTGCACGGCTTTCATGCTTAATGCCATGGCGGCCTGCGGGTGCCCCTGCATCATACAGAGTATAGCCCCATTCCCTAAATCAATTGCTTTTGCGGATGTCGCGATTATTTTTTTTGCAATAGCTATTTCAGCAGCGTCGCCTTTCGTCATTATTTTATTAAACAAGGTAGTGGCAAAGCTGCTCATATCGGCCTGTTGCAAATACTTCTTAGGAAGGGCGTTTATTCTGACTATATCTTTTTTGGGAATTAACTGTTTATTGCTGGTAAATGCAGGGTAGTCCGCTATTTTACTGTTCTGTTCCATCAGGTCAGGCATTATATTCCCCATCATTTTTTTCATCTCCGCTTTCTCATCCGGACTCATGTCCTTCATGGCTTCTTCCATGGCTTTGTCCATTTCGGACTGAGCGGGTTTCTTTTGGGCCGGTTTTTTCCCGGGTTGTGAGAAAGCGATTACTGAAGTAAGCAATACTGTTAACAGGAGTAGATACTTTTTCATTTTGAGCTTTATTTTCCGAAGATTGGCAGAGTGCCTTTAAATTCAGCAAATATTACTGATTGGATGTTGTCCTCCTATCCCTTAAAAACAGGATAAATGGGGGGAAACAATAAAATCAATGACCAGCGGATGATTGTGATAGGGTGGTGGTTTTTTTGTAAGATTTGATAGGATACTATTTTAGGATAGCTTCAAGAATTTGCCGGTTATAAATTCAACTTCCTGTTACAGTTAGCGGAACCCCATTCGGGGAGAATCGGGACAGGATTACTGGCGTGATCCATTTAAGTTGGTCTTACCCAAGGCCCATCGCCGCTATCGCGGCTGGTCTTTTGTATTTGGTTGCAATTGCGAACAAGTTCGCTTTGCTCCCAAATACAAAAGCCCCCAACTATCGTTGAGGGCCTTGTGCCCGGGACTGGATTCGAACCAGCACATCCTTTCGAACGCCGCCACCTGAAGACGGTGCGTCTACCAATTTCGCCACCCGGGCATCCTCCTGGGTTTTCTGAAACCTGGTTTTCAGTCGATTAAGACTCAAAACCGGGGTTTCAACCGGCCTTGGGGGTGCAAATATAAGAAATGAATAAATTCAACGAATCATTATTTGAAATCAGTTGGAATATTCTTAGGCAAATGACTGATTGCTATAACTGACCCGTTTACCGAAGCAAGGTTACGGTTCCTTTACACTCACTGGCCGGACCATTACTAATGCTCAACCGGACCTGGTAAACATAAATCCCAACGGCAGCCGGCTTACTTTTTTTATCATTGCCATTCCAGGCTTTTCTAAAATCATCGCTTTCAAACACCAGTGCTCCCCAACGGTTGTATATTTTTAAGCTAAAGCTTTCTGTATTTTCATGATTCAGTATTTGTGATTCTATACTAAACTGATCATTGATCTTGTCTGCATTCGGGGTAAAGGCTTTTTGAATACTATCACATAAAATAACCGGAACTGTAACAGGAGTTGTTTGCCCCCAGGCAGCCATACCCAGTAATAGTGCCGAAATGAAGAGGATTGATTTCATGACCAATAGTTTTATACACTAACATTGAAATCCCTCAACGCATCATTCAGACTGGTTTTAAGATCGGTACTGGGCTTTCGCTGACCAATGATCAGGGCACAACCTACTCCATACTCGCCGGCCGGGAACTTCTTGGTATAGGACCCGGGGATTACCACACTTCGTGCAGGAACACGGCCACGCATTTCAAAAGCCACCGGACCACTCACATCAATGATCTTGGTGGATTGGGTCAGTACCACATTGGCGCCCAGCACCGCTTCCTTTTCCACAATCACCCCTTCCACTACAATACAACGACTGCCGATAAAACAGCCATCTTCGATAATTACCGGAGAAGCCTGCAGGGGTTCCAATACACCCCCGATTCCCACACCACCACTCAGGTGCACCCCCTTGCCGATCTGGGCACAACTGCCCACGGTAGCCCAGGTATCTACCATGGTACCCTCGTCTACATAAGCCCCGATATTTACATAGGAAGGCATCAGGACCACATTCTTTGCAAGGTATGCGCCGTAACGTGCAATAGCATGAGGAACAGCGCGTACGCCAAGTTCTTTATAATTCTTCTTGAGTAACATTTTGTCATAAAACTCGAAAGGTGCCAGGTCCCAGGTCTGCATCTGCTGTATCCCGAAATAGAGTAAAATGGCTTGTTTAACCCATTCATTTACTTCCCAGCTATGTTCTCCCGGCGTCGCTACCCGGAGTCTTCCTTTATCCACTTCCTCAATCACAGCCCTTACAGCATCGCTGTATTTACTGTCTTTTAATAGCTCACGATTGGCCCAGGCTTCGAGTATCAGTTCTTTCATTGTGACGGTTTTGTCGCGAAATTAAGATAAAAGGGGATTGGGGGATTAAGGGAAAAGGGATGAAGGGAATGGGATATACTAAGACGCCTTGTCATCCGCCTGTTCACCGGAGTTTAAACGCAGGTGGGAAACGAAGTGAGGGATTATCTTTGCGCCATGAATATTGGTTTTGATGCAAAACGGGCATTTCATAACGGGACCGGACTGGGCCATTATAGCCGCACGCTGTTACGATCATTAGCTGATTTTTTCCCGGAAAATGAATATTTCCTGTTTAACCCAAAACCTTCAACCAGCTTTACATTATCAGGTCCCCATTTACATGAAATACAGCCTACCGGCTTCCTCCATACATTATTCCGTTCGGCCTGGCGCAGCAGTTGGGTGAAACAGGACCTCAAAAGACTGAATATTGACCTTTACCACGGACTCAGTCATGAAATTCCGGTGGGGATACAGGAAACCGGGATAAAATCAGTGGTGACGATTCACGACCTGATCCATGAACGCTATCCGGATCAGTATCATCCTATCGATGTAAAAATTTATACTAAAAAATTCCGCTATGCCTGTGCCCATGCCAATCAGGTGATTGCGATCAGTGAGCAGACCAAACGGGATATCATGGAATTTTACGGAACTCCTGAAAATAAAATTTCGGTTTGTTACCAGAGCTGTAATCCGGCATTCGGACTGACCGTTTCAGTAGCGGAGAAGGAAAAAGTAAGGAAGGAATTTGGCCTCCCGGATCAGTTTTTTTTATATGTCGGTTCCATCATTGAACGAAAGAACCTGCTGAATATCTGCAAGGCCCTGTTCCTGCTCCGCAACGACCTGGATATTCCTTTAGTGGTGATCGGTGACGGGGGCAGGTACAAACAACAGGTAAAGGATTTTGTGAACCAGAACGGGCTGGAACGGAAAATGATTTTTTTATCTGAACAGGAGGTGGCCCGTACTTCAGCATCTTTCCGTTCCGCGGCGGTCTTCCCGGCCATTTACCAGTCGGCCATTGCGATGATCTATCCCTCCTTTTTTGAAGGATTCGGAATACCGGTACTGGAGGCACTCTGGAGTAAATTGCCTGTGATTACTTCCAATGTATCCTGTCTGCCGGAAGCGGGTGGTCCGGGAGCTTATTATGTGGATCCTGCGAAAGCCGATGAAATAGCAGAAGGGATGAAGAAAATTTATACAGATCCGGTTTTCGCAGATCAGTTACGGGTAAAAGGACTCCTGCATGCGCAGGAATTCAGTCAACAAAAATGCGCTGCGGCTGTAATGGAGGTATATAAAAAATGCTGATGGATTTTGAAGCGGATATCGAACCCTGTCTGCAGGTACTGAATGCAGGTGGACTGATCTTATACCCGACCGATACGGTTTGGGGTATCGGTTGTGACGCGACCAACGAAGCCGCTGTGGCAAAAGTGTACCAGTTAAAAAACAGGTCCGATAAAAAAGCAATGATCGTCCTGGTACCGGATGAACGGGATATATTAAAATATGTCGCCAGCCCCGATCTCCGTTTATTTGACTATTTACAGGAACACACAAAGCCCACCACCGTGGTATACGATGGAGCCATCGGATTTGCGGATAACCTGGTCAGTGAGGACGGCAGCATCGCCATCCGAATCTGCGAAGAGCCCTTTTGCAAACACCTCCTGAAACGCTTCCGCAAACCCATTGTATCCACTTCAGCCAATATATCCGGCCAGCCATCTGCACCCATATTCTCTGCAATAACCAACGAAATAAAACAGGGAGTGGATTATGTGGTCCGTTACCGGCAGGATGATAACAAAGCAGCCAGCCCTTCGTCGTTGATAAAATGGAAAAATGGGGAGGTGATTGTCCTTCGGCCATGATAAACTAGTTCGTAGTTAGTAGTCGGTAGTTAGTAGTCAACAGCCCCTCCTAAGAATGACTTTCGCAGTTGTCAGATGCCGGTTGCCAGTTCCCAGGAAACAGCCCGTATTAAACAGCTTTACTTCTAAACGACTAAACAACTAAACCTTTCTTTAAGCCGTTTTCTCCTGTAAACCACCCCAAACCCTCCCGATCATTTACCTTTGCCCCGCATGGACATCAATTGCACAGAAAAAGAACTATTCTTCATCCATAAAGTAGGTGCGGCGGCCGCAGCACTGGGAGTGGAAACCTACCTGGTGGGTGGATTTGTGCGGGATAAATTATTGGGCAGGGACACCAAGGATGCGGACTTTGTATGTGTGGGGGATGGGATCGCCCTGGCACATGCGGTAGCCACCCGGTTTAGTCCTGCTCCACAGGTGGATTATTTTAAAAATTTCGGGACGGCCCATATCCGGATCGACCGGGATTTTGATCTTGAATTTGTAGGGGCCCGGAAAGAAAGTTATCAGTTTGAATCCCGTAAGCCGGCTGTTGAACCGGGCACTATTGCGGATGACCAGGACCGTCGCGACTTTACCATCAATGCGATGGCGATCAGTCTGAACCCTGATAATTTTGGCGAACTCGTGGATCCCTTTGATGGCCGTAAGGATCTGGATCAGAAAATAATCAAGACACCCCTGGAACCGGCACAGACCTTCAGCGATGACCCGCTTCGGATGATGCGGGGTATCCGCTTTGCCACCCAGCTCGGATTTGTGATTGAGGAAAAAACCTGGCAGGGCATAAAAGATAATGCACATCGTATCAAAATCATTTCACAGGAAAGAATAACCGATGAGCTGAACAAGATCATTCTCGCCCCGGTTCCATCAATCGGGTTTGACTTATTATATCAATGCGGGTTGCTGGAATTGATCTTTCCCCCAATGGTGGATCTGGCCGGTGCGGAATACAAAGACGGGCTGGGACATAAAGATAATTTTTATCATACCCTTCAGGTGCTGGACAACCTGTCCGCGAAAACAACCGATCTGTGGTTGCGCTGGTCGGCCATCCTGCATGATATTGCCAAGCCGGCCACCAAACGTTTTGAGGAAGGACATGGCTGGACTTTTCACGGGCATGAAGCAGTGGGTGGACGGATGGTGCCAAAAATCTTCAGCAAACTGAAACTGCCGCAAAATGAAAAAATGCGGCTGGTGAAAAAACTGGTGGAACTGCACCTGCGGCCCATCAGCCTGACCAAAGAAAATATAACTGACTCGGCCATCCGCCGTTTGTTATTTGATGCAGGGGATGATTTTGACAGCCTGATGATGTTGTGTGAAGCAGATATTACCTCAAAGAATAAACAAAAAGTTAAACGTTTCCTGGAAAATTTCCAACTGGTAAGAGAGCGTTGCAGGGAAGTGGAGGAGAAGGACCATGTACGCAACTGGCAACCACCCATTACCGGGGAACTGATCATGGAAACATTCGGTTTATCACCTTCTAAACCCGTTGGTATTATCAAGGATGCCCTCAAGGACGCGATGCTGGATGGACTTATCCCCAATACCTACGATGCGGCTTTTGCCTTTATGCTGGAAAAGGCGGCTGCCATGGGCCTGAAACAGGTAAAATAATTAGGAACCAAAATTTCCACTGACGGCGATTAATCTTAAATTTGTGGTATGGCCATACTAAAATTCAGGATCTATTTTGAGGAGGACGAGAGCGTGTACCGTGATGTGGCGATCCGTCATTCGCAGACCTTTAAGGACCTGCACGATGTCATTCTGAAAGCTTACGAGTTTGACAATAAACATAAGGCGACTTTTTTCCGCAGCAACGACCATTGGTTACGGGGCC
>CAZYTV010000120.1:3293-12900 GCA_964650455.1 uncultured Chitinophaga sp. | reverse complement strand
CAGAGGCAATGGCACTCGCTGAAACGTATATGGGCAGCGAAAATGTAAGCGAAACTGAACTGCGGATGGGAGCCGAGGATTTCGGCTACTATGCGCAGGAAATACCGGCCTGTTTCTTCCGACTGGGTACGATGAACAAAGCTAAAGGCATTACGGCCGGTGTACATACCCCTGTTTTCAATATTGACGAATCAGCAATAGAGATCGGCATGGGAATGATGGCCTGGATGGGAGCCAGTGCCCGTTATTAATAGTTTATACGTATACAAAAAAGAAGGTGACCGCCCTGTATTCCCTGTTATAAAGGGCTATGATAGTCATCAGGTTGATTCGGTACGATATTCTGTAACTTGCACCCTGTTTTGAATATTTCGCAGAAAATGAATTAATATTTTTGTAATGCAAAACGACCTTCGCAAACAACAAGCCCTTGAATACCACGCTAAAGGAAGACCTGGCAAAATCGAAGTAATCCCTACCAAAGAAGCCAAAACACAACGGGACCTTTCCCTCGCTTATTCACCCGGTGTGGCGGTGCCCTGTTTAGAGATTGCAGCAAACCCCGAAGATGTATATAAATATACCGCTAAAGGCAACCTGGTAGCGGTGATCAGTAATGGTACCGCTGTACTGGGACTGGGCAATATCGGTCCGGAAGCAGGCAAACCGGTGATGGAGGGGAAAGCAGTCTTGTTTAAAATATTTGCCGATATCGATGTATTCGATATTGAGATCAATGAAACGGATCCGGAGAAATTTGTACAGATTGTTAAATCCCTCGAACCCACATTCGGTGGAATCAACCTGGAAGATATCAAAGCCCCTGAATGTTTCTATATCGAGAAGAAACTGAAAGAGCAGATGAATATCCCGGTGATGCATGATGACCAGCATGGCACGGCCATTATCAGTTCAGCAGCCCTGCTCAATGCCTGCGAGATCCAGAAAAAGAAGATGGATAAAATTAAAATTGTGGTGAGTGGTGCCGGTGCCGCCGCAGTTGCCTGTATGAAACTTTATATCGGCCTGGGTGTACGCCGCGAGAATATCAGGGTGTTCGACAGTAAAGGACTGATTCATGAAGGAAGGACAGACCTGGATGAACTGAAAAAAGAATTTATTGTTCCCGGAAAAAGCATGTCACTCGCAGAAGGCATGAAGGACGCGGATGTATTTATCGGGTTGAGTAAAGGGGGTATACTTAATGCGGAGATGATCAGGAGCATGGCCAAAAATCCAATTGTTTTTGCTATGGCCAATCCCGATCCGGAGATCAGCTGGGAAGAAGCCACCGAAGCCCGGAAGGATATTATTATGGCCACCGGCCGCAGTGACTACCCCAACCAGGTAAACAATGTACTTGGCTTCCCTTATATTTTCCGGGGGGCGCTGGATGTACGGGCAAAACAGATCAATGAAGCCATGAAACTCGCCGCCGTAAGGGCCCTGGCTGATCTGTCCAAAACCCCTGTTCCGGATATTGTAAATATGGCTTATACCGAAACGAATATCAGTTTCGGCGAACACTATATCATTCCCAAACCCCTTGATCCGCGCTTACTCTCCACCGTGGCTCCGGCCGTGGCCAAAGCGGCTATGGAAAGCGGTGTGGCCAAGCAACCCATCACCAACTGGGAAGGTTATGTGAATGAACTGAATAAACGTCTCGGACTCGACAACCAGGTGATGCGTGCCATTGGTAATAAAGCCCGCCGCGATCCCAAACGTATTGTGTTTGCGGAAGCCGACAATGTCAAGATCCTTAAATCCGCCCAGATCATTTTTGATGAAGGGATTGGCTACCCCATCCTCCTGGGCGATGAAAATAAAATCAGGACAATTGCAGCCGTTAATGGTATTGATATTGACGACCTGCCCATTTTTGACCCGCGCAGTGATGCACAGGAAGAAAAAAGAAACCAGTATGCGGAAATCTTTTTTGCCAAGAGAGGCCGCCGTGGCTTTAATGCCTATGAGGCAAAGAAGATTATGAAAGACCGCAACTACTATGGTTGCATGATGGTGGAATGTGGTGATGCCGACGCGATGATTTCCGGTCTCTCTAAAAACTATCCGGATACGATTCGCCCGGCCATCCAGACGATCGGTACTGAAGAAGGGGTCCGCAAGATCGCAGGTATGTATATGATGCTGACCAAAAAAGGCCCGCTTTTCCTGGCAGATACTACAGTGAACTTTAACCCGACTGCGGAAGAACTTGCCGAGATCACGCTCCTGGCAGCACGCGAAGTGCGCCAGTTTAATATTGTTCCAAGGATCGCTATGCTGAGTTATTCCACATTCGGCAGCAGTGATTCACCGGAAGCCAGGCTGGTGGCAGAAGCCCGGAAAATGGTAAAATCAAAAATGCCCAGTCTGATCGTGGATGGAGAAATGCAGGCCGGGGTAGCGCTGAGTAAAGAAATGATGAAGGAAAATTATCCCTTCAGTGAGCTGGTCGACCAGGATGTGAACACCCTGATCTTCCCCAACCTGGCAGCGGGTAATATCGCTTATAACCTGATGAAGGAACTGGAAGTGGCCGACGCGGTAGGTCCCATCCTATTAGGATTGAAAAAACCTGTCCATGTATTACAACTGGGCAGTTCCGTGAGGAGCATCATCAATATGGCCCAGATCGCGGTAGTGGATGCACAGATCAAAAGCAAGATTTCCACCCAGGATATTGTAAAAAAATCACCCTGGTGGAAACGCCTTCGTAAAGAACCCAGCGAAGTGCATTAATCCGTTTAAAATCGCTAAAAAAGCCAGTCAGATCAGCCTGTACTGGCTTTTAATTTTGCATCGTGTATCTTAGCACCCGGTATGACCATTTTCAACGACATCGGCCGCTATCTCCTGATGATTAAGGGGATGTTTTCCAAACCGGAAAATCATAAAATGTACTGGAAGGAATTCATTCACCAGTGCACTGAGATTGGCTTTGGCTCCCTGGGCATTGTGGCGATCATCTCCGTGTTTATCGGTGCAGTTTCCACGATACAGACAGCTTATCAACTGGTCAGCCCACTGATCCCTCCATCCACTATTGCCCAGATCGTTCGGGATACAGTGATCCTGGAATTTGCCCCTACCCTGGTTTGTATCGTACTGGCCGGTGTGGCCGGCAGCCGGATTGCCAGTGAACTGGGAAACATGCGGGTGAGTGAACAGATTGATGCCCTGGAGATCATGGGGGTAAATACCAAGACTTACCTGATCCTGCCAAAAATCGTAGCCGCCCTGTTGATGATCCCCTTGCTGGTGGTGATTGCCATGGCACTGGGTATCTGGGGAGGCCGGCTGGCCGGAACGGCAGCAGGTATTCTTTCAACCAGTATGTATGACAAAGGTCTGCTCGAGTACTTTGTTCCCTATAACGTCATATTTGCCCTTATTAAAGCGTATGTATTTTCTTTCATCATTTCAAGTATCCCTGCCTTTTATGGCTATTATGTAAAAGGGGGTGCCCTGGAGATCGGAAGAGCAAGTACCAAAGCGGTGGTGGTGAGTTGTATCCTGATCTTATTTGCTGACTATTTATTATCTGCCTTACTCCTCTAATTTGCTGCATGATCGAAGTACACAACATAAAGAAAAGTTTTGACGGCCGGGTCGTTATTGAAGATGTCAGTGCCGTGATGAAAGCCGGTCAGTGTAACCTGATCATCGGTTCCAGCGGTAGTGGCAAAACAGTGCTGCAGAAATGTATCGTGGGGCTGTTTGAACCCGATGGTGGTGATATCCTGTACAGCGGACATAATTTTACAACTATGTCCGGCGAGGAAAAAACAAATATCCGCAAGGAAATCGGGATGTTGTTCCAGGGATCGGCACTTTTCGACAGTCTCAATGTGGAAGAGAATATCATGTTCCCCCTGAGCATGTTTACTACGGATAGCCACCGGAAAAAACTGGAGCGGGTGAATGAAGTGCTGGACCGGGTGAACCTGAAAGATGTGAATAAAAAATTTCCAGGGGAACTCAGTGGTGGTATGAAAAAAAGGGTGGCCCTGGCCCGTGCCATCGTACTGAATCCCAAGTACCTGTTTTGCGATGAACCCAACTCCGGGCTGGACCCACAGACTTCACTGGTGATCGACAAACTGATCAAAGAAATCACGATCGAATTTAATATGACCACAGTGGTTAACACCCACGATATGAACAGTGTTATGGAGATTGGTGACTATATTTTATACATGTACCAGGGCCGGAAAGAATGGGAAGGGTCAAAAAAAGACATCATTTTCAGTAAAAATGAACGCCTGAACAGTTTTATTTTCGCATCAGAATTCCTGCAGGACGCGAAGGATATGCGGATGCTGGAAGAGACTGGAAAGATTCCGGACCACCGGAATATGGATGATTTAATGCGTAAAGACAGTCCCTCCCTCTGATCTTCGTCATTTTGCAAATAAAGTAGTCAGCAAAACACTGCAAAAGCCTTACTTTTGCACCACTTTTAAGACCAAAATATGAGTATCCTCGTTAATAAAAACTCTAAGATCCTGGTTCAGGGATTCACCGGTACAGAAGGTACCTTCCATGCTACGCAAATGATCGAATACGGCACCAATGTGGTGGGCGGTGTAACCCCCGGTAAAGGAGGCAGTTCCCATCTTGACCGACCGGTTTTTAATACAGTGGCAGATGCCGTTAAAACAACCGGTGCTGATGTCAGCATCATTTTCGTTCCCCCTGCTTTTGCGGCGGATGCGATTATGGAGGCTGCAGATGCAGGTATCCGGCTTGTTGTATGTATCACGGAAGGTATTCCCGTACAGGATATGGTAAAAGTGAAAAATTACCTGCAAGGCAGGAACACCCGCCTGGTGGGTCCCAACTGTCCCGGCGTAATTACTGCCGGTGAAAGTAAAGTGGGTATTATGCCCGGCTTTGTGTTCATTAAAGGCCGTGTGGGTATCGTTTCCAAATCAGGTACCCTCACTTATGAAGCGGCTGACCAGGTGGCCAAGGCAGGACTGGGCATCTCTACGGCCGTAGGGATCGGTGGCGACCCCATCATTGGCACCACCACCAAAGAAGCCGTTGAATTATTCATGAATGATCCCGAAACCGATGCCATTGTTATGATTGGTGAGATCGGTGGTGGTATGGAAGCCGAAGCGGCCCGCTGGATCAAAGAGACCGGAAATAAAAAACCCGTGGTTGGCTTTATCGCCGGCCAGACTGCCCCTCCCGGCCGCCGTATGGGTCACGCAGGCGCCATCGTCGGCGGTGCGGATGATACAGCCGCTGCCAAAATGAAAATCATGACCGAATGCGGTATCCATGTAGTAAGCAGCCCGGCGGATATCGGGAAGAAAATGGCAGAGGTACTAAAGAAGTAAGTGTACTAAATTAGCGGAAAATGGAAAGTAGAGAGTAGAAAGTGGGATAGTCGAACCCAAAAAATATAAAACGGAACCCTCCTATTGCGGAGGGTTCCGTTTTTATAATACTATCTCTACATTGAGGCCCACTATCCACTATCCACTCTCCACTCACCTCCTGATATACTTCGCCAGTTCATCCTTGCTGCTGTTAAATGTCAGCACCTCATTCACCTGGTAATAATTCTTCTTATCCACGGTTTTGGGGTACGCATACTTGGCAATTTCCAGTTTATTGTTCTCAAAGACGAATAACATGATCAGTTCCTTTACCTGTTGGGTGGTGAAGTTGTTCTTATCAATAATGAATTTTACTGACTGAAGGCGATTGCTTTCAAACCATTCCTTACGGAGCGATTCTTTGAGGGTTTCAAATTCACGGGCCTGCATCACATTGGCATAACCACCGTTCCAGCCACCATTACCATTGCCATTATCATATCCATGATCATTGTTATCATAAACATCATCCTCTTCCTGGTACCAGTCATCATTGCGGTCAATCCGGCGTTCATCGATCATTACCTTACCAAAACGGTTAATGGTAATGTCGGTGTGAAATCCTCTTTTCAGAACGATGGATCCGTTATAGACCACCTCTTCCCGGCGGCCAAAACCATTACCATTTTTCCTGCTGTCACGGAATATTTTTACCTGGTGATACCCTTCGCCCATATAGCCAACAGTGATACTGTTATTCTTCATGGCGAATTTGCGGCCATCAATTTCAATTTTCAGTTCCTTACTGGTAGACATAGACGAGATACTCAACCGGGTACCTTCGAAAGCCAGCAGGCTCAGTGAAAAGAGTGAGGCGATAAAGAGTGTAAAGATTTTTTTCATGATTTAATATTTAAAAGTGAATAAATACGGTTCTGTAAACAGTATTTCCAAAGGCGTGCCAGCGTGCCTGAACAGGTGGGTAACAAAATGTTAAAGACCTGTGCAGAAAAAGCGGGGTTATGCGGGAAACTGCGTGATTCCATACTGGGCGCGGATTTGCGGGTGCGGAAAACCCGTCCATCTTTCTGTCGCAGTGTCCCATTCGGAGAGGCTACGACAGAAAGATTATGAAATACATGATAATTATGCATCTGATACACACTCCGGAACAAGTAACTTTATACTAAAATAAACCAGCATGAAAATGCGCATCCTGATTAACCTTTTCCTAACCATCCTTTTTACCTGCCTTAGTGTTATGAACAGTCATAGCCAGACCCCGGTCAAGAACTACGATAAAGAGTGGAAAAAAGTGGAGCAGTTCAGCCAGAAAGGGCTGCCCAAATCCGCACTGACTGAAGTAAAGAAAATTTTCGCCCTGGCCAAAAAAGAAAAACAAGAAGCCCAGGTGATCAGGTCCCTGCTCTATATTTCCGGGCTGCAGTCCGACACCCGTGAAAACAACGATATACTTTCTATCCGGGAAATGGAAGCCGAACTGAAGAGCAGCAAAGATCCAGTGACGGCTCTGCTTAAAAATATCATTGCCGGCATGTACTGGAATTATTACCAGGAAAAACGTTGGGTGCTGATGGACCGGACCCAGACCACTACATTTAATAAAACGGATATAGCCACCTGGGGAGCCGAAGATTTCCATAAAAAGATCAGTGAGCTTTACCTGCAGTCACTGAAAGACACCCGGCTCCTGCAACAGACAAAGCTGGATCCTTATAATGCCATTATTATTAAAGGAAATGTTCGACATCTGCGACCAACCTTGTACGACCTGTTGGCCCACCAGGCTCTTACCTGGTTTGAAAATGATGAACGGGATATCACCAAACCAGCTTATGCTTTTGAAATTGACCAGGCCAGTGCTTTTGACCCGGCCGCTGATTTTGCAAAACGGAAATTCACTACAAAAGATTCACTGTCGCTTCAGCATAAAGCTTTATTAATTTACCAGGAACTGATCGCCTTCCATATCAGCGATTCCAAACCCGATGCCCTGATCGATGCGGATATCAAAAGGATTGAATTTGTAAAGGAAAACTCCACGCACCCGGATAAAGACCAGCTTTACTTCAACAGCATTAACCAAATTGCCCGGCAGTACGAAAACCTGCCGGCGGCCGCACAGGCCTGGTACCTGATGGCGCAATATTATAATGAACAGGCAAACGATTACGAACCCCATGGCGATACCACCCACCGGTTTGCAAGGATAAAAGCTAAAGAGATCTGCGAGAAATTACAATTGCAGAAAGATTCATCCGAAGGAAAGATCAATGCAGGGAACCTCCTGCTGGAGCTGAACAGTAGCAGTTTCGAATTCAGCATGGAAAAAGTGAACAGCCCGGATCTGCCCTTCCGTTCCCTGGTAAGCTATAAAAAGGTCAATTTACTTTATCTGCGCCTGATCAAAGCCGATGAAAAGCTCAAAACCCAGCTGGAAAACCAGTATGATGAAAAATACTGGCCTGCCCTGGTCAGCGCCCCCGCCATGAAGAACTGGCAACAGGCACTGCCGGCTACCAATGATCTTCAGGAACATAAAGTGGAAATAAAAATTGACGGACTGCCTGTGGGTGAATACATCTTACTGGCTTCAGACAATGCCGATTTTAAAAATGCCAAAAGTCTTTTGGGTGCCCGCAGTTTCTATGTCTCCGCAATCAGCTATGTGAATAATGACCAGGATTATTTTGTCCTGCACCGTGAAACCGGCCAGCCCCTGGCCAATGCCAGTGTTCAGGTATGGGAGCAGAAATATGATTACAAGCAATCAAAGAATATTAAAGCCCGCGGGAAAGCCTATACTACAGATGCCAATGGCTATTTCAAAATAGAACGACCGGCCAATGAAGACAACAATTACCGGAACTTTTCATTTCTACTTGATATCAAACATAACAGTGACCGGCTGTTTATGAATGAATACCAGAATGATTACTACTATTACCGGGATAACCGGTCAGAGAACCCTGGAGGAAGAACGTCCGTAAACCTCTTTACTGACCGGGCCATTTACCGTCCGGGCCAGACCCTGTATTTCAAAGGCATTGTACTGGCCGTGGATGCGGATGTTAAAAGAACACAAGTAAGGGCAGGTTATACCACCACGGTTTACCTGCGGGATGCCAATTACAAGGAGGTGGACAGCCTGAAACTAAAAACCAATGAGTTTGGTTCCTTTAATGGAAAATTCCAATTGCCGCAGGGTGGTCTCAACGGGCAATTCAGCCTTTTTGTAAAAGCGGAAAATGCGCAGGCCGGCTTTAAAGTCGAAGAATATAAAAGACCAAAATTCTTTGTGGAGTATGAACCCATCAAAGGAACCTACAAAGTCAATGACAAAATCAAAGTAACCGGTATTGCCAAAGCCTATGCCGGTAATAATATTGATGGCGCTGCCGTAAAGTATCGTGTCGTCAGGGAACCACGCTTTCTCTATCCCTGGTTATTCCGACGCTGGTGGCAGCCCCCTGTCAATGCTATGGAAATTGCTCATGGGGAAGTAAAGACGGACAAGGATGGCAAATTTGATCTTGAGTTTACCGCACTCCCCGATTTGAAAATTGAAAAGAAATTTGAGCCGGTATTCGACTATAAAGTCTTCGCGGATGTTACCGATATCAATGGCGAAACCCGCAGCGGGGAACTGGCGGTATCTGTAAGTTACAAATCCCTGTTGCTGAAAACGGATATTCCATCAGCATTACCTGCAGACAGCCTGAAAAGTCTCAGTATCCGTACCGTTAATATGAATGGTGAATTTATACCGTCAACGGCCAAAGTGAGCATCAGCAGGCTGAAAGAGGAAAAAAGGCTGATCCGTAAACGCTTTTGGGAAAGACCTGATCAGTTCCTGATGAGTAAAGTGGAGTATGTAAAACTCTTTCCGGCAGATGAATATGATAATGAATCGGATTATACAAACTGGGCAACGGGGGAAACGGTTTATGCAAAGACTGATAGTGTACAGGAAAATGGAAAATGGAAAGTGGAGAATGGGGCATTTTCATCAGGCTATTATGTCATTGAAATAACAGCCACTGGCAAAAACGGGGATGAAGTAAAAAGTGTGGCATATACTGAGTTATTTGATGAAAAAAGCAACCAGCTTAACCGCCCTGAATACCTATGGACCGGAAAGGAAAGAACATTGGTGGAACCTGGGGAAACAGCCACAGTTGAAATCGGCACTGCAGCGGACAATTTATTTTTAATTCATGGGCTGGCTAAAAAATCAGGTGACTGGAATC
>CAZYTV010000120.1:0-3283 GCA_964650455.1 uncultured Chitinophaga sp. | reverse complement strand
GTCAGAATCAGGAAACATTCAGTTTCATTAAATTGAATAATGAAAAGAAAAACTTCAGTTTCGCTGCCACTGAAGCTGACCGTGGTGGTTATGGAGCAGGCTGGTTATTTATCAAACATAACCGGGTCTACCAGAAAAGTGCATTTATCTATGTGCCCTGGACAAATAAAGACCTCACCATTGAATACGCCAGCTTCCGGGATAAAACCTTACCCGGTTCAGCAGAAATATGGAAACTTAAAATCAGCGGATATAAAAAAGAAAAAGTGGCTGCTGAATTAATGGGCAGTATGTATGATGCATCACTGGATCAGTTTATTCCTCACACCTGGAACAAACCAGATGTATGGCCTCTTAACTATTATTGGAAACAATGGAATTTCACGTTGAACTTCACCGGTTACAATTCCTTAACCCGTTATATAGAAAGTGCTGGCCATAAATATGCTGCAAAAGAGTACGATCAATTACTTTCAGCTGCGTTAGGACAAAACAATGTCCGGTCACTGAAATACGCATTGGAGGGAAAAGTAGCGGGTATTCAATTATCAGAAAGGGAAATGGATTTTTCAAAAGTCGCAGCAGCAGCCCCAGGCGCTGATGACAATATCCGCATCAGAGGTTTCACTACTATATCAACAGGAAATAAGCCCATAACGATCGTTGACGGGGTGGTGGTTGAATCGGCCGACGGTATAAGTCCCGGTGATATTCTTAATATTGAAACCCTTGAAGGAGCCGCTGCTACAGCCATTTATGCAGCAAGAGGTGCAAATGGTGTGATCCTGATCACCACCAAATCAGGTGCAAAAAAGCCGACGCTGACTGATATCAAATCCAGGAAAAATTTTAACGAAACCGCCTTTTTTCTCCCCGAACTCCGCACCGACAGTACTGGTGCTATCGAGTTCTCTTTCACCATGCCCGAAGCACTGACGAAATGGAAATTCATGGCTCTGGCACATACCAAAGACGCAGCTTTTGGTTACAGTACTAAAGAAATTGTAACCCAGAAAGAACTGATGGTACAGCCTAATACGCCACGCTTTCTCCGCGAAGGGGATAAAATGGAGTTCAGTACCAAAATCGTCAACCTGACAAATAAGGAATTAACGGGCACTGCCGAATTGCAGTTATTCGATGCCAGTACTAATACCTCCATTGATGGCTGGTTCCGAAATGCTTTCCCCAACCAATACTTTACTGTCGGGGCCGGACAAAGTGAATCCGTGAAATTCCCGATTGATGTACCCTATCTTTTCAATAAGGCCCTGGTATGGCGGATCGTGGCCCGCTCTGGCAATTACAGTGATGGTGAGGAAAACAGTATGCCTGTACTCACTAACCGGATGCTGGTGACGGAGAGCCTGCCCATCAATATGAAAGGCAGTGGTACAAAGAATTTTAAATTTGAGAAACTACTCAACAGCGCCAGCAGTGAATCCCTGCAGCACCAGTCACTTACGGTGGAATACAGTTCCAACCCCGCCTGGTATGCGGTTCAGGCCCTGCCCTACCTGATGGAATATCCCTACGACTGTGCCGAACAAACCTGGAACCGCTATTATGCCAATTCGCTGGCCAGCTATATCACCCATGCCAGTCCGAAGATCAGACAGGTATTTGAGCAATGGAAAATAAAAGATACGGCAGCCCTGATGAGTAACCTTGAGAAAAACCAGGAACTGAAAGCCGTATTGCTCGAAGAAACACCCTGGGTACTCGAAGCCAAAACAGAATCCCAGCAGAAAAAGAATATCGCTCTGCTCTTTGATATGGTGAAAATGAGTGAGGCCCTGAACAGTTCTTTTGCCAAACTGAAAAAAATGCAGAGCCCCAATGGCGGCTTTGTCTGGTTCAGCGGAGGTCCCGATGACCGTTATATCACCCAGTATATTGTAACGGGGATCGGTCACCTCAAAAAACTGAATGGCATTGCACCCGGACAGGAAGGGTATCTTAAATCCATTCTTTCCCTGGCCCTCCCTTATCTCGATAAAAAAATAAAAGAGGACTTTGACGGGCTGATCAAAAGTAAAGTCAATCTCAAAACTTACTCACCGGGCTATAGCGAGATTCAGTATCTCTATATGCGTAGCTTCTTCCCGGATTATGAGATCGCTAAAGAATCGCAAACTGCTTATAATTTTTACCGTGGCAAACTGGCGGTTAACTGGGTAAAACAAAGTAAATACATGCAGGGAATGATCGCCCTGGCCCTCTATCGTAGCGGTGATCTGAAAACACCGGCCGCCATACTGAAATCACTGAAGGAAACCTCCATCAGCCACGAAGAGCTCGGCCGCTATTGGAAAGACCAGCGTTATGGCTGGTTCTGGTACGAAATGCCCATCGAAACCCATGCCCTGCTGATTGAAGCCTTTGCTGAAGCAGGAAAGGACAATACAACGGTGGATGAGCTGAAAACATGGTTGCTCAAGAACAAACAAACCAATAACTGGAAGACCAGCAAGGCCACCGCCGAAGCCTGTTATGCCTTATTAATACAAGGAACCAACTGGCTGACCAATGAACCGGAAGTAGAGATCAAACTGGGGAATACCACCTTCAAATTAACCGATGCTGGCGCCGAAGCCGGCACCGGCTATTTCAAAAAAACAATTGAAGCCCAGAAGGTCAACCCGGAGCAAGGGAACATCTCAATCAGTGTGAACCAACCGCTAAACAACTCAACGACTAAACCTCTAAACATTTCCTCTAGCTGGGGTTCCGTCTACTGGCAATACTTCGAAGACCTCGACAAAATCACCACTGCGGAAACGCCGCTGAAATTGTCGAAGAAAATGTTTGTCCAGACGAACAGCGACCGCGGACCGGTGATCACCCCGGTCAACGAAGGAGATGTTATTAAAGTAGGTGACAAAATAAAAGTTCGGGTCGAACTACGCGTGGACCGGGATCTGGAATATGTGCATATGAAAGATATGCGGGCCTCCGCACTGGAACCGGTGAATGTGCTGAGCAGCTATAAATGGCAGGGCGGACTCGGCTATTACGAAAGCACCAAGGACGCGAGTACCAATTTCTTCTTCAGTTACCTGCGGAAAGGAACCTATGTATTCGAGTACGAACTCTTCGCCACCCATGCCGGTAATTTCAGCAATGGAGTCACCAGTATCCAGTGTATGTATGCGCCGGAGTTCAGTGCGCATTCGGAAGGAATCAGGATCAGTGTAGAATAGTTTATAAGGTTTTTGTTGGCCGAAAGAAGAAAGAGGTTGAAAGTAGAGTTTATAGGGTTTATAAAGTTTATCGAACACTC
>CAZYTV010000119.1:0-12921 GCA_964650455.1 uncultured Chitinophaga sp. | reverse complement strand
ATTGAGCGCGAGCCGTACAGGCTTGGGCGGGGCATTCCGGTGCAGTGATATTGGGGAAATCCCAGGCAGTGTGTACGGAAGCCGGAAGAAGAGCGGAAACTAATTGCAGGTATCCCTGTGGGGTGCCAAAGGCCCAGCCCTGCCGGGGATTGGCCTGCCATTGCCATTGCAATCCCATTGCTGTGGTATTGAATTCATCGGATTCAGGTATTGAAACGGCCGGGTACGATTTTCCGGTATTGGGTTTCTTATAAAGCATCACGGGTTCTCCTTTGCCATCCCCGTCTTTATCTTCCCCGATCACCGGCCAGTCATTGACCCATTTCATGGGTTGCAGATGTACAATTCGTCCATAGGCTTCTTTGTCCTGAAAATGCAGAAACCAGTCTTCCCCAGTTATTGTATTGACCCATGCCCCCTGGTGTGGGCCGTTTACTGTTGATTGCCCCTGATCCATCACCACTTTACGTTCATAGGGACCATAGATATTCCTGGAGCGCAGCACAAGCTGCCAGCCGGTACTTACACCTCCAGCCGGTGCAAAGAGGTAATAGTAACCATTGCGTTTATACATTTTGGGGCCTTCGATGGTCGGATCATCCGCATGACCATCATAAACCAGTACCGGGCCGGTGATCGTTTTTGTTCCCTCTTTGTTCATTTCTTTTACCACAAGAATGGATTTGAAGCCCGCGCGGCTGCCGGCATAAGCATGAGCGAGATAAACTTTCCCATCATCATCCCATAGCGGACAGGGATCGATCAGTCCTTTGCCAGCTTCCACTAATAAGGGAGCAGACCAGGGACCAGTGATATTTTTTGCTTTCACCCGATAAATGCCGAAGTCGGGATCCGGGTAGTAGATATAAAACTCATTATTATGGTAACGGATACTCGGAGCCCATACACCGGCACCATGCTGTACTTTGTTATAATGCTGTTCGGGAGGCTGCACCGTTAATGCATGTCCCAGGAGTTTCCAGTTCACCAGGTCTTTTGATTGTAAAATGGGCAAGCCGGGAATATGGTTAAAACTGGAGGACACCATATAGTAATCAGTTCCTACACGGATTGCATCCGGATCGCTGTAATCTGCATGGAGGATGGGATTATTGTATGTGCCATTCCCGTTATCGGCTTTTACCGTTTGTGCGGTACCGTACAGTTGGGACAAAATAACTCCGATTAAAAGTACACGTTTCATCATTAATTATTTAAGTAACTGCAGCCAGTTACGTAACCGTTCCAGCCAGTTATCATGGGTTGTTTTATTGGTCAGGCCAAACCCGTGTCCGCCTTTGGGATACAGGTGAAGTTCGGCCGGGACTTTATTTTTTATACATGCGCTGTAAAAGCGGATACTGTTATCCACCGGAACAGCGCCATCATCCCCCGCATGCACCAGGAAGGATGGAGGGGTCTGAGGCGTAACCTGTAATTCATTGCTGAAGAACCGTATCCTGTCTTCAGTGGCATGGGTACCTACTAAGTTATTACGGGAACCTTTATGCGTAATACTGCTGTCGAAACTGATCACCGGGTAAATGAGTATGGCGAAATCCGGACGGAAGGAGGTGGTGTCCGTACAGGACGCATCTGCTTTAAAAGTGAAGTGGGTGGCTGCAGTGGAAGCAAGATGGCCGCCGGCTGAGAATCCCATGATCCCGATTTTATCCGGGTGAATGCTCCAGTCCTTCGCATGACGGCGTACATAGCGTATGGCTTCCTGTGCGTCCTGCAGCGGAGCCAGACTGCGGTCATGCTGAAGGCTGTCATCGGGCAAACGGGATTTTAACACGACTGCCGTGATACCCCATTTGATAAATTCTTCTGCTACCCGGGTTCCTTCTTTGTCAAAAGCAAGAATGGAATATCCGCCACCCGGGCAAATAACCACGGCCTGTCCGTTTGGTTTATCAGGACGGTAAATGGTCAGTGTGGGAGTAATTACTTTGGCAATACGGGTTACATTATTGCTGGTCACCGAGGTTTCACGGTCAGCTACCGGTTTATTATTCGGTACGGCCCCGGCATAAAGAGGTACTACTACCGCTTTCTGCTGGTTAAAAACAGATCTGTTGAATGTTAATGGCTGTTGGTTGTTGTACCAGTTTTCTGCTATGCCAAAGATGTTCTTAAGGGTATAGGCGGCTGCTTCTTTATCAGTAAGCTGTTTACTCCATTTTACCCGATTACCTGTTAAGGCACCCGGTCCGTTGTTTTTATACTCTGCGTAGTAAGCTGTTTTTTCATTCTCCGGATTGCCCCAGTTATCCCATCCGGCAGCGGTTATTGCAGCGGGCAATGTACAGCGCAGGAATATGGTGCGGGCATACTGACGCCAGGGTCGTCCAAGAGATAACCGGGTTACCCCTGAATCGGCGGTGATCGTACAATCCAGAAAAACAAAACCATATTTCTTTCCTTTCGGGGTGCTGGCGGCAGTGATAAAGGAATTGGATTTACTACGGATTGTACAGGCGTTAAAAACCGCAGTACCCGGTCCGAAAATAAAGTCGGTGCTGCCTTCTATAAAACAATGGTCAAATAACTGGCGGGATGTTTCACCGCCGGAAAAGATGGTATCCTGGTAGCCGAGAAATTTACAGTTTGTGAAAACGGCTTTATCCGCATCCACATAGAGGGCGAGGGCCTGTCCCACCGGCCCGGCATTGTTGACAAAACTGATATTCGATGCCCGGAAACGGTTGCCGGAAATTTTCGCAGTATAGGAAGTAAACGTGGTATGTTTTCCTTTACCTGAAAAGTCATCAAATACAATAATAGTGCTGTCCACATTTTCACCGATAAAACTGACATCGGTATTAGGAGCGGGTAGTTCAATTTTTTCCCGGTAGGTGCCATTCTTTATAAATAGTGTGATCGGGGCTAACGGATAGACCCGCATGGCGTCGATCGCATCCTGGATATTGAAATAGTCACCACTGCCGTCTTTGGCCACCGTGAAAACATATTTATACTGGCCTGGATTTGAAGTCTGGGCAAATAATCCTGCCTGGAGCAGTAGCAGTATAACAGTGAAAAGTTTCTTCATCTTTATTGAGTTAATTCAGGGTCCCAGTTGTTCAATACACGTAATAACTGATATTGACCAGCTTCTTCGTCGGTTAATTGCCTGGTCCAGGCTAAACGTTTTCCGGCAAAGGCACCGGGACCGGTATTTTTATATTCTGCGTAAAAACTTGTCTTATGATGATCGTTATTATTCCAGGGGCTCCAGCCTTCGGGCCTGATATGTGCCCCTATATAACAGGTAAGGTACACCACTTTGGCAAATGGCCCCCAGGGCCTGCCCAGCGACACCTGATGGAGTGAGGTATCTCCTTCGAGCCGGCATTGGTTAAATACATAACCGAATTGATTCCCGGCCGGTGTGGAAGCAGCCGTCACATGCGAATTTTTCTTGCTGTAAATGGTACAGTTTTCAAACCAGGCAATCGCCGAACCAAAGATGAAATCGGTCGTGCCTTCTATATAACAGTCCCTGAAATACTGCCGGCTTTTATTGCCGTCGATCAAGAGCACATCCTGGTTACCTGTAAAACGGCAATTGAAAAAACGGGCCCGGTCGCCATTTGATTCCAGCGCTACCGCCTGGCCGGCGGTAAAGCCAGCATCGTTTTGAAAAGTTATATTCCGTGCAGTAAACTGATCAGCGGCAGATTTAAAAGACCAGGAACTCCGGGTATTAATAGTGGCCCCGACCGCACTGATTTTACCGGTATGATCATCATAAGTGAGTATTGTTTTATAACGGTCTTCCCCGATCATGGTGACAAATGGTTTGAGCGAATCGAGGTAAATCTTTTCCTTATAAATCCCGTTTTTAATAAAGATGATTACCGGGACTTTGTTACGGTCAGGGACAGAAAGAATGGCCGCCTGTACATTGTTGAAATCACCTGTACCATCAGTTGCTACCGTGATTTTCCGGCTGATTGTTTTTAAAGGGGGGAAAACATTTTTTAAAAACCGGTCCATTGAAACAAGGGTTGAATCAAACCAGGGCCGGAAGAAAATAAAACTGTGAGGTGAACCCGGGAAGGACCTGGTATCGGAATAAATCGCTGAATGATTCAATATGCGTATAAAATCTTCACGGCCAGCATGCATCCGGTCAACGCCGCTATTAATAAAGAGATAAGGTGGGCAGTGCGGACCGGCATGTGTCAGCGGGGCTGCCTCCTTCCAGCGTTCAGGATTCTCCGTTTTGGAATAACCAAACCAATGAGTGGCTGCTGAGATTTTTTTACTGTCATCACCTTCGCCTGATTCCGGATGGATAAAGGCCAGCGTGCCATCAAGATCAATAACCGCATCGGCAACACTTGATTTTTTGAGGAAACAGCCTGCTCCTTCAAATGCCGGGTTATTGTTGGTGGCTCCCATCATGGCTGCGAGTTCGCCACCGGCGGAATGCCCGGCCACCACTATTTTATCTGTATCAATTTGATATTTTTTGGCATGCTGCCTGGTCCACCGGATAGCGGATTTGATATCATGAACGCCTGCGGGGTATAAAGCTTCTGTGGAAAGCCGGTATTCCGGGCTGATACAGACATAACCCATTGCAGCAAGTTTTTCAAGCAACGCCTCATGCATCTCCTTATTGCCGGAGCGCCAGCCTCCGCCATGAATGAAAATGATGGCTATTCTTTTTTTTATCGGGGACTGTAAAGGCTGGTATACATCCAGCTTCAGTTGTCTTTCGGGGGTAATACAAAAAACTATATTTTTTGTAATCCGGGCGATACGGCCTGATGGTATAACCAACTCAATTCCCGGGTAAAATTTCTGTTGCTTTTCGAATTCTTTGGAAAGCGAATAAGAGCTGTCCCTCATACCAGAGATACCGGCGCGGGACTGGCCTGCGGTACTGACAGAAAAGCCAATACAGAGTAATAAAAAAAATATCCCTTTCATTTATTTTTTACCGGAGGCGTATAGATTCTTGTATTCAGGTCCGTATTCAGTAGTTTCAGTTCACTGAGTACCAGTTGAGCGATCAGCCGGGCACCCAGTTCACTGAAATGGGTATTATCCTCTTTCCCATCCGGGTAATTCGGGTGTTCGCCGGGTTTGAGCTGTACAAAAAGCAGTTTTGACTTTTCCACACCCCATTGCTGGTAAAGCGCCTGGCTTTTTTTATCAAGATCAATCAGCAATACCTGGTTTTCTTTGGCAACATCCCGAACAATCTGTGCATAAACATCATGAGTGCCTTCAATATTCCCGGAGGCATTGAACTTTCTCCGGGCAACTGGTGTTAGCAGGAGTGGTGTTGCTTTTTTTGCCCGGGATTCCTGTACGTAACGTACCAGGTTGGCGCTGAATTCAGTTTCGGTGGTATAGGTTTTCTTGGTGGACACTTCGTCGTTATGTCCGAACTGTATAAAAATATAATCGCCTTCACCGGCTTCATCCATAATGGATTTCCAGGAACCTTCGTTGCGGAATGAACTGGTGCTCCGTCCGTTTTTGGCTTTGTTCACAACCGTTACCGTACTGTCCCAGAAATACACAAAGGGCATACCCCAGCCGGTCTCCGGATAGTACCGGGTTTCCTTGATACTGATCGTGGAATCCCCGGCCAGGAATATTTTTATTTTCTTTTTTTCAGGCAGCATAAAGGCAAACAGGGAAAGACTGAACAGGCTTAGCGCGATTTTTTTCATTTTACCAGGCTGTTTATATACACTTCAATATTGGAATAATAGTTATGTAATCCTGTTTTGGGGGCATCTGCCGGATCTGAAGGGTTTAACCCTCTTTCCTTTTCCCAGGCATCAGGCATTCCGTCTCTATCCGAATCAGCAGGAGCCGGGACTGAACGCAGGGTTGGCCAGGCATTCACCGTTTGTTCATAGGGGGTTCCGTGCGGGAATCCACCTTGTACATCTATAAACCGTCCGGTTCTGTTTCGTACATCATCTATGATCCGCTGGTCGAGGGTGTCTCTGCGGAAGCTTGCACCTGCTGATTGCAAAACCGCTTCATAAGCGTCAGTGGCTGATGCTGCGGGAATATTTTCTGCCACATGAGGTTCTTTTATTATGGTACTGAGTTTGTCAGCTTCAGTACCCCCATTGCCCATGTGAATTCCGAGCCAGTTATCGTTAGTTACCTGTTTGGAGTCGTCCATATAATTTCCGTTTACATACCATTTGCCGAACCCGATATCCGGATCACGTTTACCGGGATTAACAACTCGGTAGCGTACACTCTTACTGGTATTGGGTCCGTACTTGTAATAGTTATTTACAATATTGTAGAAGCCGCCTTCGCCGGCATAAATATTATTTCCACCCCAGTTATAGATTACATTATTGCGGTAATCCACCAGTTCAGTGGGGGTGTGCCGGATACCATTAAAACGCGGACAACGGTTATTGCAATGTGCAAAGAGGTTATGGTGGGCTGTTAAATGAAGTCCGCCCCAGATGCCGCCATAACCGTGTTGTTCCCAATCTTTATCGCCGGTTTCAAAATGGTAAGAATAATTTAATGGCTCACTGATGATATTCCATTGGAGGGTGGTGCTGTCTCCGGCATATACGGAAAATACTTCATCCGTACTCCAGCTCACACTGCAATGGTCGATGATAATATTTTTTCTTCGCATACCGCCCAACGCATCATCTCCGCCGCTGCCGTCCACCATTCCTTGCTGTGACTGGTAACGATCGCCCATCCGGAAGCGCATGTAGCGGACAATGATATTATCTCCTCCCAACGATACAGGATAATCGGCAAGGCAGATGCCGTCACCGGGAGCCGTTTGCCCGGCAATGGTGGTATTGGCTTTTATACTCAGCGGGCTGTTGAGATGGATGGTTCCGGAAACAGCAAAGACAATGATCTTTGCCCCTTTGGCATTAATGGCTTTACGGAGACTACCCTCGCCATCGTCGGAAAGTGTATTTACAATAAATACTTGACCACCCCTGCCGCCGCTTGTGAATTTTCCAAATCCTTCTGCACCCGGAAAGGCAATGGCTGCTGAGGCCACGGATGAAACCACTTGCTGAACAGGCTGGGCACAGGATATAGTGCCAATCAATAAAAACAAGGGAAATGTATGCCAGTAACTTTTCATAAAAAATAGAAGTAAAAGAAGTAAAGAAGGCTGCATCTGTTTTATAACGGATGCAGCCTTTCTGTTAATTTATTTCAAAGAACTGGTTAGTATCCCGGGTTCTGGCGCAGATTAAAGTTGGCGTCAATGGCTGGCTGGGGAATAGGGAGTAATTCACCTTTTCCTGCTACGTAACCGGTTGCATAACGGGCTGCACAAACTGTATTAACGGTGGTGCCCACCCAGACAATTTTAGTTGTGCCGGTGGGGGTGGCAGTGGGTGCTGTTTTATAAAGTGAATTGAACCAGAGTCCCCCTAAACTGCTCACATCAGATGTGGTATTGTTGATCGCGTACATGGAAGTGGGCAGTGTACTGGTCAGGCAATAGGATGGATAACCTGCCATATAACTAGGATCAATCATGGTGGTGCTGGCTGCCATTTTCAGCATATTCGCTCTGGACTCAGACAAGGCTGTACCCAGGAGATTCCAGCGGATCAGGTCATATTTACGTATGCCTTCACCGCCCAGTTCGAGTGCTCTTTCCCGTACGAGATATTTGAAAAAATCTGCTTTGGACAAACCGGCGGGGAGGTCCACGCTGGCATCCGGTGTGCTGATGGGTTTTCCAAATCCTCTTCTGCGAACCATATTAATGGCATTGTAGGCAGCCGTGGTCGGACCGTTGATTTCATTTTCAGCTTCAGCAAACATCAGCAGTACATCTGCATAACGAAGGATCTGCCATTTCAGGCTGAAGTACTGAATGGCATTCGTTGGTGAAATCACCGGGTTGGTGATCCAGTCGCGGCGGTATTTACCATCTGTCATATTACTGATCACCTGTCCGGTGCGGGTTCCAGTAGTGGTAGTGAAGTAGTGGCAAACAGTTACATCACGACGTGTATCTGTGGAATCAAACAGGTAAAAGTAAGTGGGCAGAGGGTTCACGCTGCTGTTGCCCAGGTTATTTACACGGGGACCATTATAATATCCCAGTTTAGTGTCAGCCGTTGCATTACCACCAGTGGCACTGGCCTGGAACATGAGTTCTCCGTTAGGATCAGCCAGCGTACGGGCACATACCTGGTCTTTCCAAAGTCCTTTGAAACTTGGATTCAGTGTATGCTGACCGGAATTCATGATTTCGTTGCACTCCGTTTTGGCGATCTGGTAAAATGACAGGTAGTCGGCGGAACGCTGCATGGTACCGTTGCTGCGTAAGGCATAACCACCGCGGTATAATGCCAGCCGGGCACGTAGTCCTTTCACGGTTCCTTTGGTGATGCGTTCATCCAGCGGGTCGCCGATACCGGTAACTTCATTGCGCCAGGGAACCAGGGCTTCGGCGGTTTCCAGGTCGGCAATAAGCCGGTTGTATAAAGTATCCATACTGGTTCTGGCAGGGAAGGGCTCATTTCCTGATTGTGTGGCAGCCGGCAGGAAATGCGCAGGCAGGTCACCCCAGTTGCGGATCGCTTCAAAATAGAACTGGGCCCGGAGGGTGAGGGCTTCGCCATGCATCCGTTGCAGTTTTTTCTTTTCCTGTTCCGTACCATTGGCGTACATGTCCATTTCAGGAATATTGGCAATACAGATATTGGCAAATTCAATCCCCTGGAACATCTGGTTAAACGGGTTGGTGATCTGTGCATTACCGGGTGTGGCCGCATAGCGGGCAATATCCCTTCTGTCATTATCAGAGGTACCGGTTGGTCCCTGCATTTCATCAGTATCCAGCGGATAGTAAAGACTCATACGGATACCATAAGCGGCATCACCTACCATACGGCTATATACCGAAGCCAGAGCCTGGTAGGTGGTATTTACATCTTTAAATACCAGCGGGGCGGTCACTTCAGTGATGGGTTTCTGGTCCAGGAATTTTTTACAACTGCCGGCCAGCAGGGCTATGCCCAGGGCGCCCAGTAAAACGATTTTATTATAATTAGTTTTTTTCATTTTGAATAAGTTGTTGAGTTATTAAAATGAAGCATTTATACCAAAGACAAAACTGCGGCTTTTCGGATACGCGGAGTAATCGAGGCCGGGTGTCAGCGGGTTGCTTCTTACGCTCACCTCAGGATCATAACCGGTGTAATTGGTCAGGATCGCCAGATTGTTGGCTGTAAAATAAGCCCTGAGTTTGCTCATCCGCATACCTGCCAGTTTTTTTACAGGGAAAGTATAACCGAGTGTCAGGTTGTTAATACGCAGGAAAGAACCGTCTTCAATGGCCCATGAATGCGGATAGAATGCACCGGAACCACGAAGTGGCTGCCAGATTTTAGCATTCTTATTCAGTTCAGATAACAGTTCAGGCGCAATACCCACGGCCTGGTTGGAACCATTGGTGTACAGCACCCGTTGCCCGTCCGCATTAATCGTCATATACCTGCCGCTCATCATTTCCAGCATATTGGAGTTGATGGAATATGCATTCGTCAGCTCAATTTTATTGGCATTGTAAATATCATTGCCGAGTGAGAAGTTCATAAACATACTCAGATCCCAGTTTTTTATAACAAACTGGTTGTTGAGTCCACCGGTACAATTCGGGGTAGGATCGCCGATAATGCGGCGGTCATTGTTGATATCCACCACACCATCACCATTCAGGTCAGCAAATTTAATAGACCCAGGCATTACGGTACCGATGATGGAGGCATTGGAGGCCACACCCGGACGAAGCGTGTAAACACCTGTACCCGGATTCCAGTTAAAGTCATCCGTAGTATAGAAGCCGGCTGTTACTAAACCATAAATGGAGCCAACCGGATAACCGATACGCTCAATATAGTCAGTCGGTTGTCCGGATACGCCCCAGCTGGCTGCCGGGAAGAACTGGGTTTGGTTAACACCCAGTCCCACGATTTTATTTTTATTAAAGGAGATGTTGAAATTCGCATTCCAGGTGAAATCCTGTTTACGGATCAGCTGCATATTGAGTTGAACTTCCACACCCTTGTTGGTGGTCTTTCCTATATTCTGTAACTGGCTGGAATAACCGAAAGTTGAAGCGATGGGTACATTCAGCAGCAGTTTGCTGGATGTGTTATTATATATGTCCACACTCAGGTCCACCCGTTTGGCAAAACTGATATCGAAACCGTAGTTACGGTTCACCGTTGCTTCCCATTGCAGGTTTTCATTGACCAGTCCGGTGGGATAGTAACCAATAACTGCCTGGTTATTCAGTCCGTAATAATAACGGCCGTCATTGGCAAAATTGGTCATGAACAGGTAATCGTTGATCCGGTTATTACCCACTGTACCATAACCGTAGCGGAGTTTCAGATCACTGATGAAGTCCACGTTGCGCAGGAATTTTTCATTTTTCACTCTCCAGGCAACAGAGCCGGCGGGGAAATATCCCCATTTCTTACCTTCTGCAAATTTAGAAGCTCCATCAGCCCTTACATTGAAGGAGAAGAGATAACGGCCCAGCAGGGTGTAGTTAACCCTTCCGAAGAAAGACATATTCGTATACCGGGTTTTACCCAGGCGGGGGTATCCGGTGAAGGAAGTCCCCAATGTTGTTTCTTTGAATGCCTGTGTGGGAGAAGTATTCAGCGGATAAGCACCATAAAGACTGGAATGGCTCTCCGTACGCAGGTCGTATGTCTCCTGGCCGGCCAGCAGGTCAAAATCATGAATTTTTTTAAACCCTTTTACAGACCAGGTCAGCACATTGGAGTTGGTAATGATTCTTTTTGTTACCGTATCCATACCGGCAATCGGCTTGCGGCTTCCCTGTGTGATAGCATAGGGAGTGATGGAGTCATTAAACTGGAGATCAGTAAAATGATTGTAATCATAACCCGCAGTAGATTTAAATACCAGGTTTTTGGTGATGTTAAAAGTGAGGGTCATGTTTACGTTATAGGCATCCGTGGTTTTTTTGCGGTATTCTGAATTGGCAAGGGAAACCGGGTTATACAGGTTCAGCCCATTACCCACATTCTGGTCAGCCAGCGGATCGGAATCGTCAATATCCTGTGCATCTGAAAGGAAAGGACGGTATTTCACCGCGTTCCGCAGACGGTTATAGGAGGATCCTTTTGTATCCGACACACCTGCACCCTGTACGGCCTGGTGTGTAAAACGGGCACCTGCTCCCAGTTTAAGTTTTTTAGATATTTTATATTCCCCTTTTGCATTAAAGAGATGGCGCTTGTAATCAGAATTGATCACAATCGCTTTATCATTATTATAAGTATAACCGAAATTATAGGTCAGTTTCTGGGTACCACCAGATGCAGTCAGGTTATGTGTGGTACTGATGCCAGTACGGCCAAATGTTTCTCCCTGCCAGTCAACAGCCGGGACATTTTTATAATTCTGTAATGTATCCCAGGTGGTGCCAAAACTCCTGGCGAAACTTGCACTGTCGGTAGAACTGCTGCGGGATCTTTCCCATTGATATTTTACAAAATCATAAGGACTGAATACATCCAGTCTTTTGGCTAATTCTTTTACCCCTACAAATCCATTGTAACTGACTATCAGCCGGCCGGGTTTGCCGCTTTTGGTTGTAATTACAATAACACCGTTTGCACCGCGTGCTCCGTATATAGCCGTGGCTGCTGCGTCTTTCAGTACGTCGATCGATTGAATATCCTGGGGGGAAATGGTGGAAAGTCCGTTCTCCACCTGAACACCATCCACAATATAAAGCGGGGAGTTGTCACCGGTGATAGACATACCCCCACGAACGCGGATCCGTACTTCGGCATCTGGCGAACCCTCTGAAGTGGTGGCAGTCACCCCTGCCAGTCGTCCGTTCAATGCTTCCGCTGCAGAGTTAATGGGAATATCTTTTAAATCTTTAGAACCAACAGAGGAAACGGAAGCCAGCAGGTCTCTCCGCCGTACGGTCTGGTAACCAATAACACCACATCCTCCATCGCTTTGGCATCGGAGATGAGCGTGATATTCAGACTGGAGTTTTTGCCCACAGTCACTTCGGTGCTGGTAAAGGAAACGTTAGAGAAAATAAGTACATCATTTTCGCCGGCACTGATCCTGAAATTTCCATTGGCATCAGTGGTGGTTCCTGTTTTAGTCCCTTTCACGGTGACCGTTACGCCCTGAAGGGGTAGTTTGTTTTCGGAGGAGACTACTGTTCCCGTTATTGGCCGGGTTTGAGCCATTAATCCCAGTTGTGAGATCAATGCAGCAAGCAGTAAGAAAAGTCCTGCGGATTTGAATCTTCTGATCATAATGCAGTTTTTGATGATAAGCAGATAAAATAAAATCGGTTTTGTTACCGGTCTTAACCCCAGGCGTTGTCCTGTTTGTTAATAATCAATAGCAGGAAAACGACATTGAGTTAAGCAGGAATAATTGCAGAAAACTGCCTGATCTGTTATCTGAAAAGAAGGATTGACCATCATACGGTCGTTAGCAAAAAGTTGTTTTACAGCAATCGGAAACATAAATTCTTTTCATTACAGCAAGCAATTTTCTGGCTTTAGATTCCAGATTCACATACAATTCTACACAGTTTTGCTGTATAAGTCACTGATTATTAGTAAATAATTTACGCAATCGTTCCCGGCAACGATTCCTGATTTCGCCTGTTTTTTGATATTTTATCAGGCGCCAGCCACTCCTGATAAGAACCTGTACAGGTGCAGGAATATGCAGCAAATAAGGTAATTTACAGGTCTGTTTCAGTGCAGCCTGCCGGGGTTGCTCCTGAAAAGACCGACTGCAATTAAATTCCGGAAAACAGACATGAAGTTTGAAGCTGTAACCATAAAAGATATTGCCAAAGCCCTTGGGCTTTCAACCTCCACGTTTTCCAGGGCCCCTCGCACC
>CAZYTV010000118.1:0-13027 GCA_964650455.1 uncultured Chitinophaga sp. | reverse complement strand
AATCTTCCCCAATCCCCCAATATCCCAATACCCCCTTATCTTTGCTCCTCCTAAATCACAGCATGGCATTATTCGACTTTTTTAACCGGCGGAATACAGAGACCCAGGGCGAGATGACTTTTATTGACCACCTGGAGGAATTGCGCTGGCACCTGGTGCGGTCGGTGATTGCTGTTATTATCTGTGCGGTGGGAGTACTGATCTTTTCCCGCGAAATTGTGGAAGATGTGCTGATGGCTCCTACACGGGGCGATTTTGTTTCTGCCCGCTGGCTTTGTACGATGGGGCAAAGCATCGGGATCGGCGATACGCTTTGCTTTCCCGGTATTGATGCCAAATTTCTGGAGAATACGATGACCGGGCAGTTCATCGCTTATTTTACCCTGGGTTTTATCGGCGGTTTCGTGATTGCCTTCCCCTATATTTTCTGGGAGTTCTGGCGTTTTGTCAAACCTGCCCTTTCTGATAAAGAAGTTAAAAAAACCCGTGGGGTGATCGTCTGGGTTTCCCTGTTATTTTTTTCAGGGGTGGCTTTTGGCTATTTTATCCTCACCCCGTTCATGGTGAATTTCTATTTTAATTTTAAGCTCAGTTCCCAGATCGTGGTCATGCCCTCCTTTTCGGATTACCTGGAAAACCTGATTTATACTACTGTAGGTATCGGGGTACTCTTTCAAATGCCCCTGCTGGTGATGGTGCTGGCCCGGATCGGCATTGTCTCTGCAAAATTCCTCCGCAAATACCGCCGTCATGCCTTTGTGATCATCGTGATTGCCGCGGCCATTATCACCCCTTCCACGGACCCGTTTAGTCTGACCATTGTAACGATTCCGCTTTACCTGCTCTTTGAAGCCAGTATCATGGTGGCCGCCAGGATCAATAAACAGCAGGAGAAGACGGCGAAGGAATGGAGCTGATAACTAGTCGGGAGTCGGCAGTTAGTAGTCGGGAGTCAACAGCCCCTATTGAGGATTTTTATCAAATACGACAAATTGAATCCTTTTTACGTGATCTCCTTGTCACCCTGAGTAGTCCCGCAAAAAATAAATTACAGGGCTGTGAATATAATTTCTGCGGGACGTACCGAAGGGTCGCAACTCATACCTCGCAACTCGTAGCTTTTGTTTGTCCTATGATCCGTAACTTTACAGGGCAGCAACAAACTCATCTTTCATATAACATTTTCTTATGCATTCTCCCTTTGACCTGCACAAACCCATCGCCATCGGAAGTGATCATGCCGGTTTTAAATACAAGGAACAACTGATTTCATTCCTGGAAGGAAAAGGTTTGCCGTTTACTGATTATGGCACACATAGTTCCGATTCAGTGGACTATCCGGATTTTGCCCACCCGGTCTCCTCTGCAGTTGAGAATGGGGAAGCGGCATTTGGGATCCTGATTTGTGGAAGTGCCAATGGAGTGGCGATTACCGCCAATAAGCACCAGGGCATCCGCGCCGCTATTTGCTGGGGAGAAGAACTGGCCCAGCTCGCCAGGGCACATAATAATGCCAATGTGATCTGTATCCCCGCCCGCTTTGTACGCGAAGGGGATGCGGAAAAAATGGTCGCCCATTTTATGACCACTCCTTTTGAAGGCGGACGTCATGCAACGCGGGTCAATAAAATCGCCTGCGCCTGATTCCTGCCGGTCATCCATATTTTATCCCTTCCTTTCCCGGAAGGGATTATTTTTACCCCTACTACAAACCAATAAAGCTTTTATGTTTAAAAAACTCATGATCTGTGCCATGGCGCTGGCTCCCCTGCTGGCAAATGCACAGAAAAAAGACAAAAACGCTGTAAAGGCCGCGTCCACCATTACCGTGGAAGACCTGAAGAAACACCTGTATATAATTGCCAGTAAGGAAATGGAAGGCAGGGAAACCCCCTCAGCAGGGCTGGATAAAGCAGCGGATTATATTGAAGCGCATTTTAAGGCACTGGGACTGACTCCCGGCAACAATGGCAGCTTTCGCCAGTTTTATCCCTTGTACAAAGACTCGATGCTGAGTTCCTCCGTTAAGTTAAACGGTACGACTCTTGAGTTAAACAAGGATTTTCAACCGCAGACCAGCAACTATGCTGCCACGATGCGTTTCTCCGAAGCCGTATTTGCCGGCTATGGTATCAGTGATGGTGACAAAAGGGATGACTATAAAGACCTGAAAGTAGCCGGTAAACTGGTCCTGGTGATGGATGGCAGTCCCGCGGATTATAAACCCTCGCAAACCGGTTTTGCCTCACCTGCCAGTACATTTGGAAAAATGAATGCGGCCCTGAACAAGGGTGCAGTGGCGGTACTCATGATTTATACCAATTTCCCCAGGCGTAGTCTGAACGCCAACAGCAACTGGAGCCTGAACGGATACAAAGCGGCTCAAACGCCGTTTAGTTTTACCATTTCAACAGAAGTGGCCGGTAAAATACTCGGTGTGGAGGGAAAGAGCCTGGCTGATAAAATTAAAAACGGGGAGATCGCTTCAAAAGCTTATCCCGCCGAAATCGAACTGGAATTCAGCAAGCAGTCAAAATCCGCAAAAGCGGCCAATGTGATTGCGGTGCTGGAGGGAACAGATCTGAAAGATGAATATGTTTTTATCACCGCCCACTATGATCACCTGGGCAAGCGCGATACGGTAATTTATTATGGCGCGGATGATGATGGCTCCGGTACTACCGGTGTGCTGGAAATTGCCGAGGCTTTTGTAAAAGCGAAGGCAGCCGGCAAGGGCCCCCGCCGCAGTATTGTTTTTATGACCGTCAGTGGTGAGGAAAAAGGGTTGTGGGGATCCGGTTATTATGGCAACAACCCCATTTTCCCGCTGGATAAAACCACGGTGGACCTGAACATTGATATGATCGGCCGAAGTGATGCCAGCCGCAAGACCGGCGATTCCACCAATTATGTGTATGTAGTGGGCGATGACAAGATCAGCAGCGACCTCAAAGTGATCAGTGAGGGCATGAATAAACTGTATAATAAGATGGAACTGGATTATAAATTCAATGATCCGAAAGATCCGAACCGGATTTATTTCCGCAGCGATCATTACAATTTCGCGGCCAAGGGAGTCCCCATCATCTTCTATTATGATGGTATGCTGGGTGCCGATTATCACCGTCCCACGGATACGCCTGACAAAATACAGTATGAGCTGTTTGCAAAAAGGGCCAAACTGGTATTCCATACGGCCTGGGAAATGGCGAACCGGAATGATATGCTGAAAAGGGATATCAAGCTGGAGATACCGAAAAGGGGCATGTGATAGCCTGAAAAGAGTTGAAAGTCCCGGCAAGCCGGGACTTTTTTATTTAGCCACGAAAAATACAAGCCACGGATCACACGGATATACACGGATTAACAATCCTGCCATTACAGGCAGGATTTTTTCTTAATGTAAAAGTTGGCCACTAATTTTCACGAATGAACACGAATTGGAACAATATCAAATCTGTGAATATCCTTGTAAGCTGCCTGCCGGCTAAGGCAGGTCCTTGGCCGCCTTTATGTAATTTTTCGAGTTCTTTAGTGGCTTTTCGTGGCCCCTTCGTTTGCCGCAGGCAAAATTATCCGTGTATATCCGTGTGATCCGTTGCCTGCCTTTATGTATTATCCGTGGCTTGTATTTTTTTTAAACCAAACGCAACTTCCGGAGTCTTATTTCTGTCTGGTAAATAAGTGATTTGATCCCTACCTTCTAAATAGCAAGAACCCCGCACAGATTTCTGTTCGGGGTTCTTTGGCTTTAAACTCTTTTGATTCATTACCAGCCCAATATCCAGGCAAAAATCAACGGGGCCACGATAGTGGCATCGCTTTCTACAATAAATTTAGGCGTATTGATATCCAGTTTACCCCAGGTAATCTTCTCATTGGGCACCGCCCCGGAATAAGAACCATAGGAAGTGGTGGAATCACTGATCTGGCAGAAATAACTCCAGAAAGGTACATCATGCCATTCCAGGTCCTGGTACATCATCGGCACCACGCAGATCGGGAAGTCACCGGCAATACCGCCGCCTACCTGGAAGAAGCCAACTCCTTTACCACCGGAATTATTGCGGTACCAGTCGGCCAGCCATACCATATACTCAATACCATTTTTCACGGTCGAGGCTTTCAGTTCGCCTTTAATGACATAACTGGCGAAGATATTACCGGTAGTACTGTCCTCCCATCCCGGTACTACGATAGGAATATTCTTTTCAGCAGCCGCAATGATCCAGCTATCTTTCGGATCGATCTCGTAATACTGCTGCAGTTCGCCGCTCAATACCGTTTTGTATAAAAACTCATGTGGAAAATAACGCTCACCAGCGGCTTCTGCGTCTTTCCATTGTTTAACCAGGTGTTTTTGCAGGCGGCGAAAAGCTTCCTCTTCGGGAATACAGGTATCCGTTACCCGGTTATAATGGTTTTCCAGCAGGTCCCACTCTTCCTGGGGAGTCAGATCCCGGTAGTTGGGAATTCGTTTGTAGTGTGAGTGTGCCACGAGGTTCATGACATCCTCTTCCAGGTTGGCACCTGTACAACTGATAATATCCACTTTCCCCTGGCGGATCATTTCGGCAAGGGAAATACCCAGTTCGCCTGTGCTCATGGCACCGGCCAGGGTGATCATCATTTTACCACCTTCCAGCAGGTGTTGCTCATAGCCTTTGGCGGCATCCACCAATGCGGCAGCGTTGAAGTGACGGTAATGATGTTGAATGAATTGAGAAACCGGACCTTTTTTCATTTTATTAAGTTTTAAGATCCGCCTTCAGATCATCCCTAAGCAGATAGCGCTTCGGGTTGAGACATTGCGGTGCGCAAAAGTAATGTTTTGCTGAAAATATATTAAAAACAAAACCCCGGCTGCAAAAGCAGACCAGGGTTGTTTTACCACACACCAAAACTAAGAATCGTCAGGATTTCTTTATTTTTTCGTAGACTGTCCAGTTGTTATCTGCAGACGCTTTGAGCACCAGGCGGGTATCCGTATTCTCCAATGTGATATAATAAGCGGTCCCTTCCTCGCGGGCTGCTTCAAACAAGTCACTGATCCAATAGGTATCATAGTTTTTCTTCAGTTCAGTCTGCAGTTTCAATGGCAGCTCCGAAGCAGTGATATTGCGGGTCAGACCCAGCAGCCTGCCTTCCGCATTGTAAAAAGCAAATACATGCTTATCATTGAATACAAAGGCGGCCTTGTAATAGTTGGGACCAGCCGTCCACTCCACCTGGCTGGCTGCAGTAAAATCGGTTTTAAAGGCATTCAATACTTTTTCATTTACATCTTTGCCGGCGGCATTTACGGCCAGGGAACTTATCAGTACCACGAGGGCCAACAGCGTCTTTTTCATTTTTAGAGCGTTTATAAGGTTTATGAATTTGTCGTTTGTCGTTTGTTGTATCAGTGTGACGGAACAAAGGTAGATTTGGTTACACCCGCACACAAGCCAATTATGATTAACGGAAGCCGTTGTTAATAGCTGTTAACAGGGGCTAATGCGGATTAACCGTTCAGCATTTATAAGGACCGGTTATCCTGCTGACGGCAGCATGGATCAAAATAAATTTGCAGTAATAAAAAAGTATTTAGATATTTGTCTAAATATATAATTAACCCGTATGAACTCGGTTTTTAAAGCACTGAATGATCCTACCCGACGGGAGATTCTTGAACTGTTGCAGCAGCGGGATATGACGGCCGGGGAGATTGTAGACCAGTTTTCTATTTCAGGCCCCAGTATATCCCACCATCTTGACCTGCTGAAGCAGGCCGGACTGGTGAACGCGGAAAAAGAAGGGCAGTATATCTATTACTCTCTGAACACCACCGTAGTGGATGATATCATGAAATGGTTTTTACAATTCAAAACAAAAAAGAAATAAGATGAATAAACTGATCAACTGGCTGGTGTTCCTGGTCATCCTGATTCCGGGTATTTACCTGGCCTTCATCTGGGACAGTCTGCCGGCCAAAGTGGCCGTGCATTTTGATTTCAATGGGAATGCAGACCGCTTTGGTAATAAGCGCGAATTACTGGTGATGGTCCTGATTTTACCAGCAGTGAGTCTTTTTTTATATTTCCTGATGGCCAATATTTACCGGATTGATCCCAAAAAATATGCAGAAGAAAACAGGGTCCGATTGAAAAGGATCGCTTTTGCGATTATCGTTTTCCTGACCGGAATTACCTGTCTCATGATTTACAGCGCCTCCCATGGTGGTTCTAAGTTTGAAGTAAATCTGATCCTGGCGGCTGTAGGTTTATTATTTGCCATCATCGGTAACTACCTGCCCAATCTGAAACCTAATTATTTCGCCGGTATGCGCCTGCCCTGGACCCTCGAAAACCCCGAAAACTGGAGAAAAACCCATGCCCTGGCCGGAAAGCTCTGGTTTGCCGGAGGTCTCCTGCTCGCATTTACCTGTCTTTTTTTACCGGCCAAAGCAGCGATGGTCCTTTTCTTTATTGTGATGATCATACTGGTCATCATACCTACCGTTTATTCCTACCGTTTTTATAAACAGCAGAAAAAAAACAGAACCATGCAGTAAATTTGTGCTTTACTAAACAGAAAACCTTATCAATTACCTCGCACACGCATACCTGTCCTTCAACCACCCCGGCGTACTGGTGGGGAATATGATCAGTGATTTTGTAAAAGGCAAAAAAAAACTGGATTACCCATTAGCCATACAAAAAGGGATTACCCTGCACCGGGCTATAGATCAGTATACCGATACCCATGAAGCCACCCGGGAAGCCAAACAGGTATTTCGCCCCGCCTACCGGCTCTACAGCGGTGCCGTAGTGGATGTGATCTATGATCATTTTCTTGCAGCCGATGATTCGGAATTCACCGAAGATTCGCTCCATCGGTTTTCACAAGGCGTTTACGAAACCTTATATGAACACCAGGAACAGTTGCCGGAACGGTTTGCCGGCATGTTTCCTTATATGAAAGAGCAAAACTGGCTTTTTCATTACCGGAGCCGCTGGGGAGCCGGCAAAAGCCTGGGCGGACTGGTAAGGCGCTCCCTCCACCTGACCGAAAGTGAGACCGCTTTCCGGCTTTTTGAGACCCATTACCAACTTTTGGCAGATTGCTATCGTCATTTCTGGAATGAAGTAAAACCTTTTGCTGCTCAAACTTTTACAGAGCTGGCAGGGGATGAAAATTTAACTGGCTGACCGGTAACATCCAAACAGGTAATTCGTTTTACATTTGTTGTTCCCCGCAGGTACCCTTGCGGCTTTATAAAATATAGTCCATGAAAAAAACACTCTCCCTCCTGCTCTTTTTCCAGTTGATCTTTTTATCCCTGATGGCCCAAACGCTTCCCCCGGTCGACAAATCGCCGATGGATATGAGTTATTACCCGGCCAACTACCCCGTTCTGAAGATCCAGGATAAACCAACCGAGCCGCTGGCCGCCCGGGTGATGTACAGCCGGCCGCAGAAAGCCGGCCGGACAATTTTCGGCGGGCTGGTGAAATACGGGGAGATCTGGCGCCTGGGGGCCAATGAGGCCACGGAGATTGAATTCTTCAAACCGGTGAAAATTGACGGGAAAAAAGTGGCCAAAGGCCGTTACACCCTATATGCCATTGCTTATGAAAGCACCTGGACCTTTATTCTGAATAAGGATACAGATACCTGGGGGGCCTTTAAATATGATATGAAGAAAGATATCCTTCGGGTAAGTGTTCCCGTACAAAAAACAGAGGAACCCCTGGAGTCTCTGGCCATGGGTTTTGAAAAAACCAGTACCGGTTTTAAATTGGTGGTGGGCTGGGATAACGTTAAAGCTGGTTTGCCAATAAGTTTATAAATTGCTGTCTTATGAGATTTACCGCTGCTGTTATATGTTGCTGCCTGTTCCTGCTTTCCTGTACCAACGGAAAAGAAGAGGAAAAGAAAATACCGGATGCCAATGTCAGTAAAGACAGTTCCCCGGCCAACCGTGCTGAACGACCTGCAGTAAATCCTTATTCAGGAGTGGATGTGTCCCCAATGGATATGGTGTATTACCCGGTTGACTACCCGAAATTAAAAATGGCCCATACCCTGAATACCCCACCACAGGCCAGGGTGATTTACAGCCGCCCCCACCTGCAGGGCCGTCATATATTTCATGAAGTACTGAAATATGATGAACCCTGGCGCCTCGGAGCCAATGAAGCGACCGAACTGACCTTGTACAAAGACACTGAGATACAGGATAAGAAAATAAAAGCCGGCCGCTATACTTTATATTGTATTCCACATACCGATACCTGGACCATTGCCATCAATAGCAATATTGATACCTGGGGACTGGAACCGGATACCCTCAGAGATGTAGCCCGTTTTGTGGTCCCGGTGATCAGAACACAGAACTCCCTCGAATATTTTACCATGATATTTGAAAAGAAAGACAAGGAAGCCAATTTACTCATGGCCTGGGATGATGTGGAAGTACGCCTGCCCTTCCGTTTCTGATCCTTTTCCATAACTGCCGGAATTATTACAGATATTTACAGTATGTGTGGCATTGCCGGAATCATACAACTCCCTTCTGCAGGTTATACCAAAGAACATCTTGAAAAAATGACCCTTGCCCTGGCACACCGGGGCCCGGATGGTCAAGGACATTACCAAAACCAGGACCATACCGTTTTACTGGGACACCGGCGGCTCGCCATTATTGACCGCTCCGATGCCGGCCGGCAACCGATGGACTACCTGGGCCGATATACCATTATTCATAACGGCGAGATCTATAATTATAAAGAACTGAAAGCCGAATTGCAGCAACAGGGGTATGTATTCCATTCCCAAACCGACACAGAGGTCATCGCTGCTGCCTATGACTGCTGGAAAGAAGATTGCCTCACCCGTTTCGATGGCATGTTTGCCTTTGCTATATGGGACGAAAAAATGCGGGAACTCTTTGCCGCCCGTGACCGTTTCGGCGAAAAACCCTTTTTCTATTACTACGATCAGCAACGTTTTCTTTTCGCCTCAGAAATGAAAGGACTCTGGGCCGCGGGGGTTAATAAAACACCGAATCAGAAAATGCTCTTCAACTTTATTACAATCGGGTATACCGACAATCCGGCCCGGCCTGAAGAAACATTTTTTGAAGGTATCCAGAAACTTCCTCCTTCTTCTTATCTGAAGTTTTCCCTGGTTTACTTCCAGTACAGCATAAAAACCTGGTGGGAACTGGATCCCGAAGTACAGGATAAAGAGATTACCGATGAGGAAGCCATCGAAGAGTTCGGTGAATTATTCAGCGAATCCGTACGCCGGCGCATGCAAAGTGACCTGCCCGTAGGTACTTCTTTGAGTGGCGGGCCCGACAGTTCCTCCATCGTAGCCACCATACATGCACTGAAACATCCTAATCACAGTCAGCAGTGTTTCACGGCAGTATTTAATGGATACGAAAAAGACGAATCTGCCTATGCCACAACGGTGGCCCGGCAGTTTGAGCTGCAGCAACACCTGGTCCGCTTTACAGAAAAAGACCTGCTCAACGACTGGGAAAAACTTTGTTACCACCAGGAAGAACCCTTTGGCTCAGCCAGTATTTATGCCCAATATAAAGTATATGAAAAAGCCAGGGATGAGGGGATAACAGTATTGCTTGACGGACAGGGGGCTGATGAAATTCTGGCGGGCTATCCGTCCTATTATAAGTGGTACTGGCAGGAACTTTTCCGCAATAGAAAACTTTACCGCAGCAAAGAACTCCGTTATGCAAAAGAACGGGGAATCCATGAATCCTTTGATTACCGGAATATGATCGCGGCTTATTTCCCGGCATTTGCCACAGTGGTACTCGAAAGACATTACCTGCTGAAAGCCATCGGGCAGGAAGACCTGTCAAAAGATTTCGTACAACTGCAAAGCAAGGAAGCTTATTATACACCCCCCGAATATTTTGATCTTAACGGGGTGCTTCATTTTAATACCAGCACTCATGGGTTGAGTGAACTGCTGCGTTTTGCCGACCGCAATTCCATGGCACATGGAAGAGAAGTCAGGCTGCCTTTCCTGGATCATGAACTGGTGGAATTCATTTTCTCCCTGCCGGCGCATTTCAAGATCAGGCAGGGCTGGAGCAAATGGCTGTTGCGGAAATCCATGGATAAAAAACTGCCGGACAGTATTAACTGGCGGTCCGGTAAAGTGGGTTTTGAACCACCCCAGCAAAAATGGATGGAAACTGCACCTCTCCAGAAAGCCATACTGGATGCCAAAAAGACCCTGGTGGAGGAAAACATCCTTCAACCCGCAGTACTGGATAAAAAAATCAACCCGTTGGCCGCGCATGCTGCCGATAATTACGATTGGCGGTATTTTTCCGCCGCCAGCCTTTTCAAGTGAGGGCTTTTCGTCATCTTTGCTGTTCTAATTATTTAATACGATCAAATTTGAAGTCTGCTACTAAATACATCCATGCCGGTTCTCATCCCGATCCCTCAACCGGTGCTATTATGACCCCGGTTTATATGACTTCCACTTATGTGCAGGAGGCTCCCGGCGTTAACAAAGGTTATGAATATGCCCGCAGTCAGAACCCGACCCGTACTGCATTGGAAGAAGCACTCGCTGTCATTGAAAATGGAAAATACGGATTGGCCTTCAGCAGCGGGGTGGCCGCCACCGATGCAGTGATCAAATTATTGAATCCCGGAGATGAAGTGATCTGTGCCAATGATATGTATGGGGGCACTTACCGATTGTTCACCAAGGTATTTGAGCGCTTTGGTATTGTATTCCGTTATGTGGATACCACCCATGCGGCCAATGTGGAAGCAGCCATTACTGCAAACACCAAACTGGTATGGCTGGAAACACCCACCAATCCGCTGATGAATATCACGGATATAGCTGCTGTGGCCGCCATTACCAAGGCAAAGAAACTGATCCTCGTTGTCGATAATACCTTCGCCTCACCGGCCCTGCAGAATCCACTGGACCTGGGTGCAGATATCGTCATGCATTCTGCCACCAAATACCTCGGGGGACACAGTGATGTGATCCAGGGAGCCCTGGTGATAAATGATACGGAGTTGCGGGATAAATTATACTTTATCCAGAAAAGCTGTGGCGCCGTACCCGGTCCGATGGATTGCTTCCTCGTACTGCGCGGGATCAAAACACTCGGCATCCGGATGAAGGCCCATTGTGAAAACGGGAAGATCATTGCCAACTGGCTTCGTTCCAATCCTAAAGTTTCAAAAGTATACTGGCCAGGCTTTGAAGACCATGCCGGTTATGCGGTAGCCAAAAAACAAATGAAGGATTTTGGCGGCATGATCTCTTTTGAATTAAAGAATGACAGCGTGGAAGAAGCAAAAAGAGTATTATCCTCCACACACTTATTCGCCCTGGCGGAAAGCCTGGGTGGGGTGGAATCCCTGATCAATCACCCGGCCAGTATGACCCATGCCTCCATTCCAAGAGAAGAGCGGATCAAAAATGGTTTATCTGATTCACTGATCCGCCTGAGTGTGGGCATTGAAGATGCGGATGACCTGGTGGCGGATCTCGCTCATGCGATCGGGTAAAATGAAAAAAAATAATCTTACTGCGTTTTTAAATGAAAAAGTAAGGCTGTACAACCAGCCTTCTTTTATTGCAGATGATCCCATCTCTGTACCCCACCGCTTCCGCAAAAAACAGGATATCGAGATTGCCGGTTTCTTTGCCGCCATTTTTGCCTGGGGTAACCGGACCACTATTATCAATAAGTCCAATGAACTGATGGGCCTGATGGACAACGCACCTTATGCTTTTTGCACCGGTCATACTGATTCAGACCTGAAAAAACTCCTGCGCTTCAAACACCGGACCTTTAATACCACGGACCTGCTGTACTTTATTGAATTTTTCAAATGGCATTACAGCCGGCATAAAAGTCTTGAAACGGCCTTTACCCGGTATGGGGAAAGGGTGGAGGACATGCTGACCGGTTTTCATCATTATTTCTTTTCGCTGGAAGATGCTCCTCCCCGCACCCGGAAGCATATTGCCAGCCCGGAAAAAGGATCCACCTGCAAACGGCTGAATATGTTTCTCCGCTGGATGGTGCGGCAGGATGATAAGGGCGTGGACTTCGGGATCTGGAAAAATATCTCCCCGGCGCAACTGATCTGTCCCATTGACCTGCATGTGGCCCGGGTGGCCAGGCGGTTTGACATGGTACCCATTAAAAAAACAGAAACTTTACAGGTAAACTGGAATACAGCTATCAAACTCACAGAATACTTACGAACTTTGGATCCGCATGATCCCGTGAAATATGATTTTGCTTTATTCGGATTGGGGGTCATGGAAAAATTCTAACCATATGACAATAATTCCAAAAGAACTGGTTCCGGCGATCAATCAATCGATGGAAATTGACATCCCCGCCACAGGTACCCATGAACAACTCAGGGAAAAACTATCTGTTGTCATCAACGAACTGATCAATCATGATTTTGAAAAACTGGTCTTCCATCTCTACCGGATTGATGTGGATGAAGCCAGGATGAGGGCCTTGCTCACCCATCGGGAAGGAGAAAACTCCGCTGGGTTGATTGCCGACCTGATTATTGAAAGGCAGTTGCAAAAGCTGAGGACGAAGGAAGGTTTTAAACAAAAAGCAGATCCGGAAGGAGATTGGTAGTTAGTAGATAGCAGATAGTAGTTAGTAGTCAGGTTAGTTATTAGCTTGAATGTATTTGCTGATTAGATTGTCAGCATACGATCTGGAATAAATAATTTTTTTGTTTAAATAATATCAGATGATAAAGCGGTTCCGGACTATCGGGTTGTTTTTACTTTTGAATTTTGAATTTTTACTTGCCTCAGCGCAGCACGAAAAATACCAGGCCCCTTCCGATCCGCTGGTTCAGCAGAAGTTAACTCAGTGGCAGGATCTGAAGTTCGGCCTCATGATGCACTGGGGTACGTACAGTCAGTGGGGGATCGTGGAGAGCTGGACCCTTTGTCCGGAGGATGAGGGCTGGACGGTGAGGCGGGGTCCGCA
>CAZYTV010000117.1:0-13171 GCA_964650455.1 uncultured Chitinophaga sp. | reverse complement strand
AGCGGATGCAGAGCTTTGTACTTGATTCAACACTTAATCCATTTAACGTGGTGGCACCGGGTAAAAGACCCCGGGTGACCCTGACGCCATCACTTGCCATGAAAGCAGGTAAACCTTATTTATCATTTGCTGTACAGGGAGGAGATACTCAGGATCAGAACCTGCTGCAGTTTTTCCTGAATATGGCAGAGTTTGGCATGACGGTACAACAGGCCACTGAAGCCGCCAATATCAACAGCAACCAGCTCTGGCTTTCACTGGGAGGCTCCAGGACAGATGACCGCAAACCCAAACCGGGAAGTATACTGCTGCAGGACGGCATACTCGAAAACGTTCGGAATGAATTAAAGAAAATGGGCTATACGCTGAGTTTTGATGACCGGACCAGCGGGCCAATCAATGCCATTTTCTTTGACTGGAAACATGGTAGTTTTTGGGGTGGCAGCAGCAATCACGGAGAAGATTACGGGATAGGCTGGTAAACAGTTTAACAAAAATTTGCCCGCATCATTTCACACAACCGGCCTGTGATTATTATTTTTAGGCATGTTCCGTTTTACGGTTATCCTGCTGCTTTGTTTATACTGTGCTACAGATTTATTCTCTCAAACTGTAATTACTGGTAAAATTTATGATGGCAAAACAGATTCACTGCTTCCCGGTGTAACGGTGATGAATATTACCGGAAAGAAGTTTGTATTGTCTGACAGCGACGGGCACTATTCGATTGCAGCCAGTGAAAATGACCTCCTGATATTCAGTTATAGCGGTTATGCCCCGGATACGATTCCTGCCGAAAACTATATGTTTTACACCCGCTTTGACATTACCCTGAAACCACAGCCGCTATTATTAAAAGGAGTAACTGTGGTGGCAACCAATTACCAGACGGATTCACTGAACCGGCAGGCATACTATAAACATATATTAAGTAAACGGGAACCTGGAATAACCGGCCGCAATACACCTACGGGATTTGGTATCAGTTTTAGCCCGATCAGTCATTTTTCCAAAGAGTCAAAACAACGCAGAGCCTTAAAGAAAAGACTGGCGAGAGAGGAAAAAGAAAGTTATATCGATCACCTTTTTTCAACCGAACTGGTAAAACGGTTAACACGGCTGGAGGGGGACTCCCTTCGATTATTCATGTATACCCAACGGCCTACCTACGACTTCTGCCGGAAATCCAGTCCGGAAGAAATGCTTGTTTATATCAGTGACCAACTCAAAGAATTCCGAAAACCCGTCCTGAAAAAGCCTGGATAAGAATACGTAAATCTCATACTAACAATCGTTATCTTCGCGATATAATAATATACAACTCTTTATGAAAGATGTAGTTATCATTTCAGCTGTTCGTACACCGATGGGAAGTTTTGGTGGTTCTCTGAAAGCATTGTCAGCCACGCAGTTGGGTGCCGTTGCGATCAGTGGAGCCCTCCGGAAAGCTGGTCTTGAACCGGCAAAAGTGGAAGATGTATTAATGGGCTGTGTGGTACAGTCCAACCTGGGACAGGCACCGGCCCGGCAAGCCGCTAAGTTTGCAGGTTTGCCCAATGAAGTCAACTGCACCACGATCAATAAAATTTGCGCCAGTGGTATGAAAGCCATTGCGCTGGCTGCCCAGAGTATCGCATTGGGAGATGCGGATATTGTAGTCGCCGGTGGTATGGAGAGTATGAGCAATGCCCCTTTTTACAGTGAAAATATGCGTTGGGGTAATAAGTATGGAAACGTGACTATGATCGACGGCCTGGCCAAAGACGGACTGACTGATGTATATGATGGCAAGCCTATGGGCAATGCAGCCGAACTATGTGCTAAAGAGTGTGGAGTCAGCCGTGAAGAGCAGGATGCTTTTGCTATTGAAAGTTACAAACGTTCCCAGTCTGCCTGGGAAAAGGGACTCTTTGATAAAGAAATTGTGCCTGTAGAAATACCGCAGCGCAAAGGCGATCCGGTTATTATTGCAAAGGATGAAGAACCCTTTAATGTAAAGTTTGATAAAATACCTTCCCTGAATCCTGCCTTTGTTAAAGACGGAACGGTAACCGCCGCCAACTCATCAACCATGAATGACGGGGCTGCCGCACTTTTACTCATGAGTGCTGAAAAAGCTTTGGAGCTGGGTTTACAACCAATCGGACGGATCAAAGGTTATGCCGATGCTGAACAGGCACCGGAATGGTTCACCACATCTCCTTCCATTGCTGTTCCCAAAGCAGTCCATAAAGCCGGACTGACAATGAATGATATAGAATACTGGGAATTAAATGAAGCATTTGCTGTAGTTGGTATTGAGAATTCCAGGCGGATGAAACTTGATCCCGCAAAAGTGAATGCTCATGGGGGAGCGGTGTCTTTAGGTCACCCCCTGGGTTGCAGTGGCGCCAGAATTATTGTTACCCTGCTGCATATCCTCAAAGCCAATAATGCCCGCTACGGTGCAGCCGGTATTTGTAACGGCGGAGGAGGAGCGAGTGCCATGGTGATTGAGAACATATCTTAAAAGCCGGACTCTTTTTCACATAGTTATCGTATTCTTTCATTGTTTCTATCGTATTTTTTCCTCTTCCTGCCCGTACTAAACTGGGCTGATTCCCGTTTTATAGCTGATATTTCTTTTTTCCTGAAAAAAACAAAGTTCTTGTTAAACCATTTGACAAGAACCCCTGTCTATTGAGCGTCATCTGACCAATTTTAAAACTAAACCCCGAATATGAAAACAAGGATTTTATCATTTGCCATTACGGCATTATCATTTTCTTTCCTTTTTACTTCCTGCAAAAAAGAAGCATCCAATGCCGGCAGTACGGATTTCACTGCTGAAACCTCCACCCATTCTGATGACCAGTCAAGGTTTTCCGGTGAAGTGGATGCCGTGGCCAATGACGCAAACCTGATGCTGGAAACCACTGCAGGTTTTACCGCCAGACCCGGCGACCTGAATTCTCTGATCTGTGATGCAGACATTACCGTTGATACCCTGAGTAATCCACGCACCATAACTATTACCTATAATGGAACCAATTGCCTGGGCAACCGCACACGTACCGGTGTGATTGTAATTTCAATGGCTCAGGGTGTACGCTGGAAAAATGCAGGTGCTGCTATCAGTATGACTTACCAGAATTATAAAGTGACCCGTACCCGCGACAACAAGAGTATAACAGTGAATGGTACCCAAACATTAACCAATGTCAGCGGCGGATTGCTGATCAACCTGCCTGTGCTGAATACCATTACCCATTCAATTACCAGCAATAATATGTCGGTAACATTTGATGATGGCACCCAACGTACCTGGCAGGTAGCCCGTCAGCGGGTATTTACATACAATAACGGGGTCGTTATAACGATTACCGGTACACATACCGACGGAAGTGTTACGGGTATTGCAGAGTGGGGAACGAACCGTTTTGGCCGTCCGTTTTCCACCACTATTGCAGAACCCGTGCTGTTGAAACAGGATTGTGCGTTCCGCGCCGGCAGCGGTAAAGTTGTGCATAACACCAGTTCTTACAACGCGGCCGTAACATTCGGCCTGGATGCAACCGGAGCAGCCACAACCTGTCCCGGTACCGGAAATTATTATATGAAAATTGTATGGACGGGTCCCGCAGGCAATAGCCATACCGCTTTATTACCTTACTAAAATACCGATACTACCTTATCCGGTGCCCTGCCTGTTATGGCAGGGCATTTTTATTTACCCACGTGAATTTTTACCCTAATTTAGGGCCATGGCCGCCACACTTATCAGCAACATTAAATTACTGGTCAATACAAGAGATACCGATACCTGCCTGCGTGGCAGGGAACTGGCGGAGCTCCCGGTGATCGCAAATGCTTACCTGGTCATTGAAGACGGGATCATCACCGGCCTGGGTCGTATGGCTGAACTTCTTCGCCCGGAAAAGCAGTTCAAATCCGTGATGGATGCCACCGGTCAGATCGTTATGCCCGCATGGTGTGACAGCCATACCCATCTTGTTTTTGCAGCCAGCCGAGAAGAAGAATTCATTGATAAACTCAACGGATTGAGTTATGCGGATATCGCAGCAAAAGGAGGTGGCATACTTAATTCGGCCCGAAAACTGGGAGAAGCGAGTGAAACAGCTTTGTTTAATGATGCCTGGAAACGACTGGAGGAAGTGAGTAAAATGGGAACCGGTGCTATTGAAATCAAAAGTGGTTATGGACTTACGGTAGAAGCGGAATTGAAAATGCTGCGGGTAATTAAAAAACTGAAAGAGAAATCAGCATTAACGATTAAAGCCACATTCCTGGGTGCCCATACCTATCCAACAGCCTACCGGGAAAATCATGAAGGGTACATTCAGCAGATTATACAGGAAATGCTCCCGGTTATTGCGGCCGAAAAACTGGCCGATTATATCGATGTGTTCTGTGAAACCGGTTTCTTTTCAAAGGAAGAAACCATCCGTATCTGTAAGGCTGGCATGGCTATTGGGTTGAAGCCGAAGATCCATGCCAATCAACTGAACCTCTCCGGGGGAACAGAGGCAGGGGTGGAGCTGGGTGCTCTTAGTGTGGATCACCTGGAGACTATGGATGATTCCGCCATACAATTGCTTGCCGGCTCACCCACGATTGGAACCTTATTGCCTACCGCGGCATTTTGCCTGCGGATGCCTTTTCAACCGGCACGTCAGCTGATCGATGCCGGTTGTGCGATTGCCCTGGCCAGTGATTATAATCCCGGATCTTCACCCTCCGGAAATATGAACCTCGTCGCTTCGATGAGTTGCATACAGATGAAGATGTTGCCGGAAGAAGTCATCAATGCGGGAACTATTAACGGCGCCTTTGCCATGGACCTGCAGCACGAAACCGGCAGCATACGGGTGGGGAAAAAAGCGAACCTGATCATCACCAAACCTGTACCATCTCCCGCCTATCTTTTTTATGCCTTTGGCAGCAATCATATTGATAAGGTTATGCTAAATGGATCGATCGTATGAAAAAATTTTATTTCACCTTTCTTATAATCAGTATTGCCTTTTTTTCAAATGCTCAAAACAGCACTCCTGATTGCCCATCCTTCCATACAGGCGATTATTTATATACCGACTCTACCGGTGATACCTGGGAGCTGAAACGAAACAAGCAGCATCAAACGGAGCGCAATAAGCGAAACGGAATTAGTATAAAATTCAGGATCCTCTGGCTGAACGATTGTGAATACCGGTTAACCCAAATATGGTCCAATGACCGTAACCGACGTAAATGGAACCGGGCACATTACAGCTACCGGATCATCAGTACCACCCCTACTAGTTTTATGTACAATTGTGCCTGTAAAGACAGCCCTTCCATCAGCGGAACCGTGGTAAGGGCCATGAATTAATCCACAGTTTACATGGATACAAACTACATGTTGTATATTCGGGAACATGTTCAGGTTACGTAAAAAAGGTCCTGGTTTTTTCGAAACGGTGGTGATCCGGAACGAGACGATTAAGGCGGATGACCGGTCGTCCGGGCTTTCATTCCTGGTTTCTTTTTTCGCGGAGATCCGGCCGGGCGGCAACCGGAAAAATAAGAATGCCGAAGTCAATCTCCGGCAGGCCATCGGGCAACTGAAACTCCAGCCGGTGCTGCTGGCCGGTTTGCAACAGGCCCTTTTATCTCAACTGATCAATACGAAGCTGACAGCCGCGATTACAGAAAGCGGTATTCCTTTATCCAGGGGGTTCTGGCAGGAAATGGCCAACCGTTTAAAACACAAACTGATTCCGGAATTACAGGATGAAACAGATTTTCTTTATGTAATCAACAGTATTTTCTTTCGTAAAGAAGATTACCTGTGGGTGGAAAGTATTTCGCGTTCTGTCTGGATCGATTTTTTTGAAACCCTGGGATTCAGTTTCAGCACCGATGCCTACCGGATCAAAAATGAACTGCTTAATTCACTCAAAATTTTATCCTTCCAGGTAGCACAACTGGGTCTGGAGCGGGCCGTTTTGAATTACCTGCCTGAAATGGAACGTACTCATCACACGGCATTTGTCAGGCAGAATTACCTGGTACATGAACTGGAATTATTACTGACGGAGAACAAATCTGTAGCACTGATAAGCAACACCAGTACCGCGCTTAAAGAGAGTATTGAAGCCTGCTATTTACTACTGAATTATATCCGCGAAAGCCATTCTGAAAAAGGTGCGAGTATCCAGCAAACCTACCTCTTACTCATCCTGACCAACCGCCTGCAGCGGATGCTGCTGATCGCAGATATACTGGATGCGGATAACCGGTTTGATACAGGCCGCTTTTCTGATATATTCCGTTTGCTGGTACGCAATGAAAAGCGGAAAAACAGTATCCGGGAATTCCTATCCCAGGGATTGGGTTATCTGGCTTACCAGATCGCTGAACACAAAGGCAGCAAGGGACATAAGTATATTACAGAAACCCGCGCTGAATTTTATAAAATGATCCGTTCGGCCATGTGGGGCGGATTTATAATTTCGTTTACAGCTATTATTAAGAACCTGATCGGAAAATTAAAACTGGCCCCATTTCCACTGGGCTTTCTCTATAGCGTCAACTACAGTGCCGGCTTTATATTAATTGAAGAAACCAAATCCACGCTGGCCACCAAACAACCCGCTTTTACAGCCAGTGCAGTAGCCAGTTCACTGGATACCAAAAAACTGGAAGGAGAACCTGACCTTGAAGGACTGGCGGCCACGGTTGCCAAAGTCTCCCGCAGCCAGATCGCTTCTTTCTTCGGGAACCTCGTCATTGTATTTCCACTGACATTTCTGCTTGCCTGGGTCTATCACCAAATGACGGGCAGTAAAATAGCTGATGCAGGAGCCGCCTTTAAGTTGCTCAAGGACCAGCATCCCTGGCGGAGTCCGGCCCTGCTTTATGCCTGTTTTACAGGCTTGTTTTTATTCTTCAGTGGCATTATTGCGGGCTACTGGCAAAATAAAGTTCAGTATGGTCAGATCCGCGAGCGTTTGATCCGTCATCCTGCATTGAAAGTTTCCATGTCACAAAAACGGCTGACTGTCCTGGCAGACTATGTGGAAAAGCATATTGGTGCATTAATTGGAAGTATTGCCCTGGGTTTCTTCCTGGGTTTTTCCGGGGTAATCGGAAAAATATTTGGTATCCCATTCGATATCCGGCACATTACGATAGCATCCGGGAATGTGTCCATTGGTTTATATGGAGTGGGCATTGACCAGGTGCCGCCCTTCTTTATGATGGCTGTTTTCGCCGGTGTACTGGGGATTGGTCTTTTCAATTTCCTGGTGAGTTTTGCACTGGCATTCACCGTGGCGGTGAAATCACGTGGGATCCACCTCTCTCAATATCCACTTTTACTCCATACGATCGGCAAATACCTGTTACGGCATCCGCGGAGTTTTATATTGCCTGAACGTAAAACTGTTCCGCCGGACTATAAGCCTTTATCCCGTCCACCAGATACCGGTGAAGAGGACCGGTAGCCAATGATTGGCCAATTATTTACCCTGTAACAAAAGAACCTGTTTTTTATAGATCAGTTTATTCACCAGTAATAAAAAGGGGATGAACATATAGATCATTCCGGACACGGATACAAATCCGGCCAGTGAAATGATAATTGCTGCCCCTCCGATACACATATTCCATAGAGCCCCTCTTCTTTCCATTTTTGTATATAATACTTCACGGGTAGTAAGCTCCGGTTGATGGGCCAGTATCAGCACCCGGTGATACATCAGCCATAATAAAAACCAGATAATGGCATACCCGGTACTGAACAGGATAATCAGTAACGGAAAATCTTCTGTCCGTAAAACCGTTTGTCCCGCTTCTGTAGCCTGCGGGAAAAGATTGATACCGGATAGCAATCCGATCAGGAGGGAAAAAAGGAATTTAAGCGGATACACATAAAAGAGGATCACTGCCAGGTAGATCAGGTTGAGGATAATGGTTGTCTGGTCATGCAGACCATAGCGCCTGAAATAAGTAAATTGCTGATGCCAGAACAGAAAGATCATGGCGACGGTGGCGAAAAAGGGGAGGGCACCTTTTACAATCACGATCAGTTCATGAAAGGTTTGCGGTACTTCCAGCGACGCAACCAGGAGGGAAACAGAAAAGGCGAAGACCGCATCACTCAGGGCTTCCACCCGGTGTATTTCTTTTCCTCTTTCTGTGAAATGAGGGTTGGGTTGACGAAACAGTTTCTTCCTGATCATGGTAACAGCTTTCGTTACAGAAGTTTTTTGGGCCTGTAAATGTCCATCGTCCCCTGGCCCTGGCTGCCTGATATCAGTCAGTATTCCTGTTGATTTTTGTACCGGAATTTCCGTATGATCATTCTCAGTTACCGATAATGCGGAAAAAGGTAAATTTGAAAATCCGGCATTACCAACCGTTTAACCATAAAGATGGAAAGGAGAACAGTCTTAAAATCACTTGGGCTGATCGGGAGCAGCAGCCTGTTCCCGGCTGTATTATCAGAATTTCTAAGTAGTTGTTCCGGCAGGGACATGAGTAGCTATCAACCCGTTTTTTTCAGCGAAAAGGAATATATGCTGGTAACCTCACTGATTGATATCATTATTCCGGTGACCGGCACAAAGTCGGCATCCCAGGTGAATACCCAGGTTTTCCTGGATAAGGTATTCCTGCAATGTATACCGCCTGATGAACAACGGGAAATTCATGAAGGACTGAAAAGTACCTGGCCGGAGTTTGAATCCGTGGCAGATAAAACCGCTTTTGTAAGAGAACTGGATGAAAAAGCATTTGCCAAAAAAGAAGCCAATGCCTGGTTCAGGACGATCAAAAAATACACCCTTATTGGTTTTTTCACTTCTGAGGAAGGCACTACAAAAGCCTCCAACTATGTGAAAGTACCGGATGCCTATAAAGGTGATATTCAAGCCGGTGAAAAAACCCTGAATTACGGAAAAACCACTCTACACTTTTAAAATATTATCATGGCCGGATTCAACATATTAGGAAAAGCGGAGAAAGGCAACCGGTATGATGCGATCGTTATCGGTTCTGGTATAACCGGGGGCATTGCTGCCAAAGAACTGACCGAAAAGGGATTAAAAGTGCTGGTGCTGGAAAGAGGCCGGATGGTGGAACATATAAAGGATTATCCTACTGCCCAAATGGATCCCTGGGATTTTCCATTAGCCAATATGGTAAGCCTGGAAGAACAGAAAGAGTATTATGTGCAAAAGGATATTTATATTTTCGGCCAGGATGCAAAACACTTCCTGGTCAAAGACACTGATCATCCCTATGTACAGGAGAAACCTTTTTCCTGGCAACGGGGGTACCAGTTGGGTGGCCGTTCATTACTCTGGTCAAAACATTGTTACCGCCTGAGTGATCTGGATTTTGAGGCAAATCAGCAAGAAGGGGTGGGGATTGACTGGCCGATCCGTTATAAAGATCTGGCCCCCTGGTACGATCATATTGAGTCTTATGTAGGTATCAGTGGTAACCGGGATGGCATTGCCCAGATTCCTGACGGGCAGTTTCTTCCTCCCTTTGAAATGAATGTATTTGAAAAGCAGATCCGGGAGCGGTTACGTGAATCATTTCCGGAGCGTGACCTGGTGATCGGAAGAATGGCAATTCTTACCAAAGATCATAATGGAAGAAACCGCTGTCACTCCCGCAATCTCTGCTACCGGGGCTGTATATATGGTGCTCCGTATTCCAGTAATTCGGCAGCGCTTCCGGATGCAGCAAAAACAGGCAACCTGACGCTACGTCCTTTTTCCACGGTACAGAGCCTGATCTATGATAATAAGACTAACAAACTGAAAGGGGTCCGCATTATTGATACTGAAAATAATGAGGTAATAGAATTCTATGCCTCCCTTATTTTCCTGAATGCATCCACCATCGGAAGCACCCAGGTACTCCTGCAATCCGCCACTACAGAATACCCGGATGGCCTGGCCAATTCCAGCGGTGCCCTTGGACATTACCTGATGGATCATCATGCCGGTATCGGGGCTATGGGCGGGTACAGCGGACTGAAAGAACATTTCTATTATGGTCAGCGTCCTGCCAGTGTATATATTCCCCGATTCAGAAATGTAAAAGGGAATGACCAGGCATACCTTCGCGGATTCGGTTACGAAAATTATACCAGCCGCAGCGACTGGACCAGGGGTTTTCATCAGAAAGGTATTGGAGCGGAATGGAAAGAATCACTGACACATCCCGGGGACTGGTTTGCCTACTTTGAAGCCTATGGAGAAACATTACCGGCCTTTTCCAATACGGTTTCGCTGAGTAAAGACAAAAAAGATAAATGGGGGATTCCTTTACCGGTGATATCCATGGAATATGGGGAGAATGAAAAGAAAATGAGAGCAGATATGCAGGAATCGGCAGTTGCCATGCTGGAAGCCGCAAAGCTGGACTGGGTGAATAAATTCGATTATGGGCTTTTACCAGGTACCGTCATCCATGAAATGGGTACTGCGCGTATGGGAAATGATCCTAAAACATCAGTACTTAATAAATGGAATCAGTCGCATGATATTAAAAACCTTTTTGTCACCGATGGCTCCTGTATGGTTTCCTCACCCTGCCAGAATCCTTCACTGACCTATATGGCATTGACCGCCAGGGCCTGTGACTATGCAGTGCAGGAATTGAAAAAAGGGAATATTTAAATCAGTTCAATAAATGACAGTGCTCAATAACCGTTGTCTGTTATTCCGGTTTTTTTGCACCCGATGATAACAGACCCCTTATTGAAAGAAAATAAAACAGCATATGATTTTGCCTGGATCTACTGGCGGGCCATCCAGGTTATTTGCTGGTTGGCAGGTTTTGTCCTGCTGATCACCCTGTTTGTAAAACCATCCCTCGGCATTACTTTATTATGGAACGGGCTGATCCCTGCAGCACCAGCCTTGCTTGTTGTGGCTACCGGGGTCTGGAGAAATATTTGTCCCTTGGGGACCACCTCATTATTGCCAGACCGGTTTGGGGCACAGGGCAAGCTAAGACTAACACCGGTCGACCAGTCCAGGCTCCACCTGGCCGGGGTAATCATTTTACTCCTCATTATTCCGCTGCGGCACATTTTATTCAATACCGATGGACGGGCCACCGGGCTTATTCTTATACTGCTGGGGGCTATCGCATTTTCCACTGGCTTATTCTTTGAACGCAAGTCCGCCTGGTGCTCCGGCATCTGCCCGGTACATCCGGTTGAAAAATTATATGGCAGTAAGCCTGTGGCCAGAATGATGAACGCCCATTGTTTGGATTGTATCCGTTGTTCTGTTCCGTGTCCGGATTCCATCAATAACAGCAGACCCTTTCTACAGGATCAATCCGGTCTTACCCTTTTAACAGAATTTCTGCTGGTGGGTGCCTTTCCCGGTTATATCTGGGGCTGGTTTCATACGCCGGATTATACCGGACAAGAAGGATGGCAGCACCTCGGACTGGTTTATGGCTTACCCGCTTTTTCCGGAGCACTATCGGCCTTGTTGTATGCCATCCTGCGGTATTCCCTCACAAAATACCGTACCCTGCTTATCCGGTTTTTCGCCGCATCGGCTGTCTCCTGTTATTATTGGTTTCGCCTGCCTTTATTATTCGGATTTAATCACCAGGACACCCATAGCCGGCTGATCGATCTCAGCCAGTATCTACCTCAATGGGTGATCTCACTTACCGCCATACTGTTCACACTATTTTTCATGTGGTGGTTTCTTATCCGTGAAAATAAAAAAATCACCTGGTCCATGAGGCCCGCCCTGCAAGGCAAATAACCTTTTCTTGTAGACCCGGTGTCCATGCAGATGAACTAAATCAACTGTATGTATGTTCCGTTCCGTTCCGTTATCAGATTCCAACCCATGAATAATTATTCAGTACGACTGATTTTCACTTTACAAGCAATATCTTAGCATACAAATCGACCTGCATGCAACCCATTATCGAATGTGTTCCCAATTTCAGCGAAGGAATAGATCTCCAGTTGATCCGGCAGATTACTGACCAGGTGGAATCAGTGGAAGGGGTCCGGCTGCTCAACGTGGATCCGGGTAAGGCTACCAACCGGACCGTGGTTACTTTTGTCGGTCACCCTGATGCGGTAATCGAAGCGGCCTTCAGGGCCATTCAAAAAGCAGGTGAACTGATCGATATGAGCCGGCATAAGGGCGAACACCCACGTATGGGTGCCACCGATGTATGTCCGCTGATCCCTATCGCCGGAATAACCATGGAGGAAACAGCAGCCTTTGCCCGAAAACTGGCGAAAAGAGTGGGAGAGGAACTCTCCATTCCGGTTTATCTCTATGAAGCAGCCCAGCCGGACAAAAGCCGGAATAATTTATCGGTTATACGGGCGGGTGAGTACGAGGGGTTTTTTAAAAAAATCAAAGAACCCCAATGGAAACCGGATTTTGGTCCGGCCGTATTTGATGCCAAAAGAGGTGGTACCGTTATTGGTGCCCGTGATTTCCTGGTCGCCTATAATGTGAATCTGAATACTACCAGTACCCGCCGGGCCAATTCCGTCGCCTTTGATGTGAGGGAAGCCGGTCGTAACCTAGAGGTGAATGGTGAAAAAGTTAATCAGCCCGGCACTTTGAAATCAGTAAAAGCCATCGGCTGGTTTATTGAAGAATACGGCATTGCCCAGATCAGTATGAATCTCACTAATATTCTTGTCACCCCGCTACATATTGCTTTTGACGAGGTCTGTAAAAAAGCGGATACCCGTGGCATCCGTGTCACCGGCTCAGAACTGGTGGGACTGGTGCCGCTGAAATCATTAACCGATGCCGGCCGTTATTTTCTGCGTAAACAAAAACGCTCCATGGGTGTTTCTGAAAAAGAACTGATCAGGATCGCGGTGAAAACAATGGGTCTGGATGAACTTGGCCCTTTCAAACCCGAAGAAAGAATTATTGAATACCTGCTGCGGCTTCCGGCCGACAGCAAACTTGTCAATATGAATCTTTCAGCCTTTGCCGATGAAACGGCCAGCGAAAGCCCGGCGCCCGGAGGGGGGTCCATTTCGGCCTATGTGGGTGCCTTAGGTATATCACTGGCCACCATGGTCGCAAATCTTTCTTCACACAAAAAGGGCTGGGATGAACGCTGGGAGCTGGCCGGCAGTCTGACCGCTGTCGCCGAGTGG
>CAZYTV010000116.1:0-13238 GCA_964650455.1 uncultured Chitinophaga sp. | reverse complement strand
CTGTCGGACATGATAAACAGGATCAGTACCTGTGTTTTTTATTTTTAAAAAACAACCCATCCAGGCTGAATGCCCCCGGACCGGTGAAAATAAATACCAGGCTCAGTAATATAAAGAGGAACGGATGCTGATCGCCTTCGAATATTTTTCCTTTCTCACCCAGCATAAAAATGATGCCTGCAAATACAGCAATAGCCCCGAGTGCCGCTATCCGTATAAATAATCCCAGTACAAATCCAATACCGGCGAGCCCTTCCGCTATTTTACCCGCATAGGCCCAGGCCGCAGGATAGGAATAATGACGGTCAGCAAACCAGCCGGTGTACATGTTCATTTTCTCCGCATCAAAACATTCCCAGCCATGAAATACCAGGAATACGCCGGTGATGATCCGGACCAGGGCAATACCCCGGGATTCACCAATCGGACCTGCTGTAAAAAATCGATTCATGGTTATTCATTTATATTGAATGAAAATCGCTCTCCGCCTTTCAGGACCTGGTATCCCTGTCCGTTTTTCTCTGCTTCATCTACGAATTCCTGCACATTGACGGTATTGAATGAAAACATATCGTAATGACAAGGAATCACCGTCTTTACCCCTAAGCACTTCGCCAGTTTTACGGCTTCCATATGATCCAGGTTGCCGGCCACTTCCCGTTCAGGTTTATTGCCATTGACCGGCAGTAAGGCCAGGTCAATTGAAAAGGGACGGAGCAGTTCAGGTAATTCATCAAACCAGAGCGTATCTCCGCTGTGATAAATACTGCAATTACCGAACCGGATTACATAGCCCAAATACCGGCAATTCCCCTGTTCATCCCGTTCAATCTCATTATGTTTGGCCGGAATGCCATGAAAACTAAAATCACCCAGTTGCACCGACTTCCCCTCATTTAATCCGATGGGAAAACCGGTTGTACACTTTATTCTCTCCGCGACAAAAACACGATTGGCTTCCGGAATAATCAACTGAATACCGGGATTATTCGCCAGTATGGGTATCAATGTCTCCGCATCCAGATGATCCGTATGGTTATGACTGGAACTGACCACATTGATCTGTTTCAGCAACTCAGGCCGGATTACCTGTTCACTCATCCGGGTATGCGGTTTATTGGTGTATTCATATTTTTGGGTCAGTGAATCGGAGAGATAAGGATCAAGCAACAGGCGTTTTCCCTTCCATTGAAGTAAAAAGCCACTTTGTCCTAGCCACCAGCAATGTGCCTGCGATGAACCGGGCAACAAACGATCCATTTCTGCCACCAGTGCTTCGTCTTTTAATATGGCCTTAATTAACTCCATTTATTTACTCAATAAGGAAGCGGCTTCTTTATCAATCATCAGTATTGCATGCCGGTGTTTTTGCAGATAGCTGGCAGGAATCTCATTGGTCACAGGGCCATCGCAGGCTTTATGAATTATATCCGCCTTACTGATCCCATTGGCCAGCATCAGTAAGGTTCTTGCTTTCATCACCTGGGCCATCCCGAGGGTAATTCCTTTGGCAATCGCTGTTGGCTCATTAAAATATAACTGCCCGGAAGCAAGTGTACTTTCCTGCAATTCCTGGTCATGCGCCTGGAGTTCCATATCCACACCGGGCTCATTAAACCCTATATTGCCATTGAGTCCGATCCCTACCAGCATACAGTCGATTCCCCCGGCATTTTCAATCTCTCCGTTCATTATTTTACATGCTGTGTCAATGTCCCCGGTCAGTCCGTCAAACAAGTGTACCTGTGATTCACTGATTCCCAGTGGACGGAACACCTGCTCATAAAGGAGATAGTGACAACTGCCGCTTTTTTCGGGCGACACGCCCAGCCATTCATCCAGGCCAAAGCAAAAGCACTGGCTAAAATCAATTCCTTTCTGTTTTGCTTTTTTGGCCAGTGACCGGTAAGTTCCTACGGGTGAATTACCGGTGGCAAAACAAAGCACCGCATCCGGTTTTCGCTCCACCATTCGTATGATCAGTTCCGCAGCCGCATCGGATAATCCATCGTAATCATCAAAAATCCTGCATTCCATCTTATAAACTCTCCCTTATTTTTTTCGCACCCAACACCATATTATTTAACTTCTGACGCGAGGCCCAGCGGGCTGTCTGACTCAGCCCGCAATCCGGCGCCACCGATAATTTTTCAGCCGGCACGTATTGGAGGCATTTTCTGATCCGCTCCACCACATCCTCCACGGTCTCTATATAGTAGTTCTTTACATCAATTACCCCTACGGCTACTTTCATTTTTTCTGCAAAAGGAGCCAATAATTCAATTTCTGCAAATTCCCGGTTGGCCATTTCAATATGAATCTCATCCACCGCCATATCCAGGAAATCGGGCAGCATGGGTTTGATACTGCGGTAACCCACCGGTCTTCCTTTAAAATTACCAAAGCACAGGTGTGTACTGAGATTACATTTCCCAACCACCGGCTTTACGGTACGGTTAAAAATATCGACAAAGCGGCTGGTATCTTCCTTATAAGCATAGCAACTCATGGAAGGCTCATCCACTGTTATTTCTTTACAGCCTGCGGTCACCAGGGCTTCGAGTTCGGTGCGGACAATTGGCAACAACGCTTCGGTGATTTCATAGCGGTCCCGGTATTTTGCATTGGGTAATAATCGTCCGCTCAGTGTATAAGGACCGGGCACACTGGCCTTGAGTACAGGACCAGCAGGAGCCAGCCGTTGCAAACGCTGAAACTCTTTCACCGCCCCCAGCCCATTGGGTGCAGCCAATTCTCCTGTAATCGTGTTTTTGCCACGCTGATCATGCGCTGCCGGTCCAAATCTGCGGGTCTCGGTCTCATTGTTCTCGATCCCCTTGATAAATCCATAAAAGGATAAATTAAAATCCAGCCGGGTTTGCTCGCCGTCGGTAATCACATCCAGTCCGGCCGTTACCTGGTCGTGGATCGCCGCGATCACCGCGTCATCGATCAATTCCTCTATATCGGCTGCTCCAAACTGGTTCAGGTTTTTCGTCGCAAACTCCAGCCAGCCCGGAAAGGGATAGCTGCCGACAACCGTTGTTCTTATGGCTTGATTCATAATATTATTTTTTTAGTACGTTGTCAGAAGTACGAAGTTAGAAGTACGAAGTTAGAAGTACGAAGTACGAAAAACATGCCGTAAAACGAGAAGCAGTAGTTGTTTTAGTATCATCCTACTAAGGAGGGGCTGTTCCCTGACATCTGACATCCGACAACTGAAAAAGTACGAAGTACGGTCAACCACCTGCACTGTTCAACAAAGCGGCCAGTCTCCGTCCATGTTCATCATACGCTGCTTCAAACAAAGCCGTGGCTTTTTCTGTCCCCACCACACAACCAGCAGTCAGTACTTTCGGCGGATGTCCGGCGCTGGTCAGCAATTGCGCCAGCTCAGCTTTGATACTGTTGATGATCATCACCCCTCCAACGGTCGATCCGGGGGAAACCGGTGTGTCCAGCCCATCCACTTGTATCATTGAATCGCCGGCGGGTGCACCGGTATCAATCACCAGATCCGCGAAATCAGTTAATTTTTTCCCGTCGATTCTCTTACTGGTGCTTGCCGCCAGGTGCGCTTCCGTTACCACGGCTACCACTTTAATCCCGCTTTGCTGTAACAGTTCCGCCATTTCGATGGGCACCACATTACAACCACTGGAAGAAATGATCAATGCGGTGTCTTTTTTATCCAGTCCGAAGTTGCGGAGGATTCTTGCTGCCAGACCACTCACATTCTCCAGGAACATCGCCTGTCTTTGCCCATTCGCCCCCACCACATTGTTGTGATTGGTCAGCGATAATTCCACGATGGGATTAAAGCCGGGAAAAGAACCATAACGTGGCCACATTTCTTCTACCATAATACGGCTATGTCCGCTGCCAAACGTGTGCACCATCCGTCCGGCCAGTATGCTTTCAGCAAACCAGGCAGCGGCAGTTATGATTTTTTCTTCCTGTTGTTTTACGGTTTCGATGATTGCCGTACATTTATCTAAATAAAGTTCAGTCAGGCTCATATCAATTCAGGTGTATTTCCGTTTTAGTCATTAAACGCATGGCATAAAAAGCAGCCCCTACTGCCCCGGCCAGGTCGCCGAATACTGCTTTTACAATCTCCGTTTTCATTCCCCCGGCCCTCCACTCATATTGTGCCATATACTCTTTCAGCGGATCAAAAAGATCAGGGCCGGCTTCGGTAATGCCACCACCCAGTACAATGATCTCGGGAGAAAGAATGTTGGTGATGCTGGACAAGCCGATGGCCAGTTGCCGTACTGACTTCAGCCAGGTTATTTTCGCATATTCATCCCCGCTATTCATCGCACTGAGCATCTCTTTGGTAGAGGAAAACCGGCCTCCTGTTCTTTTTCCAATCGTACACTCCCCGATACATGCCTCCAGGCTGCCAGGCATACCGGTTACATCAACATCCCCTTCGTCATCGATCACCATATGGCCGATATGACCCGCTTTACAGAATGCCCCCTGGTAGGGTTTTCCATCAATCAGGATAGCCCCGCCGACACCCGTACCTAATGTCACCAGTACCGCATGGCACGTATTCCGGGCGGCTCCAAAACGGGCTTCCGCCACCATCGCAGCCACCGCGTCATTCAGGACACAGGCAGGCAGGTGGAGATTTTCCTCCCAGTTAAAATTCTCCAGTCCCTGCATCCGACCCGGCATACACGCAATGCTGGTATTTTTTCCGTCCGGCAAACCCGGTGCGGAAATACCCAGCACCAGGTCTTCCTCATCAAACTTATTTTTAATGTCCAGCACGATATCCATAACGGTCTGCCGCCAGGACATATCGGTATTATCAATAGTCGGCTGATAAGCCTGGAACAAAATAGTTCCGGCTTCATCAATCAGCACCGCTTTGATCCGGGTGCCTCCGATATCGATTCCAATGGATTTCATATTCGGTAAAATTTATCTTTCGCTGACCGACCAGCCACCGTCCACAGCCACTACCTGGCCAGTGGTAAACTTCGAATGATCACTCATAAAATAAAGTGCCAGCCCGTCGCAATCCTGCGGTTGACCGATCCTTCCCCCATCCAGCGGTTGTTTGGATTGTATAAATGAAAGAATCTCCGGGTTAGTGGCTGCCCGCTGGGCCATGGGCGTTTCCACCAGGGCCGGTGCAATTACATTGACCCGGATATTATCTTTTGCATAATAAGCGGCAACGGATTTACTAAAACCAATGATGGCCGATTTTGCCGCCGCATATCCATGTGTGGAGAAATAGCGGGGAGCAGGTGAAAATCCGAGGACCGATCCCATATTGAGAATGGTTCCGCCTTTTTTTAATTCAATAAATTTCCGGACGGCTGCCTGGTTGGACAACATCAGCGATGTGAGATTCATATGCAGGGTCCAGTCCCAGCCTTCCAGGCTGAGTTCATGCAACGGACCATCGCCCATATTGCGGCCACTTCCACCGGCCACATGATATAACCCGTCAAAGCCGCCAAAATGATCCATGCAAAGTTGTATGGCTTTTACCGCCGTATCCGCCAGCGTCGCATCCCCGCTGAAAGCAATAGCCGCATCGCCGAGCAGATCTCCCGCGTCTTTCACTGAATGCTCATTTCTTCCGACTACTACCACACGGGCGCCTGCTTCGATAAAAGAACGTGCCGCCGATAAGCCCATGCCTGTTGTCCCGCCGATAATGACTATATTTTTGTGCTGGAGTTGTATCATCTTCTTTCGATAGAACCTGTTTTTTTATGCTTGATAATATATTTCTTCACCCCCGTGGGCAACACTTCTTCCTTGACCAGGTAATAGTTATCATCATAGGAACTCAGCTCTTTCACCTCCTTACGCTCCGCAATATCCCTCCAGTCTTCAATCAGCACCGGTTCCCATTGTTTTGTCCTTGCTGAAAGGTACGCCGCATCGAGTATAGCATTCACAATATATCCGTCATAAAAGGTTTCACCTGGCTGTATGCCCTTATCAAGGGCGTCAAACATGTCGGTAAACATGTGATTATAGCCCAGTTCATGTACTTCGTCCCCCACCGGAAAGAGCCAGCCGGCATTGGTTTCAGCCTTCTCAGCCACATATTGGCTGCCTTTCCCGGTGGTGAACATTTCAAAACCGGTCCGGAGAAAATTATTGACCCAGATCGTACCTGCTGTACCCATTATTTCATCGCGCAGATCCATGCCACCACGGAAAGTCCAACTGACTTCAAACTGGCCAATCGCCCCGTTCTCATACTTCACCAGGCCAATGGCATTATCTTCCGCATCAATCGGGTGTACCCTTGTATCGGCCCAGCACATCACTTCCACCGGTTTTATATTTTTCCCGATAAAATTGCGGCTGATCTCCACGCAATGGCAGCCCAGGTCGATCATGGCCCCACCACCGGATTTCTCTTTATCCCAGAACCAATCACTATGTGGTCCGGGGTGTGTCTCACGGCTTTTGGTCCAGATCACTTCGCCGATACTGCCGTTCCTTACTGCCGCCAGGGATTTTAAAAACTTGGGGGTATAACAAAGATCTTCCAGGTAGCCACCCGTAACGCCGGCTTTGTCCACTGCCTGCAACATCTGAAGTGCTTCAGCAGCCGTACGACCCAGCGGCTTGGTGCACAATACATGCTTACCGGCTGCCGCGCTTTGCAAAACGGCTTCCAGGTGCATATCATTGGATAAACCAATGATGACTGCATCCACATCAGGATGAGCAACACAGTCTTTAATACTGGTGGTAAAATGAGGTATCCCGTAGTCATTTGCAAACTTCTTTGCATTTACTTCAGTCCGGCTGTACACGGATACAATGGTATCCTTTCTGCGCTGTGCTACCAGTGAATCTGCATAAAAACGGGATATAAAGCCCGATCCGAGAATGGCGAGTTTCATAGACTTATTTTATTTAACAATGGGCCATGGAAATTTGCTTTTCAGTTTTACTTTCATACCGGTGGCCGATGATTTCCGGGCGGCCTCAATGATCTCCAGGACATGCAGGGCATGTTCCACATTGATACGGGGCTCTGTGCCATTGATCAGACTTTCGCCCACCACCCTGGCGCCTTCCTGCCATTCGTATCCCCCTTTGTCGGTGCAGACCAGTTCGGCGGGTTTATCCCAGTGTACATCCAACATAACCCCGTTGGTTTCCCAGTCATACCCGATCAGCCGCATATTACCGTAATCGCCATAGATCTGAATGGAATGAAGGGTCTGGTTCCCGGCTTCATGTCCGTGCGGATCAAAATAATTGAAGCCGCACATCACATGACTGATCACGCCTTTATCATGTTCCATCAAAATTTGAGCATTGTCTTCTGCCTCCACTTTGATCTTTCCTTTATCATCCACGGTGCGTTCCGGGTTGACAATACTGGTCATCGCCATGACACTGCGGGCTGGTCCCAGTAAACCGGTTAAGGTAGCCATATTATATACGCCGAGATCGGGCATACTGCCACCCCCTTTTTCATAGAAGAATGCAGACCAGGTTGGACCGGTATGTCCGTATTGCCCATGTGCAGCGGCAATGCGACCCAGCTTTCCTTCCTGGATCATTTTACTCATGTAGGCAAACTGCGGACTGTTGACTACTGCCGGTGCACCCCAGATCCTGAGTTTTTTTGCTTTTGCCATGTCCAGCAGGGCCTTACCTTCTTTATAGGTATTGGCCATTGGCTTTTCACTCCACACATGTTTACCGGCCAGCAGGGCCTTTTTATTGAGTTCTCCATGCACCTGCATATCCGTCAGCGTCACCATCATGTCAAAGGGAACTCCTTTGAGCATTTCATCTATATGCCCATAGGTGGCGGCATTTACCTTATACTCTTTATTCTGCGCCACCGCCCTTTCGGGTTTTATATCACAAAGACTCACCACTTCAATCCACTTCGATGAAAGCAACTGAGGTATATAACGGTTGCTCACACTGCCACAACCGATCACCGCTACTCTCAGTTTTTTATCCGGCATGGAAGCAGCCCATCCTTCAAGCGAGGAAACCAGTAATGCCGCCCCGGCCAGGGCTGTGGTCTTTAAAAAATGTTCGCGGGAAAATTTTTCTTTCATATAATTTTTTTAAAAAAGAATATGGGCCATAACCGGAAAGTGATCCGAAGGATACTTCAGGTCATATGAATCCGTAATGGTGGCGAATTTTTTGATTTTAAGATTCTCATACCGGCTGGTGAATATATAATCAATACAGCCATCCGGTTTCTGATTGAACTTAAACCCATTCCATGTATCAACAGGTCCATAGGGCACTTCTTCCGTTTTTGCGCGGGCATTATCCAGCTCACTGTTCAATATACTGACCGGTTCATCCCCGGGCCTTGAATTAAGGTCACCCATAAAGACAACCGGATATTTTTTTCCCTGCGTGAGTTCTTTCATTTTAGCCAGGATCAATTTGGCCGATTCGGTTCTGGCCAGTTTACCCATATGATCAAAATGGGTATTGAAGACCCAGATCATTTTTTTGGTTTTTCGTACCCGAAACAAACCCCAGGTACAGACCCGGTTGCAGACCGCGTCCCAGCCCATGGAAACCGTATCGGGTGTTTGGGATAACCAGAAAGTACCCTGCTTTACCGGTTCAACCTTTTCCTTACTGTAAAATATACAGGAAAACTCGCCCTTCTCTTTTCCGTCATCCCGGCCCACCCCGATATGATCATAGGCGGTCAGTTGCGCTTTCAGGTAAAGCAACTGGTGATGCTGCACTTCCTGCCCGCCGATAAAATCAGCCGCATAATACTTCATCAGCCCGGCTACTTTATCCTTTCGTTTCTCCCACCAGTTCTCCCCGTCTGATTGTACATCCAGGCGGATATTGAAACTCATGACTTTCACTTCAGTCTGTGCCGTTGTAATCAGGGTAAACAACAGGGTAATAAAGGCGAACACTATTTTTCTCATACTCTATTTTTTAAAATAAGGACTGCTGAAACCCAGCTTTTTCAACCCATTCTGTACATCCGGGATATTCATGAATAATTTCCAGAGCAGCCCCGTCCGGTGATTCTCAATCATGGTTACAATCGGTCCCTGGTCAATGGCCAGGTGTGATTGGGCATACCAGTTATGGTGAATACTGAATCCATCCACAAAACCGTATTTGCTCCAGATCTTATCCCCCAGCCCGTAATAGAAATAACGCAGGGCTTCCATACTCTCTTTAGGGGTATAAGGTAAGGAGGAAATGGCTGCTGTGGGCTGGATTACGCCCCGGTCATTCTGCGGACTATGCGCTAAATACCCTTTATAACTATCCCCGGCGGTAAGTCCCCAGCAGACATCACTGTACCCTTTAAATTTTTTCGGATTCTCCATACAGTAAGCCCGGTTGATCAGGGTATGGTTTTTCCCCTGCAGGAAATAATCATTCCCCAGCGAATCCATGAGTCCGTTGGGATCAATGCCCTGGAAGGTATACTGATCAAAAAACAGGGGGCCACCCTTGTCTTCATCATAATTACCCAACGGTAATGTATATCCGTAGTATTGTTTTCCGTTTTTAAAACCCTGGCTGCCGGCCCAGGTACCGTCATAAGCCGCTTTGGGTATGGCGTGATACTGGGAAGAAGCGGACATGATATAGGTAATCAGGCATTCGTTATACCCCCATACCGGGAAATTCATATCAAACCCGTTATTGGGGCTCCAGTGCCAGTACAGTTTAGGCTGGCCATTGGTATGCCAGTTCCAGTTGGCGGCGCCCCACATCTGGTTGATCCGTTTTCTTAAATAGACTTCGCGGGGGGTATTGCCATTGAAATATTCGCGGGCACAGAGAAAACCCATAAGCAGGTAGGAGGTCTCCACAATATCTGCGCCATCATCAAGCCGGTCAAACTTAATCGTTTTACCTGTTCTGCCATTCATGAAATGCGGATAGATGCCATGATAGCAATCGGCATTGATCAGGAAGTCGGCTATCTGAATCAGCCGGCGAACCGCTGTATCACGGCCAATCCATTTCCGGTCCACGGCCACCACTGTACTCATAATACCAAAGCCGGTACCACCTATTGCCCCGGCATCAGGGCCAAATGAGGTTTTGCTGAAATTGGGTTCATCCCATGCTTCGTTGATATAATCCCAGTAATGTTCCGCCCGTACCGTATTACTTCTTTCCAATGCCAGCCCGCTGTAAGGATGCGCGCCATGCCAGAAAAACCGGAAGGTTTGTTTCTGTACCAGCTCCAGTAACTGGTCATCCTTTAAATTTTTAATAATCCCGGAGGGGGCAATACTGTCCGGACCATCGCCGTATTTACCCTTGGTGAGTGACAAACCAGACTTGCCCTGCGGTAAGCAGGCCGTGGAAATCAGTAATACACTGAAAACGGCAATCAAACTCTTTTTAATCATACTTGTGTTTTATCGGATCAATGTAGTGGTTCCTTTTAAAAATATTTTTCGCCCGTTCACTTCTGTATACTCCAGTGTCCATACATACACACCGGTGGTTTGTTCCACTCCGCCCAGCCTGCCATCCCATTTCCGGCTCCAGTCACGGCTTTCAAAAACGGGTTGCCCTCTCCGGTCAAAGACACGGAAATGGAGTCCGGTTACCTTGAATGCATTGAGGGGATAGAGGTAATCATTTTTCCCGTCGTTATTGGGTGTAAAACCGGTAGGCACAGCGATATAACAATTATCTTCTACCTGGATCCTCTGGTAAGCCGTATCGGTACAGCCTGCCGTATCAGCCACCGCCAGCCGGGCCATATAGGTAGTTTGATTACCCGCTATGGTAAAATACTGAGTACCGGGTTCCTGATCATCTGAACTGATTCCATTGCCAAAATCCCAATGCCATGTTTTTAGTTTACCCAGGCTCTTGTCTTTAAATAATAATGAATCATAGGACCGGCAGAGATAAGGTGGTACATCCATGAGGGCTTTCACCGCCACCGTATTACGCAGCTTCACCTGCACCATGGCCGTATCTGAACAACCGGACACATCGGTTACTTTCACTTTATAAACCATGCTCTTATCTGGTGTGGCTACGGGATTCATCATACTGGTGTTGCTGAGACCAGCTGCGGGTGACCATTCATATTGTGACCCGGGTACCGTCCGCAACTGCAGTTGTTCTCCTTTGCAGATTGATGTATCAGCAGGCCAGGCGTCCACATCAATTCCGATGATCTTCACCCGGGTACTGTCTTTGGTACGGCAACCACCCAACGTAACAATCTCCGCCACATACCAGCCACTGTCTGACAAAGCGGAGAAAAAAATTTGCGGGGAACTGATGTCATTGTAATAATTTTTCGGACCAGACCACACATAACCGGCCCCGCCATCGGCATTAAGTTTTATGACTTGTCCTGCACATACCGGTGAATTACTGGTTACCGAAATACCCTGGGGAATTCCATTGACCTCTACCCTGAGTGTACCGGAGTAAACACGGCAACCCGGGTTACTCATGTTGGCTGCTTCAGCACCACTCAGCCGGATAAGCACTGTATCCGGCACCGAAAATGTACCGGTATAGGCATTTCCGGTAGCACCCTGAATATCTGTCCAGGTAAGACCAAAATCTGAACTCTGCTGCCATTGAAGAACCGGGCTGCCATAAAATGGAACCATTGTTCCGCTGAACTGAACAGAGCTGTTATGCTGAAAACAAAGACTTTTCACCGTAGTTCCATCCGGTTCATTGGGAAATTTAATAGACACCTCCGGGCCTGCCGCACTTACTTTAATATCATCGATGGCAAAATCTTCTACACAATCCACGACTGAGACCGGGAGCACCGTAATCCGGGTCACCAGTTTACTGATTCCGGAAGGCATTATAAATGCAAGGCCAAACTCAGTAAACTTATAGCCCATAAACGGATTAGCATACACGAGTCCGTTGCGCAGGGTATCGGTAAATAATACCTGCCCGGTTTCATTTTCAATACTCATCGCAAATACCGGGAAGCGTACATTGAGCGGGCAACTGGCTGGCCGGTCAAGATTAATAAAATGGGCATTAAACGAATAAAGGGTTCCGGGACACATTGCTTTACGGATGGTATCCAGGTATATCAGCATCGGAGCCGGCCGGGTGGTATAATTTACCAGCATCATATTGCCATCTGAATGGCCGGGCATATAATCACTGTTATAATCACTGCTGAGCGGAATCCATTCATCCGCAAAACATCCTTGCAGATTCACCCGGCGGACGATCGTATAATGACCCGGAGGCGGGCAGATATTGGAACTATAGGTAAAGCCGGTTGATCCGGCAGGTAACGCAGATGCCGCCACCACATTGTTTTTATCACCGATCCCAAAATGCTGCCATAGAACCGGCGCGCCGGGACCCTGTGCTTCAGCAGTAACACAGAAATACAGCCCCGTTATGGCGAGCAATGGTATATGGCAGCAGGATATCCGCATGCGGTGTATTCGTCCGGCTATTTTATAACCGGACTTTGAAAACCCAGTCTTTTTAAACCGGTTTGTATTTCGGGGCAACTCATAAATAATTTCCACAATAAGCCACTCCGGTAATTCTCGATCATCACAATAATGGGCCCCTGGTCAATAGCCAGGTGTGAAGCAGCGGTCCAGTTTTTTGATTCATTAAACGCATCCACAAAACCGTATTCGCTCCAGATCTGATCTCCCAGCCTTTCATAAAAATGACGGAGTGCCTGCATGGAATATTCCGGCGTATATGGAAACGCACTCAGTGCTGCCGTGGGCGAAATGGTCCCCAGGTCCTCCGTGGGAGAATGAGCGGCATAACCATTATAAGTATCACTTGCCGTGAGTCCCCAGCAATTTTCACCGTAGCCTTTATACTTATTCGGATTACGCAGGCAGTGTTCCCGGTTGATCAGGGTATGGTTCCGGTTTTGTTCCCAGTAATCTGCATACCTGTCTTTTAATCCGCGCGGATCCAGTCCAAGGAATGAATACTGGGAGAAAAACAAGGGGCCGCCATAGTCAAATCCCAAAGGCAGTCTGATGCCATAAAATTCTTTCCCGTTTTTAAAGAAATTGCTTTCCGCCCATCCGCGGTGATAGACAGCCGGGGGTACGCTGTATTTTTCATTGGGAGAAGAAGCCGCGAGTACATACATGATCAGGCATTCATTAAATCCCCTTACCGGAAAATTCATCGCCCAGCCATTATTCGGACTCCAGTGCCAATACAGTACTTCCTGTCCGCCATTGGTAAACCAGTTCCATTCAATATCCGGCCAC
>CAZYTV010000115.1:0-13326 GCA_964650455.1 uncultured Chitinophaga sp. | reverse complement strand
AGCGGCCAGTTGTTTAGCATCCGGCATTTTTATTTTCTGAAAGCTGGCCAGCTGGATATCGCCTACATACGTTCCCTGTACCGGCTTTACAAAATCCTTCCCGCCGTTCGGACCGGCCCCCAGTCCGCGGCAACTGATCACATACATTTCTGTATTCTCTTTATTCAGGACCACCCGGGCAGGGCCCCAGCCGGTGGGGATGAGTCCGGTGGTTTTCCCGGTATTCACATCAATCACCGCCACTGCGTTAAAACCCAGGAGAGCGACATATAATTTCTTTTCATCCTTGCTGAGGGTTATACCAAAGGGCAGCAAGCCCCGGTACCTGTCTATCCGTTTATCAACTGTAATGGGGATATGCGCCACCATTTTCCGGTTATGATAATCAATCACCGTAATATTATCGTTGGTGGCATTACTGACATAAGCATACCGGCTACCCACGGCCACTGAATTGGGGCTGGCCCCGCCCACTACTTCGGCATCTTCAATCATCTGCCCGACCTGGTGCCCGGTTTTAAATTTGTCAATTACCTGGTTATTGTTCAGATCAATGGTAAACACACTCATGGCCTCCGGGGCAAGCGGGCTGCCGACCCCTGGTATTTTCTTCCCGTCGATGATGGTGCCATTAATTGAAGCAGGGGAATTATCGGGATAAGGATGCCAGTTGATCAACATACTGTTATAATTCGCCGAATCCATCCCTTCCACCAACGGATAAGCGTAAATGCCCACATTGGCAACAAAAGCCAGTTTTTTATCCGGACTCAGTGAAAGACCGAATGGCTGACGGCCAACCGCGATGCTGGCGGTAATTTTTTTCGTCCCGAGATCAATCCGTACCAGGCGAAAATTTCCCCGGTCAAGCACCAGTAGTTCATGATGGCTTTCATTTAATACCAGGTCAGCCGTAAAACTATCGTCAAAATCCATGTTTCCAACTTTTCCGTTAAGGCTGATGGAATCGAGGGTAGCCATCTTATCAATATCATATATTATAACCGCACCATTATCCCCGCCGCTGAGGTATATCGTTTTGCTGTCTGCCGCAAATGCCACCCCGAGAAATGATCCATCCGATAAAGGAGATTTAATCGTCTTGTCGTAAGACGGCACACGGATGCTTTTCAATGATGCCAGGTCGATGATGGTAAACACCCCGTTATGCAGGGTCACCATTTTCTTCCCGTCCGGCGAAAGGGCCATACCAAAGGGATCGTGGGTGATCCGGATCATGTCGCCAGCCGGACTGACATACCTTCCACTGGGCAGTACGGAAATCCCTTTTTCATTTATACTGGCATACTGATTCCTGCCAGGCACCTGGAGGGTAAGGTATTCTCCGGAAGATTGTGCGGATAAAAGATTGCTGATAAGCAGGGCCAGAAACGGAACTACGATTAATCTTTTCATATAGTAAATTATTAAAAATGGCGGAACCTGGAAAAGTTCCGCCTTGCTTTCAACTGCTCACTTTTTGCTTATGCTTAAAAACTGCTTCTTACGCTTATGGTTTTAATATCCACATCTGGCCGTTCAGGTTATCATTACCTGAATACTGCCGGTCCACCGCTGCTTTCCAGTTTACCCCATTTACATTCTGCTCAGCACCCGGATAAGACCAACGAACGGGAAGAACTCCGCCATTACCTACACCCACTCCTGCAGAGAAACTGGGAACACCGGTGCGGCGGTTGTTATAGTAAGCCTCCCAACCGGAATTCTGGAAGAACCCAATGTATTTCTGCAGAAGGATTTTATTCAATCCTGCGGCACCGGTTTCATAAGTTACAGTGGGTTGTGCATAATAAGTATTAAAATCGAACGTAAAACTGGTACTGGTCCAACTGCCGATAGACTGACCTGAACGAAGGTAATTCACGGTATTGCTGCCATCAGTAATGCCATAAAAACCAAGTGAATTCTGGATACCCAGTTTATACCAGTTTTCTGCATTGCCGGCTGTATAACCACGATTGATGGCTTCTGCGATATTAAAACACATTTCCGTATACCCGGCGATAATGAAATTTTCACCGGTATTGGTACGGTAATAGCGATACCGGTTGATCATGCTTAACTTACCGGTCAGTGCATTCGCTTCCATGATATTCTGATCCTGTCCGGTAGGGGAACCTATAAAAGCCCTGAAATCTGTTGGCGCATAGCTGTTATCATCCACGATCTTCCAGGCCGGTTCACAGGTAACCAATACGCGCGGATCTTTGATATCTGTGCAGGCCTTTACATAGGTTTCTGCCATATTCAGCCGCAGTGCGTCAAAACCATAGGCAACCGGTGTGGTCGGATAACGGTTCACATCATTATTGTAAACATATTTTAAATCATCCGCGGAACTGCTGAACAGGGGAAACTTAGCCGGATTCGTCATCATTTCGTTGATACGGGTGGCTATTTTCAAATCGGTATCAGCAGCCTTTTTGGTCAGGCTGATCAGTACACGCATTTTGAAAGCGTTGACCAGTTTTCTCCATTTTGAAAAATTACCCTGGTAGTAAATATCGTAAGCGGCAATGGCCGCACCCCCGGTACCGGAAGAGAGAGATGTAAAATCATCATTGGCCTCATCCAGCCATTTAATCACCTGGGTAAACACCGCTTTCTGATCATCATATTTCGGGGCAAAATTTCCCTCAAGTCCTTTTACCGCTTCACTCATGGGCACATCTCCCATCAGGGAAGTAAGGTTATAAAAATAATAGGCCTTGAGAAATTTGGCTATGGCCGAATAGGGATTCACAGCCGCCCCACCCGCTTTGGTGGCTTCTGTTTCCATGCGGTCCACATTCTTCAGGTTATTGTTATACACACCGAAGGGACCGCCATTAAAACTATAGGTATTATCGCCATAGTACTGGTAGTTGCGGCAGAAAAACTGGTTATACCGTGCTACAGCACCCCAGGGCTCCACCCCGCCTAATCCACCCGAAATATCATTTAACTGTTTAACCAGTAAGAGTCCCGGAGGCACTACAGTAGCCTGGTTGGGGTTGACTGAATAGTCCTCATATTTTTTCTTACAGGAAGCGATCCCCAGTACCAGGAAAGCCACTGCCATTAATTTAATTGTATTTTTCATGTTCATCTTTTTTTAATGTAGACAGATACCGTCCGTTAAAAAGTAAGGTTCAGGTTAAATCCAAAACGACGTGTGGTTGGTGTCTGCAGGTCTGATCCGCTGCTCTGCATAAACTGATCCGGATCCACATCCTTGTATTTATCAGGGAAGAACAGGAGCAGGTTTCTGCCAACCAGTGATACAGAAGCCTGTTTGAATGCTTTTCCAAACACACCCTGTGGTAATTTGTACGTCAGCGTTACTTCACGAAGTTTTGCAAAAGTCTTGCTGATAATATTCAGGTCCTGGATACTGGCAAAACGGCTGGAGTAATTCTGCACCGTGGTTGTCTTTGTATTCGGAGCAGTGGACAGGTCTTTCCAGTTAGTGATTTCACCTGTAACCGGATCAAGCACCGGTGTTCCAACCAGTACAATACCATCCGCCACGTAAGAACCACCATTCACATCATCATAGCGGTGTGCACCCCATTCGCCCTCTGTGGTCTCCAAATGGCGTCCGCCCTGCAATGTTTTCTGGCGAACATAATCATGGAATACGCCGCCGATCACCCCATCAAACTGGAAGGTCAGGCTGAGGTTTTTATAGTTCAGTGTATTTACAATACCCCAGATAAAATCAGGATCAGCATGGCCAAATATGCGTCGGGCCGGAGAACCGAGATCAGAATAACGCAACAGGAGTCCGTTTGAACCATGCACCAGTTGCCCATCAGGGGTACGTACAAATGCATTACCATATACCAGGTCAACACGATCACCATCTTTCACCCAGTTATTCGGGGAAGGATTCTTTACCCATACTCTTTTGAAATTAGAACCATTCACGGTTACATCCCAACTGAAGTTCTTAGTTTTAACAGGTGACCCGGTCAGTACGATTTCAATTCCTGAGTTTTTATACTTGAATTCACCTGTATTCTCTGTCACACTGGTATAACCAGAAGCCGAGCTGACGGTACGGGACGTCAGTAACTCATTGATTGTTCTGTACCAGGTAAAGTCAACACCGAGCCTGTTTTTAAGAATCCGGATATCTGTACCCAGTTCCATTGTTTTCTTATTACCCGCCTTGATACTCGGATCATTCAATCCGTTTACATAAGTGGCACCCAGCGCATTATTATACGTGGTGCTGGTGGAATAGGTATAATTATTACTGAAAGCATAACGGGTCAGTCCGTAAGGGGACTGGTAATTGTCTCCATATCCCAGCGGATTGCCGCCGATAAAGCCAAGTGGTCCTACCGTTGAAACAATTCCTGCATCACGTCCTGTTGCATAGGAACCTCTCAGTTTTGCAAACGAAATCTGTTCAGGGATCTTCAGGTAATCTGTCAGCACCGTCGATACACTGGCGGAATAATATAAATACTTGTTATTGTCCACCGGCAGATTGGAGTGCTTGTCATAGCGACCCGTCAGTGAAACCGTTGCATATTTACTCAATCCGAGGTCAAAGGATGAATAACCACTTAATACCAGTTGATTCGCATTCCAACTGTTGATAAACGGACGATTCAGTGAGTTGGACAAGGAATATAATCCCGGGATGGTCAGGTAATCCGTGGTGGCATAGTTACCGGAATACCGGATTGTATTGATATTACCTCCCACAAATCCATCCAGGCTCAGGAAGTTGTTAAAGAATTTATTCGTGTACTTCAACTGAACTTCATTGTTGGCTTCAAATAAGGAACGACGGTCTTCCCGGTAATCGCCCTTGCGGTCATCACGACCATAGGCACCGGCAGAGTAAGGCATCTTTTCGGTTCTTGTAAGATCGTAGGTAGAAAAGCCCGGACGGAACATCAGGGATAAACCACTGCCCAGTTTCCAGTCCACATTCAGATAACCATATATATCATTCTTATAATGACCCCTCAGCCATTCATAGGCCATGAACCAGGGATTATTGTACCGCTGGTATTCAGCATATTTCTGCTGAATACCCACTTTACCATCCTGCCAGTAATTACGCAGTTGATTGATGCTCCAGTCCGCACCCGCCCAGATCACCACATTATAGATCATACTGTTGGGTCCGTAATTCACATCCGGGAAATTCTTGCTGTACTGACGGCTATAATTCAGGTTGGCAGATACTTTCAGGTTGTTGGAGAATTTATGGCTGGCAGACAGGTTAAAATTGCTTGTATTCAGATCTGTATTCGGAACAAGTCCACGCTGGTAAGTATGGCCCACACCAAAACGAATATCAGAGTTCTCGGTATGCGAGGCAATAGCAAAGTGGTTAGTGGATACGATACCGGTCTGAAGATAATTCTTCAGGTTGTCTTTGCCCCTGGCCGTCCAGGGAGTAGGCTTGATATTACCTGTAAAAGTGGTACCATTCGGAAAAGTGGTGGTATAGGTCTGACCGGGTGTTACCTCCCCGTCATACTGCGGGATCAGTTGTCCGTCAAAACGGGGGCCCCAGATATCATAATCATTATCATTTAATCCGCCACCCACACCGTCTTTAAATGCATATTTTCCCTGTGAGCCAGGTCCATACAGATCCTGGTAACGGGGAAACGATAAAAAGCCCTTTTCAAACATGGTGCTGCTGTTAAATTCAACAGAGACCCCTCTTTTATCCTTTGTTCCTTTTTTGGTATTAATAATAATAGCCCCGTTCTGTGCCAGTGAACCATAGAGTGAACCGGCCGTCTGACCTTTCAGGAAAGTATAACTTTCAATATCATCCGGACTGATATTCCAGGTATCAGACTTAATAGGCACACCGTCCACCACAAAAAGGATATTTCCATCACCACGGAAATTAATAGAAGGAGTACGTAGCAGTTCCGGTGTGATATTTACGGTAAGGCCTGCCACTTTCCCTTTAAAGCTGCTCACCGCGTTAGGCTCCCTTGCTTTTACCAGGTCCGATCCTTTTACTTCCTGGGTCGTGTAACCGATCTTTTTGATTTCCTTTTTTACGCCAAGTGCCGTAACCACCACTTCATTCATACTTTTTGAATCCGGCATGAGTGTAATCAGTCCGGCATCACCGGCAGGGACCTCCTGGGTGGAAAAGCCGACGTTACTGATAATAATGATTTCCTTTTCAGTGGCCGTGATAGAAAACTGGCCAGACTGGTCCGTAATTGCCGTTTTACCAGACTTCTTCAATGTTACTGAAGCACCGGGGAGCGGCTGTTGATTTTCGTCAGAAACTACTTTACCTGTAATCGTCTTTTGCGCCATGGTGATCATGGGCAAAAAGAGTACAAGCATAAGCATATAAAACGGCTGCTTAAACCGGAGTTGAAAAAATGATGTCATAAGAATTTGTTTTAGTTAAGAACCCATCCAATAAGGCCGCTAAGGTGGCATCCGAAAATGAAGTTGATCTTAACAGGAAGTAAACGAATCGTTATTGTAATGTGAAAGAAACAACAATACTTCAACTGGTAATATTCAGATAACATTTACACCATCAGCGTGATCACAGTATGATGGATAATCCGGCAATAACAATTCGTTTACAATTTCATCACAGTAAATTAAGCTGCAGGCGGCGCTGAAGTAATATTCGTTTGCGTATTTTGAAAAACGCGTACACTTTGAACAGAAGAAATCTTGACGTTGCCGTACTTTCCGATCTTCACCTGGGGACTTATGGTTGCCATGCCAATGAAATAGTAAACTACCTCCGGAGTATTTCGCCCCGTCTGCTCATCCTCAATGGTGACATTATAGATGGCTGGCAGTTTTCCAGGCGTTATTTCCCCGGCGCGCATCTTCAGGTCATCAAAGAAATTTTCAATCTCCTCAGTGAAGGCACCCGTGTGGTTTACATCACCGGTAATCATGATGAAATGCTGCGGCGGTACAGCGGCATTCAGCTCAGCAATTTCCAACTGACCGACAAACTGGTCATTGAGATCAATGGTAAAATGACCTGGATCTTTCATGGTGATGTATTTGATAATACCACGAAGGGAAGTGCCAAAATCATCGCCAAACTCGGCGGCTTTGGCTACGACTGGCTGATCCTGATCAACCGCTGTATCAACTGGTCGCTGAAGAAAATCGGAAGACCCAAAATGAGTCTTAGCAAAAAAATAAAAAACGGGGTGAAGAAAGCCGTTTCCTGGATAGCTGACTTTGAACAAACGGCCGCCGAACTGGCCATAGAAAAAGGATATGACTATGTGATCTGCGGCCACATTCACCAGCCACAGAAAAAGAAAGTGGAGACCAATAAAGGCAGTGTGATGTACCTGAACAGCGGGGACTGGATTGAAAACCTCACTGCGCTGGAATATGTCAACAATGACTGGAATATTTATCATTACCAGGAAGAAGACTTCAGTACAGCCGCCGTCATCCCGATCAGTAAAAAAATTCCAACATTAAATGTGGTCACTGACGAAATCAATCTTTTTATTAACTCCCTTCAATAAATATTTATGAAAATATTCTATGCTGTACAGGCTACCGGTAACGGTCATATCAGCCGGGCCATGACCCTGCTACCCTATCTGCAGCAATATGGAGAGGTTGATATATTCCTGAGTGGTGATAATGCGCACCTGCCGCTAAACGGACCGGTCAAATACCGCAGTAAAGGAATCAGTTTATTCTATAACTGTAACGGAGGACTGGACTATTGGGAAATCACCCGCAAAATGAACCCGGTCAGGGTAAGGAGGGAGATCCGTGACCTGCCCGTGGAAAAGTATGACCTGGTGCTGAACGATTTTGATTATATCACTTCTGCTGCCTGTGCCCGGAAAAAAGTACCTTCCGTACATTTTGGCCACCAGGCCAGTTTTTACTCTGATCATACACCCCGCCCGGTAAAAAAATCAAAAGCCGGCGAATGGATTCTCACCCGGTTTGTAAAAGCAGCCTGGCATACCGGTTATCATTTTGAAAAATATGATACTGGTATTTTTCAGCCCGTCATAAAAAAAGAAATCCTGGAAGCGGTACCACTCACCGAAAACCATATAACCATTTACCTTCCCTCCTTTTGTGAGCCGCAACTGATTGAATTGTTGAATAAATTCCCGGACCACCGCTTCCAGGTTTTTTCCCGGGAAACCAACCTCATCCGGGAAGAAAAGCATATTCAGTTGATGCCCGTTGACCGGGATTTATTCACCCGCAGTATGATCGGCTGTAGCGGCATCATCTGTGGTGCCGGATTTGAAACCCCGGCAGAAGCGATTCATCTTGGCAAAAAAATAATGACCATCCCTATTTCCGGCCAGTATGAACAGCAATGTAATGCAGCCGGCCTGGCAAAACTGGGTATCCGCTGTCTTCCGGCCATAGATCAGACATTTGAGCAGCATTTTAATTCATGGATCAATGACACAGCGCCGGCAATAAAAATTGATTATTCTAAGAGTATCCCTGAATCACTTGAATACCTTTTCACCCTCCCGCACTCCATGTTACAGGAATCCGTCCAGTCAGCTTATGAAAACACAGCAGCCCTGCTGTAAAAACAACCGCCCCGCATGGAAATGCGGGGCGTGGATTGTATGAGAAAATAATGCAACCGGTTTACTTACCAAAATTGATTTCCCTGTACCGGACTTGAACTGCTGCAAAGCAACTCTTTTCCTGTTACCCCATCATTACTCCATCATTACCGGTTCATTAATAAAAAAACCCCGCCAATGGCGGGGCTGAAGTACGGATAATGGTTATTGGTCGGAAGAATTAATTATAATTGAACTTGGTCCATCCTTTCCACCAGGTGGCATTTTCGCCAGAAGTAGCGATACCGCCACGGAAAGTTGCTGTCTTATCAAAGAATGTATCTCCGGTAAACTTGGAATCAGTGAAATTTCCACCAGCCAGGATCTTCTGATTACCGTTTGAACCGGCAAACGGAGTAGGATCCGGAGTTGTATAATTGAAGGGCTGGATCAGTTTGGCATCTGATGTATTCACGAGAATATCATTGGTATAAAATGTATTGCCAAACCAGGTAGTAAATGTTGCATCATTGGTAATGGTGGCACCGGCTGTTCCGCTGAAACGGGTGGCCGTGGCGCAACCGGCAATCGTGATATTGCGCAGACGCATGGTGCTGTCTTCAATATTCAGGGCGGTGGAATTACCAGTGGTTGCATCTATTTCCACACCACGGGGCCAACCCAGGAAAACGGTATTGAATATTGAAATACCCGTATTACGACGGAGATGAGCGCCACCTCTGTACAATGAACTGCCCACATTACTGAGCGTGGCACGGGGTCCGATGGCAGTTATATTACTAAAGATCGCGGTTGTTTTAGGACCGGCAGTAGTACCACTGGAATTATTATCACTCTCAAAAGCTTCAGAGTTGGAAATATCAGCGATCAGGGAATCACGCATTACCAGGCCAAACTGAACTTTACCACTGTAACCGTTGTCGGTATCAAAATCGTCATCTTGTGTTTTAAAAGCGATCAGGTATTTGGCATTGACAGTACCGCCAAACCACTCGAAAGCATCATCCTTTGCATATACCACCTGAATGTGATCAAGAGTGGTACCGCTACCTACACCAGCCATGGTCAGACTGTTCACTTCTTTATCAGGCTGAAAAGCATACCCGGCATATTCAATCCGTACATAAGAGAGTGTACCTGAATTATCCGCCGGAACAGCAGTAGGTACCGTTGCATCACCTGAACCCGCCAGGCCATCTCCATTTGCATTATCAACGCCTCCTTCAACCTGGAAGAGACCGGCAGTACCGTTAAAACTCGTATTGATCGGTGCTTTACCACAGATAACTATGCCGCCCCAGTCACCTGATTGCGGATTAGGAGAAGCTGAGGTGAAAATGATGGGTTCACTCGGATTTCCCTGAGCAATAATTTTTGAACCACGGGTAATGATCAGGGCGGCCACATCAGACCCGCTGAAAGAACCTTTTATCGTAGTTCCTGCCTCAATGGTCATGGTATGGTTACCTACCATATACACCAGTCCTTTGAGGATATAGGTGTTTTTCTTACGCAGCATCGTATCTGCATTAATACGGCCCTGCAGGGTGATGGTCTCACCGGTTGTAGAACCGCTGCCTCCGCCGTTCACCACGACTACCTGGATCTCACCATCTGTTTCGATTTTACGGCAACCCGTAACGGCAATTGCTGCAAAGGCCGATAATAAGAAAATGTACTTTTTCATTGCTGTTTATTTAAATTTTTGTTTGTACTTGTTTATAAGGAGTAATTAAACGTGAAACTGAAAGTGGTTCCATTGGTCCGGGTAAAGCGATACGCATCGGCATCTTTCTGTAATTTTTTCCGGCTATCGCTGTTCTGGTAGAAATACTGGGTACTGTTCAGGATATCGGAGATACTCATCCGGATCTCCGCTTTCTTATTCAGCAGTTTTTTGCTGAGCTGGAAATCAAGGAGGGCACGGGGTGCTTCATAAATATCCGGGGAACCGGCCCCGGAGGTAAGGTCACCCACGAGATAAATACGTTCACCGATCTGGTTAAAGAGCAGGGTCGCATTCAGCCCTGATTTTTCCAGGTCATACATCATCCCCACATTCACCACATAAGGTGATTGTCCCTGCATCGGACGGTCAATATTGAAACCGGCATCCTTTACATTGCTCTTGATATAAGAAGCATTAGCCTGCAGGGTGAAATTTTTAAACCCGTTGATAAAATCGAGCTTCTTACGGAACTCCAATTCAGCACCCCAGGCAGTGGCTTGCTCTGCATTCTGGAAACTGAATGTACTGGCACCACCGATTCCCTCGTTAAAGAGCTGCTCGATCGGGTTTTTGAAATCTTTATAGAAAACACCTGCTGTCAGCACTTCACCGGCTTTAGGATAAAACTCATAACGGAAATCGAAATTGGAGATCTTGGTCCGTTTCAAGCGAGGATTTCCCTGTACGGAAGCGTTGAGTTCAAAATCATACAGGTTCAGGAAAGACAGTTCGCGCAACTCAGGACGGATGACTGTCTGTGAACCGGAAAGGCGGATATTCGTCTTGTTATTTACTTTATAAGTAGCATTCAGTCCAGGCAGAAAATCGGTCACTTTCGTATAGGTATGACGCGGATCCCAGGTTTTTACACTGCCCACCAACTGATCGAAATGCTCTACCCGGAGTCCCCAAACTACCCGGAAAGCGGGACTGAACTGGTTATCCAGTTGCAGGAAGCCGCCGTTCAGAATGGTATTAGCCAGGTAGCGGAAGGTTTTACCCTTGATCGCATCGAAAGCGAATTTATTACCGGTACCATCCCCGAAATTAGCCGGATTAAAAACCTGGTCAGCAGGTAATAAAGTAAGTACAGGATTGTCCAGCGGCAGGTAATTGGCAAATAACTGGGCATCGTAAAGGCGATCTTTGATCTGTAGCATATAACCGCTTTTCAGCGACTGCTTCTGACCAAAGAGGCTGAAATTATAAGTAAGGTCACCTCCTGCTGTATAAATATAATCGGATAAGCTCTGGTAGATTCGGCTGCCGCTGTTTTGTGAAAGGGTATTTGAAATCAGCAGGCGGAAAGGATCCTGGGTATTGGTGAATCGTGAATAGGAAAGACGGCGCTGATCAGGAATATACCCATCGAGGATATTAAAGGCCCCGTACCATTTCAGCTTTATTGATTTGGCCAGGCTATGATCGCCATTGGCCTGTACTGTAAAGAAGGTGTTTTGCTTAAAAGCCAGTTCTGTTCCGGCAATATCTTCACCACGGGTAAAATCTATTCCACTCCGGCGGGTAACCGAAGAAGGTGAATTCAGGTTAATGATCGATTTAACGGAAACCTTATTCAGGGAGTTGATCTGCATGGAGAAACTTCCCAGGGCGCCCACGGTTACTTCCTGGATATAACGGTCATCATTGAAATCATAGTTAGTGGTAAATACACCGTTTGATAGAGCATTGGACCGGTTTACCAGTTTCAGGTAGCGGTTATTCCGGTTGTAGTTGACGCCAAAAGTACCCCCGATTGTTTTTCCGAAAAGTTTACCGCTGAAACCACCATTAAACTGGAAAGAATAATTAAATGGAACGGATGATGCGGTGGGTGTCCATACATTCCGCATTTGTTTACCGATGGCTGTTTTGGCAGCCGGAGATAAGGTATCAAAGGCTGCTTTGCGGGTATAGCCGGCTGGTAAAGAACGGGTGCCATCATCAAACCCCAGCCAGTCTGTTTTGGATTTCGCATCCTTGTAAAAAGTATTCCCAACGGTCTGTGTATTGAATCCTGATCCAACCTGAATATTAAAAAAGTTCTTGGAAGGAATATCTTTTGTATTTACCTGGATCAGACCACCGGCCCACTCACCGGGATATTCAGGAACAAAGGCTTTATTGATAATAATATTATCAATCATGGCGGAGGGGATCAGGTCGAAGGAGAAGGTCTTCCGGTCAGGCTCGGTACTGGTCAGCAGGATACCATTCAGCATCGCCTGGTTATAGCGGTCGGCCAGGCCACGGATTACAATGAACTTACCTTCCTGCAGACTCGCGCCGGGGGTACGTTTCAGTACTTCACCGGTATTCCGGTCCGGTGAACGGCGGATGCTTTCGGCAGAGATTACCGATGCAACCGTATTGGTGTTTTTCTGAAAGGCGATCAGGGAGTTCACAGATTCTTTACGGGCAGTGGAAACCTTGGTGGTGATGACGACATTATCCCCGGTTTTTTCTTCCACTTCCAGCGTGATGTTCAGTTCATTGATCTGGCCGGCATTGACTTCCACTTCAGCCACCTCTTTTTTTGAATAGCCGACGGCAGTAAAAATGAGGGTATATTTTTTTCCGGGATTCAGTGTAAGTGTGAAATGTCCGTCTACTTCTGTTGTAGTACCTCCCGCTGCACCGGCTACTTTAATGGTAACACCAGCCAGCGGTTCATTTTTTGTATTGGTAACCTTTCCGGTTAATTTGGTGGATTGCTGCGCCACGGCAAGAAGACCAGCGAAAACGAGAACCAACATCAATTTCAGCCTGCGGACCATATCTGTGTATTTGCGGCAAAGGTGCCTCCCGCAGATTACCGGTATGTTACTCCCGCGTTAACCAATTGTGAACGCAATATTACCGGAATGTTAACTGTCCGGATTTTGCTTTACCCCACAGACTCAGCACCAGGCAGTTAAGGACGGAAATACGATTTCTGCAGCAACAGATGTGATATGGAGATCAGCCAATGTTATCAGAATATTACCAGCTAAAATGCAGGATTATTCCGCTTTCCGGTAAAACAACTGA
>CAZYTV010000114.1:0-13388 GCA_964650455.1 uncultured Chitinophaga sp. | reverse complement strand
TTACGACATTTTTTACCGTTTTTATCGTAAAGTCGTCATACTTACGTAGGGAAATTTTACAAATATTGGATACGTAGATCTACGAAAAAAGGACGCTGTCGTTGTGCTGACAGGTCCTTTTTTTTGAGTTTAAAATCTTGAAAATGATTCAGATGTGGGGGTTACTTAAAGTGATTGGGTCGCAGTGAACAAGTGGCTATAAATCATTTTAAAATTTATTGTTTCAGTTCCCCAATGATTGAATCACGTCGTATTTCGTGACAATATGGTAGTTCCCGGCTTCGTCTTTTGCCAGTACCGCACCGTTTTCTTTATTAATCAGGTGACTTAATCGTTCCACGGGTGTATCAAATGCCACTAATGGAAAAGAAGGTTCAAGAACTTCAGCTACGGTGGCGTTCTTTATTTCTGGATTATCAAATATTTTCTGGAATAAGCCTCCTTCACTGATCGCGCCAACAGGACCTGATTCATTGATAACGGGGATTTGTTCGATATCATACTTTTTCATCAGTTCAACGGCCGCGGCAACGGTTTGTGATGGTTCTATTGTAATGAGCCGTTTAGTACCACGTGCACTCACCACATCTTTGAAAGTTTTAACATCGAGGAAACCACGCTCTATCATCCACTGGTCATTATAGATCTTTCCCACATAACGGCTTCCGTGATCATGAAATATACAAACCACCAGATCGTCTTTGGTTAACCGGTTCTTGAGCTGCATCAGTCCCTGAATACAACTGCCTGCACTGTAACCGCAGAAAAGACCTTCTTCCTTAGCGAGTCTCCGGGCCATAACCGCCCCGTCTTTATCCGTTACCTGTTCAAAATAATCAATGACACTCATATCATAATTCTTCGGCACAAAATCCTCACCAAAACCTTCGCTGATATAAGGATGCACTTCATTCATATCAATCTCACCGGTACGAAAGTATTTATTCAGCAGGGAGCCGTATACATCAATGGCCCAAACCTGGATATTGGGATTCTTTTCTTTAAGGTACTGGGCGGTACCGGTGATTGTACCACCGGTGCCGGCTGTACAAACGAGGTGCGTGACCTTTCCATCAGTTTGCTTCCATATCTCCGGACCTGTAGTTTCATAATGTGCCAGCCGGTTGGCCAGGTTATCATACTGATTCATGTGGAAGGAGTTGGGCACTTCCCGGGCCAGGCGGGCTGCCACGCTGTAATAACTGCGGGGATCTTCAGGTAACACGTTTGTCGGACAAACAATTACTTCTGCACCTACCGCCTTAAGGATATCCGCTTTTTCTTTTGATTGTTTGTCGGTGGTAACGAAAATACATTTATAGCCTTTTACTACAGCAGCCAGTGCCAGGCCCATCCCTGTGTTGCCGCTGGTTCCTTCAATAATGGTTCCGCCGGGTTTGAGTTTACCTTCCTGCTCGGCCACTTCCACCATCTTCAGGGCCATACGGTCCTTGATCGAGTTACCCGGATTAAAATAATCCACTTTGGCCAGCACGGTGGCAGGAATTTCACGGGTTATTTTATTTAACCGGATCAGCGGTGTATTCCCGATTGTTTCAAGAATATTATTTTTTATATCCATCATTGGTTTTTTCTGAGGGCAAAGGTATGTTTTTAAGACTGTATGATTAACAGGTGTTAGTTAAAACAAACAAAAAGCCCCTCCTGGTACCAGGAGGGGTTGCCGGACTCAATGACAACAAGGTCATCAAGCTTCTTTTCTGAATTGTTTTCGTTTATTGCTAAAGTAATGGTCAAGTAAAACCAGTCCCAGGAGCACATTGATCATCATAAATACATTGATCAGGTCATTATTGAAAAATTTAGAAGTATCTATTTTGCTAAGTTGTTCTGTGAAACTGCTTTCGGGAGTGGTTGTCCATTCCATCTGGCTGAAACCATAGACAAGGATGGCCACCAGCAGGGTAATGAAAAAGATGCCGATGCCCCAGATGATCTTATTGTTGATATAAGATTTGGTGGCTGGTGCAATATGCTGCCGGGTGATTTCCTCCATTACATTTTTAGTAAAACGCAAGGAGGGGGCATCCAGCTCTGTTGAATGCAGCAACTGGTTTATTTCCAGTAGTTCGCTGTATTTTTCGTTCCATTCGGCCTGTGATTGTAAGAGTGATTCGATCCGCTGCCGGTCCGCCGCTGTCGCAGTTCCGTCAATATATTCCCACAGCCGTTCCTCCATACTTTGTTGCGTATTCATAGTGGTTCAATTTAAGTCTTTTACTTCATGTGCATAATTCGTTTCCATCAGTTCTTTCAGCCTGGCCCGGGCGCGGTGCAGCCGCACTTTGGCTGTATTGACTTCCAGTCCTAATACCTCAGCGATTTCTTCCAGGCTCTGTTCATTTTTATAAAACAGGGTGATAATCGCCGCATCATCCGGTTTCAGCCGGCTGATGGCTTCATTAACCATCAGGTGCCTTGATTTCTGCTCCACCCCGTCGGCCCTGAACCCCAAATCCTGGTTATCCGCTTTGGCAAACACCCGCTCATCATCCAGTGAATGAATAATCAGTTTCTTCTTCCGGAGAAAACTGATACAGGTATTGTTTACGATGGTATAGAGCCAGGTGCTGAATTTTGAATCACCCCGGAAATCTGCCAGGTACTTATAAGCCTTTATAAATACATCCTGGGCCACTTCCTCTGCTTCTTCCCGGTTCTTGACCAGGCGCAGGGTGAGCGTAAACACATAGTTCTGGTAACGGGTCACCAAACCGGCATAGGCCTGGTGATTACCTTGCAAAACTTTGCTAATGAGTTCATTATCATTTTGTCCGGCAGACATCTTGGTATATGACTCTCAACGGAGCCATCAGGTTACAGTACTGTTTAATTATATAATAAGCACATCTTATATTCCAGAAAGTTACGAAAAGCCTGTAACCTGGCAGGGCCGGCTGCAGTCAGATATTTTGTAAACCGATAAAAAACTTCTCCCGGCCTGTAACCGGAACAAAACGGAAGGAGTCATATCAGACAAGCGATTAAAAAACTTATAAAACTTAAAACTATGAGCGGCGCAGAAGTATTAGTACCCGTAGTAATGTTCGCAGGCGGATTTGCCATGATCTTTGGCATTGCCTACCTGAAAACCCGTCAGAACCTGGCAATGATCGAAAAAAATATGAACCCGCGTGAGCATGCGGATCGCCCGGCACCTTACAAAAACCTGAAATGGGCATTACTCCTGATCGGGGCTGGGGTCGGATTGTTCCTGGCTTATATACTGGACCAGTATGTACTGATTCATTCACTCCGAAGTGATTTCGACAGTGATCATAATGCTCCGATCTACTTTGCCCTGATCGCGATCGGCGGTGGCCTCGGATTATTTGGTTCTTACAAGATCGAAAAGCAATGGTGGGATGAGAATAAAGACAAATTGTAAGAAAATATCATAGAGCCATGAATAGCAAAACGCTGCAAACCATTCACTATTAAACAAGCATTGCCTGGTTGTATAACCGGGTTTTTGCTTTTTGTAAATATGAGAAAGATAAATTTTAACCCGCTTCCGCTTCTGCTAACCATTTTCCTCCTTTCCTGTCATGGACATCGTCCGGTTACCACCATTGAAACAAGCAATGGCAATGATTTTATTAAAATCAGGTACAATGGCACGGTTAACTTTAGCCATGATTCAACCACCATAGAAGACATGTCTCCTATGAGTACGCTCAGTTACCGGAACAATACCGATTACTTAATAGTCAGGAGTAACGAAAAAGGCCAGCTTAGTTTTGAAATAACAGAAAACGGTAAATCCCTGCTACTGGATCAAAAGGGAAAAGAGTTTATTGCGAAAGCAGTGAAGACGATGATTGTACAGGGAGTAGGAGCTAGCCGGTAGTTTGTAGTTAGCAGTTAGTAGTCAACAGCCAGTGCTAAGGAACTAGATTCAAAAATACCAAACTGATTCCAGCTTTACGAAATGCCGCTCGTACCTCGTAACTCATACCTCTTAGCTGGAACAGTTGACAGATGCCGGATACCTGCCTGCCGGCAGAGGCAGGTCAGTCAACAGTCCTTTTTAAGGAAGTCTTAATAAACCTTATAAACCCTCCAATCAGCAGTCCGATGCTTGGGACAACAGCCCCTACTAAAAAAAACGATCAACCTACTTCCTCACCACTTCCAGCGCCTTATTCACCATGGCATCTCTTTCATTCAATACCTGGTAAAATCCGTTATTTCTCCAGCGGTAACGGGCCAGCAGGGCTTTCAATTGTTGCAGTACCAGTTCCTTTTCTTTTCCGGCCAGGTTGCCCGGTTTCAAAGTGTCCGTAGCCGTATATAGCACCAGTTCGTTCCATAACTGTTCGTTCTGTGTAAATCCATTGGTGAATTCTGTTGCAGTACTGTATTTATCAACTTCGTTTTTGTGATGCAGGTAATAGTTGTACACGAAATTGCTGATATTCACAGATACAGCCATGCGGTTAGCTTTATGCTGGGTACGGGAAGTATCCACCGGGATAAAAATAGCCGGACTGATACCACCGCCGCCATATAGTGTATCATTGCAATTGGTAGCGAAATTTTTTCCATTATGGTTTTTCATGGAATCCTCAGAAACCAGTTCGCCGTTGTTAAACCGTTCCCATAAGTCATCCATATATACTTTTTTCCCTTTTTCGTAGGACCGTTGAATACTCCGTCCGAGTGGAGTATAATAACGGGCAATCGTTAAGCGGATGGCAGATCCATCGCGGAGCTGGTATTGCTCCTGAACCAGGCCTTTGCCAAAAGTCCGGCGACCGATGATCGTGGCCCGGCACCAGTCCTGCAACGCTCCGGCCAGTACCTCACTGGCACTGGCTGATGTTTCATTCACCAGCAAAACCAGTTTTCCTTTTTCAAAAAGACCCGGGCGTTTGCAACGGTATTCCCGTTTCTTACTGTTAACCCCTTCTGTGTACACAATCAGTTTATCTTCATCCAGGAATTCATCGGCCATATCCACGGCTTCATTCATAAAACCACCCCCATTACCCCGGAGGTCAAAGACAAGGCTTTTCATACCCTGTTTTTGCAGGGATTCCATGGTTTGCATGAATTCCTCATAACTGGTTTCTGAAAACTTAGTGAGTTTGATGTAACCAGTTGTTTTATCGATCATATAAGCCGCATCCACAGAGGGTACCGGGATTTTCCCCCGGGTTACGTCGATCGCCATACTGCTGTTACCTCTTAATACACGCAGCTTTGCGGTGGATCCTTTGGGGCCTCGGATGAGGGCCTTGATACTGGTGACCGAATATCCCTTACGGGTCAGGACCGAGTCATTTACATTCAGGATTTTGTCTCCGATTTGCAGACCGGCTTTTTCACTCGGTCCACCCGGAAATACATACACCACATTGACAGTATCACTGAAAATATTGAATTCAACGCCAATGCCATCAAAATTACCAGCAAGATCTTCATTGGCTTCCTGCAGGTCAACGGGGGGGAGGTAAACCGAATGAGGATCCAGTTCATTAATCATTTCCTGAATTGCGTGGCCTTCCAGTGAGTCCACATTTACGGAATCCACATAGCGCATCCGGATCACGTCCAGCGCTTCCTGCAGGCTGCTCCTTTTATTGGAGGCAAACAATCATTTTCAGTTTCCGGCCCGGTCACCCAGTTTGAATCCGAGGAACATTCCAACAATCAGCACCAGGGAGAAAAGCAAGGGATACCAGACCTGTAATTTTTTATTTCCCGTCATAAACCTTTATTCAGTAATTTGGCGCAAAATACTGGATTTGAACGGAACAGATGCTGCCGTTCAGCCAAATCAACAAATCTTTATATGCCAGTCGTAAAACTAATTGCCGACAGCGGAGCCACGAAAGCGGAATGGTGTTTACTGAAAAACGGCAGGAAGAAAACCCTTTTTACACAGGGGATCAGCCCTTATTTTCTGAGTACAGACCAGATTTACCAACTGATTGAAACGGAATTAAAGCCCAAAATCAGAAAAGAAGAGATCAGGGAGATTTATTATTATGGAACAGGCTGTGCCAATCCCAGGAATGCCCTTTCGGTAAAAAAGGCGCTTGTCAGGTCATTTACCGGTGCAAAGATAGAAGTGACCCACGACCTGATGGGAGCTGCCCGGGCACTTTGTGGCAGGAATAAGGGAGTGGCTTGTATTTTAGGGACGGGTTCCAATTCCTGTTTTTATAATGGAAAAAAAATTATGAAAAACAGGCCCGGGCTGGGGTATGTGTTGGGAGATGAAGGAAGCGGTGCCTATCTCGGTAAAAAAGTGATTCAATATTATCTCTATGGCACTTTTGATGATGAACTGAGGGGCCGTTTTGATCTGACTTATACCACGAATGCCTCCGAAATACTGGAGAATGTATATAAAAAGCCTTTGCCAAACCGTTACCTGGCAGGCTTTGCCCGTTTTCTGGCCGATAACCGCGGACATTATATGATTGAGAATATTATTGAAGACGGGCTGAATGATTTTTTCTTCAATCATCTTTGCAAATACCGGGAAACCTGGACCTTACCCATTCATTTTGCCGGTAGTATTGCATTTGGTTTTAAGGATGTTCTGCAGCAACTTTGCAACAGTTACGAATTTGAACTCGGGCGGGTGATGAAGAATCCAATGGAAGGATTGATCGAGTACCACCGATAAAATGAACGATTCTATGGCGTTTCAAAAAATTACAGAGCAATCAAGCAATTACAGGCATTTGGAAAAAATGTCTGTTGGTGAATTGCTGACCCATATAAATAAAGAAGACCAGTTGGTACCCGCAGCTGTGGAGAAAGCAATTCCGCAGATCGAAAGACTGGCGGAAATTGCTTCCGATAAAATGCTGATGGGAGGGAGGATGTTTTATATCGGTGCCGGTACCAGTGGCCGGCTCGGTATTGTGGATGCGAGCGAATGTCCGCCAACATATGGTGTGCCCTATGGGCTTGTCATCGGTATCATTGCCGGCGGGGAAAAAGCAATAACATCAGCAGTGGAGTTTGCGGAGGATGATCGAGATCAGGGTTGGAAAGACCTGCTGGAATATAATGTATCCGACAAGGATGTGGTGATTGGTATTGCTGCCAGCGGAACAACCCCTTATGTGATCGGGGCGCTGGAAGAATGCCGTAAACGCGGTATCGTTACGGGCAGCATTTCCTGCAACCCGGATTCGCCGGTAAGTACTGCAGCGGATTTTTCCATTGAAGTGGTGGTGGGCCCTGAGTTTGTGACCGGCAGTACCCGGATGAAAAGCGGCACAGCACAAAAACTTGTTTTAAATATGATCTCCACCACCGTGATGATTCATCTCGGAAGGGTGGAAGATAATAAGATGGTGAATATGCAACTAACGAACGATAAGTTGGTTGATCGTGGTACGAAGATGCTCATGGAGCGTATCAAGCTCGCTGACTATGAGAAAGCGAAAGAATTACTACTCCGGCATGGCAGTGTTAAAAAAGCAGCAGATTCTTTAGCCGGATAATTTTATTTTCCCGCAATTGCAATGTATATTGCACACCTGTTACAACAAGGTGGTATATCAGCACATCCATATTACAGTTCCTTCCGTGGTGAATCATTTCACCAGCATTACTATTGCCACCACAATCCCATAACGGGATTGTATATTATCATATCAACACATGGGCAGCAGCTGTACGAAAACAAAGGGTTTTCTGTATTCAGCTTATTTCATTCAATATTCAACATTCATAAATTACAGAGATCATGCAGGTTTTAAAATTCGGAGGCACATCCGTTGCCAGCTCGGAGAAGATCAACAAGGTCGTGGAGATCGTTTCAGCTACCGTTAAAAAGGAACCCGCGGTTGTGGTGGTATCAGCCCTTGGCGGGGTGACAGACCTTTTATTGGGTGCAGCTTCACTGGCAGCAGACGGTGATGAAGCTTATCGGGAGAAACTATCAGTGGTGGAGCAAAGGCATCTGGATGCCGTAAAGCAATTGTTACCGGTAGCCGGGCAGAGCCAGTTACTCAGCCTCGTGAAAAAAGCCTGTAATGAAATTGAGGATATCTGTAACGGTATTTATCTTCTTCGTGAATTGACAGCCCGTTCCAAAGACCGGATAGCCAGTTATGGGGAATGGCTTTCTTCCCAGATCATTGCCGCCCGTTTCAATACTGGTGGCGTGCCGGCACAATGGAAGGATGCCCGTGAACTGATCCGCACGAATTCCAGCTTCACAGCGGCAGAAGTGGACTATACCATGACCAATCGCCTGGTGCACGATTATTTCAATAAAGCGGAAGCTGCATTATTTATTTTACCGGGATTTATAGCCTCCGACAGTAACGGTATTACCACAACACTGGGTCGGGGCGGCTCTGACTTCACAGCCGCCATACTGGCGGCTGCATTGAATGCCACCGTGCTGGAAATATGGACCGATGTGAGTGGTATGATGACGGCAGATCCGCGGCTGACCAGTAACGCCCGTATCATTCCCCAGATTTCCTACCAGGAAGCCATGGAATTATCCCATTTCGGTGCCAAAGTGATCTACCCGCCCACTATCCAGCCGGTGATGGGGAAAGGAATCCCGGTATGGATCAAGAATACATTTGCCCCGGCGGATGAAGGGACCCTGATCGAATCAGTAACCCGTAAAGATGGTGATATCGTCAGGGGAATATCCAGTATTAATAATATCGCCCTGCTCAGCCTGGAAGGCAGCGGGATGATCGGCATCCCAGGTTTTTCCAAACGATTATTTGAAGCATTGAGCAGTGAAAAAATAAATGTTATCCTGATCACCCAGAGTTCATCTGAACATTCAATCTGCGTGGGTATCGACAGTGGTGCAGCAGCTAAAGCCAAACTGGCCGTGGATGCTGCTTTTGCCAATGAAATCGCACTAAATAAAGTGGAGCCGCTCCAGATTGAATCTGATCTGTCGATTGTAGCCCTGGTTGGCGAAAACATGAAGAGTCATCCCGGTATCAGTGGCCGTATGTTCAGCGCCATGGGCCGCAATGGTGTCAATGTAAGGGCAATTGCACAGGGATCTTCAGAGAAGAATATCTCAGCGGTGATTGCCACCCGCGATGTCCGGAAATCTATAAACGTACTGCATGAAGAATTTTTTGAGACGACCTATAAGCAGGTAAACCTGTTTATTACCGGTACCGGTAATGTGGGAGCCAAATTGCTCGGACAAGTACAACAGCAACTGAGTTTTCTCCAGGAACATCTGCATCTGCAGGTGAATATAGCCGGATTAAGCAACAGCCGGAAAATGCTGATAAAAGATGACGGGATTGATCTGAGTGACTGGAAGAATCAGCTTGATGCCGGTACAGCAGCCGATCTTCATCAGTTTGTAGACGAGATCATCAGCCGCAACCTCCGCAATTCAATATTTGTGGATGTAACTGCCAGTGATAAAGTGGCAGGCATCTATGCGGCCTTGCTGGAAAAAAGTATTTCTGTGGTGGCTTGTAATAAAGTGGCGGCTTCATCCGCGTATAGCAATTACAGAAAACTGAAGGACCTGGCCCGTGAGTATAATTGCCAGTTTCTCTTTGAAACCAATGTGGGAGCCGGTTTGCCCATCATTGCCACACTCAACGACCTGATCAGCAGCGGCGATAAGATCCACCGGATGCTGGCCGTACTCAGTGGTACGCTCAATTTTGTATTCAACAATTACGATGGGAGCAGAAAATTCGCTGACGTGGTGAAACAGGCTCAGGAAGAAGGATACACCGAGCCTGATCCGCGTCTGGACCTCAGTGGCACTGATGTGATGCGCAAGATCATGATACTGGCCCGGGAAGCGGGACATAAAATCGAGATGGAGGATATTTCCAATAATTCCTTTATGCCCGAATCCTGCATGAAAGGCACTGTGGATGATTTTTATGCAGCGATGGGAACCGAGGAAGCCCATTTTAAACAACTGGTGGAAAAAGCTACCGCGGCTGGCTGCAAACTGAAGTTTGTAGCCTCTTTTGAAAACGGGAAAGCAGCCGTTGGTTTGCAGCATATCGATCCGCGTCACGATCTGTATCATTTGTATGGTAAAGACAATGTGGTACTGTTTTATACCGACCGGTACAAAGAACAACCCATGGTGGTGAAAGGTGCCGGTGCCGGTGCTGAGGTAACGGCCAGCGGGGTGTTTGCGGATATAATCAGGGCAAGTAAGAAATAGACAGAAGTTTGTAGTTAGTAGTTAGTAGTCAGCATTGTCAGAAGAAACTGGAATGTTAATTTTATCAAGAGGATAAAATTCCAATATTTAAAAGTATCATCTTAGAGGGTTTTGGAATTTAAATATTCATGTTTGTTTGGATATTGGTTCTTGATATTTTTTTGGTGTCTTGGCATCTTTGGTTCTTGGATCTTTTTATTAAGGAGTATTATCAGTTATGAATCATATTAAAGTTAAATGTCCGGGTACAGTAGCAAATCTCGTCTGTGGTTTCGATATCCTGGGTCTGGCATTGAATGATCCTTCGGATATTATGGAGGTGAAGTTACTGGACGAGCCGAAGGTGATTATACATAACCGGGATGCGTATAACCTGCCCACTGATCCGGAAAGGAATGTGGCTGGAGTGGTTTTTTTATCCGTGATGGAGAAAGTGGGTGGGAATACCGGGTTTGAGGTTACGATTGAGAAGCATATTAAACCGGGCAGTGGAATCGGTTCCAGTGCTGCCAGTGCTGCCGGTGCGGCTGTGGCGGCCAATCATTTACTGGGCAATCGGTTTAGTTCTGATGAAGTGGTGCAATTTGCAATGAATGGGGAGAAACTGGCTTCCGGGGTGAAACATGCCGATAATATTGCACCCTGTATATTGGGCGGCATCAGCCTGATCCGTTCGATCCATCCGCTGGATATTGTATCCATCCCTTCACCGGATTTGTTTGTGACGGTGGTGCATCCCCAGATCGAAGTCAGGACTTCGGATGCCCGCCAGATACTGAAACAACAGGTCTTGCTGAAAGATGCAATCCGTCAATGGGGAAATATTGCCGGACTGGTTACCGGATTTATGAAAAACGATTATGAACTGATTGGACGTTCACTGGAAGACGTGATCATCGAACCGGTGCGCAGTATACTCATACCGGGTTTTGACGAGGTTAAACAAAAATGTAAGGATGCCGGCGCCCTCGGTGGTGGTATCTCTGGTTCCGGTCCCTCTGTATTCATGCTCAGCAAAAATGAAGGAACTGCAAGAGCAGTTGAAACTGTTATGAAAGAAGTGTATACCCGGATCGGTATTGATTATCATACATATGTGACGACGATTAATAATAAAGGCGTTGAAGTAATTAGTTAGTAGTTCGTAGTTGGTAGTTAGTAGTCAACAGCCCTTTCTAAGAAAAGTTGTATAAACCCTATAAACCTTATAAACTTTATAAACTCATCAAATAGTTGTCAGATGCCGGATGTCAGTAACAACCCCTTTAATGAAAACTTTTCTAAACGTCTAAACAACTAAACCTCAAACTCTCTCAACGCTCTCCGATGAAATTCTATAGCACCAATAAACAATCTCCTCCCGTCTCATTCAAAGAAGCCACCATCAAAGGTCAGGCTCCTGATAAAGGATTGTATTTCCCGGAATCAATTCCGCACCTCGATGCGGCGTTTATAAAAAATATTGAGTCATTCTCCAATGAGGAAATTGCCTACCGGGTGATCGCTCCTTATGTGGGAGAGGAGATGTCAGCGGAGACATTAAGACAGATCGTTCGTGAGACGGTCAATTTCCCGATACCGCTGGTTCCGGTAACGGATGCTGTTTCTTCACTCGAACTTTTCCATGGACCAACGCTGGCGTTTAAGGATATCGGGGCGCGGTTTATGAGCCGGTGTTTGTCGGAGGCACTAAAAGATACTAATGGCAAGACCACCCGAACTGGTCAGTCCGGTATCACCGTTCTCGTCGCTACGTCCGGAGATACGGGCGGTGCGGTAGCCAATGGTTTTTTTGGGGTGGAAGGCGTGGAAGTGGTGATCCTGTATCCTTCCGGGAAAGTAAGCCCGGTGCAGGAAAAACAACTGACTACCCTGGGTGGAAATATTCATGCGCTGGAAGTGCAAGGTACATTTGATGATTGCCAGGCAATGGTCAAACAGGCTTTTACAGATGAAGAACTTACCACAAGACGATTCCTGACTTCAGCGAATTCGATTAATGTGGCCCGCTGGCTGCCGCAGCAGTTTTATTATTTCTTTGCCTATAAACAATGGAAGGAAAAAGAACTGCCCCCTGTTTTTTCCGTTCCCAGCGGCAATTTCGGGAATATCTGTGCCGGAATTCTGGCGATGCAGTCAGGACTGCCGGTCAGCCATTTTATTGCTGCCTGTAATATAAATGATATAGTCAGTGATTACCTGCTTACACAGGAACTGAAACCGAAAACAGCTGTGCCCACGCTCAGTAATGCGATGGATGTAGGGAACCCCAGTAATTTTGTACGCATCCTGGAAATTTTCGGAAACCGGTATCCGGACTTAAAGAGCCGCTTATCTGCTTATACCATCACTGATACAGAAACTGAAGCTACGATCAAAGAGGTCTGGGAAAAATATGGTTACCTGGCAGATCCCCATGGGGCTGTAGGTTTCCTGGCCCTGGAACGATATCTGCGGGAACATAAAGGAGAAAAAGGCATCTTCCTGGAAACGGCACACCCGGTAAAATTCCCTGAAGCAGTTGAACGGATTACGGGGCAGGTTATTCCGGTACCCGAAGAGGTAAGTGCTATGATGGGCATAGAAAAAAAGAGTACATTAATCGGTCCGGATTATGCGGTTTTAAAATCATATTTACTGGCCTAAATCCCATTTTTACTGCTTTTTCTACTCACGTATCTTTGCAACCAGGAATAGTTTATGCAGGATATTGAACCTTTTTATAACTGGAGGCATATTTATATCAGCGAGGATGATCCGCTTTCGCCATTTTATGGCAGGACCTACTCAGAGTTTGAATTCTCCCTGACCGTCTATAATTTCTATATCCATCCGCAGTGGGATGATTTTGGCAGCCGCACCCTATACCTTAAGGTATTGCTGGCCGACTATGAAGAACAATATGCGATCATCGAACTGCTGGGGGAGTGGAATGATGCGATTGAGAACGATATCATGGAACTCAAACGCGAAGTGCTTGAAAAATTCATGCTGGAAGGTATTTACAAGTTTATCCTGATCGGGGAAAACGTGCTCAATTATCACAGTGATGGCAAAGATTATTACGAAGAGCTATATGATGAAGTGTCCGATGAAAACGGATGGGTGGTTTGTTTAAACATGCCGGAACAGACCCAGTACGACTTTAAACATGCCCGGTTAAACCGGTATGTGGAGCTGATGGAACTGGAAAACTGGCGAACCTATA
>CAZYTV010000113.1:0-13443 GCA_964650455.1 uncultured Chitinophaga sp. | reverse complement strand
CAAAGATTCGGTGGCCGGACAATTTTTATGGCTGCTTACTTCACATGATAACCCCGGTCGCGTACAAGGTGGTGAGGGATTAAGGGAGATCGACCGCATTGGCCCGGTTAATTACAAGGGTTTACTCACCACCTGGGAAGAACCGACAGATGCTTATTATATGTTCCGCAGCAATTATGTGTCTGCGGAAAAGGATCCGATGGTCTATATCGCCTCCCATACCTGGCCCAACCGATGGATGGCGCCGGGAATAAAGAATGGGATTGTGGTTTATAGTAATTGTGAGGAAGTGGAGCTGTTCAATGATATTGATGGGGCATCCTTAGGCAAAAGGATGAAAAACGGGATAGGTAGGCATTTTCAGTGGGACAGTGTCAATATTAAATACAATGTGCTGTATGCTGTAGGCTATGTGAAAGGGAGGGCGGTGATGATGGACACGGTTGTTTTATATCACCTGCCGGCATCTCCCGGGTTTGATGCACTATATAATAAAGCCCGGCCTCTTTTGCAACCGGCGAAAGGATATAATTATATCTATCGTATCAATTGTGGGGGTGCGGAATACAAGGATGAATACGGCAATGGCTGGTCAGCAGATAAAGGATTTGTACAGTCATGGACAGTAGCTTACCCGGAGTTGCCCGAAAACTTTGCCAGTCAGCGCCGGAGTTTCAGCCCGGTAAAGGGCACGAAGGACTGGAAGCTTTTCCAGGATTTTCGTTATGGAAAGGATAAACTGCAGTATACATTTGATGTAACCAATGGTGAATACCGGGTGGAACTCTATTTTATGGAGCCCTGGATCGGTATTGGCGGGGAGAAGTACGCAGCAGGAAAACGGATTTTTGATGTTTCGGTTAATGGGAAAACGGTGCTGAAGGATCTGGATATCTGGAAAGAAGCCGGAACGAATACTGCATTAAAGAAGACCGTGACAGTGAAAGTGACCAATGGTAAACTGGTTGTTTCTTTTCCTGCTTCCAAAGCTGGTGAAGCACTTATAAATGCCATTGCCATCGCTGTTATTAATAAAGGCCGGGAAGCTGCTTTGATCAACCCGGGTTATCCGGGTACGGATTACAGTGCAAAATCATGGATGGATATCGGGGATAAACTATTTATCGGAACTGATACACGGTTTAATTCGCTGCCTCCCGTTCTATTCGGGGCTGATTGGATCTCTTTTGATAACAAAACGATCCGGAGAAAGCTGTTTTTCGGTGGAGAACAGGAAACAGATCTTTATGTTGCCGTTGAGCAACCGGCACAGTATACTGAATTGCTGACGGGTTTTGAGCAAACCGGTAACCAGATTATCACCGACGAAAAAGGGGGCAGCTATTATAAAGTATTCAGGAGAAGGTTGCCGGCAGGACTTAAAATTGAACTAAGTACGGATGGCGGCTGCATTATTGCCTGGATGCCAGCCAGCAAGATGCAACCGGCCTATGATCTCAAACCCATCACCCCTTACCGTTCCAACGTGGCACTGATCAGTGAAGGCATAAAGAAAGACAGCCTGGGCGGAAGGCTTTGCTGCATAATCAATGATAATAAGGCAACCACCATCGAATGGCCGGTGCAGACTGGTGTCGGTGATATTTATTCTATTACCCTCAAGTATTATTACCAGGCCAATCAGCCGGTCAAGGCCCGTCTGCAGTTGTTTGATACAGGGGGCAACAGGATGATGGATGAGGAAGTACAATTTACTTTTACAAGAGAAGGAAAATGGAATCAGTTTACGGTGAATACGGGTACCCAGATCAATGCGGGTAATTATACTGTCCGGCTGGTCCTGGAGGGTGGAAATAAACTGGCTGTTTCAGGACTAGAAATTCAATAATGAAATGAAAGGAATCATCACCATTGTCTCATTACTCATGCTGCTGACCACCGCGCAGGCACAAAAACTGACGGTGGATCTGCTTCGTTGCGAATACCGGGAAAATCCTTACGGCGTGGAAGTAAAGCATCCCCGCCTGGGCTGGTCACTGGTAAGCCTTCAATCCGAAGTGGTGCAGACCGCTTACCGGATACTGGTGGCAGATGATAAAAAGCTGTTGGAAAAAAATACCGGTAATTACTGGGATTCAAAAAAAGTATTGTCCGGGGTAAGTCAGCAGGTGGAGTATGCCGGTAAGCTGTTGCAACCCGCCACCAAATATTATTGGAAAGTGATTGTGTGGGATAATAAAGGGAATATAGCGGAAAGTGCCCCCGACCGCTGGGTGATGGGCTTACCATCAAAAGCTGATTGGGGAAAAGCAGAATGGATCGCTTATGAAGAACTGGCGGATACCCTGAAGATCGTTCCGCATGCACATCTCAATGGGAAAAAAGCCTGGGGTGAACGAAAGAACGTATTGCCCCTGATGCGGAAAACGTTTACCATTGACAAAAAAGTGAAATCAGCCTATGTATTTGTTTCCGGTCTCGGCCAGTTTAATTTGTTTGTGAACGGTGGTAATGTATATGGGAATGAAATACTAAATCCGGGCTGGACGAATTATGAAAAGCAGGCCCTGTATTGCACGTATGATATAACGGAACGAATTCAGGCCGGTACGAATGCATTGTTTGCGGAACTGGGGAATGGCTTTTATTATATACCCGGGACCCGCTACCGGAAGATGACTGGTGCTTATGGATTGCCTAAAATGATCCTACGTCTAAAGATTACTTATGAGGATGGAAGCCAGGAAGATATTGTAACGGACAAAAGCTGGAAGACCACGCCATCAGATATCACCTATAGCAGCATATTTGGGGGAGAGGACAGGGATGCGAACCTGTCCAGTTACGGGGCCGGTTACCCGGACTACGATGACCATCATTGGAAAATACCGCTGATTGTGAAAGGACCACCGTTACTTGAATCACAAATGGCAGAACCGGTAGTGCTCAGTCAGCTCTTTAAGCCCGTTGCACAACAGCGAATTTCGGATCAGGTTACGGTATATGACCTGGGACAGAATTTTGCCGGTATACCTTCTGTATCCGTAAAGGGCAACCGTTATGATACGATCCGGGTATATTGTGGTGAACTGGTGAATGCCGATGGAACAGTGAATCAGAGGGCAACGGGTTCGCCCAGTTATTTTACCCTGATTCTGGACAACAGTGGCGGCGGTTTATTACAACCGCGGTTTACTTATACAGGATTCAGGTATGTCCAGGTCCATTCGATCCCATATAGAACAGGCAATCCATTACCTCAGGTAACCGATGTGCAAGGATTAAGTCTGAAGAACCGGATGGGCCGCTGGGGCAGTTTTAGTTGTTCGAATGATTTATTCAACAAAACGCATCGCTTAATTGACTGGGCTATTCAGAGTAATTCAGTCAGTGTGTTCACCGATTGTCCGCACCGGGAAAAACTCGGCTGGCTGGAGCAGACTTACCTGATGGGCCCATCGGTACAATATAATTATGCGGCTGCACCCTTATTCCGCAAAGTGATCCGGGATATGATGTATGCACAGCATGCGGATGGATTAATGCCGGAGATCGCACCCGAGTTCACCGCTTTCACTCCGCCTTTTAATGAATCACCTGAATGGGGAAGTGCTTCCATTATTTTGCCCTGGTACAATTACCAATGGTACGGTGATAAACGATCACTGACAGATGCGTGGCCGATGATGAAAAAATATATGGATTACCTTCAGACAAAAGATTCCGCCTATATATTAAAGCACGGATTGGGCGACTGGTACGATATTGGTCCGAAGAAATCCGGTTTTGCCCAGATGACGAAGATGGGGGTGACGGCAACCGCCACATTTTATTATGATGCTATGCTGCTGTCAAAGATTGCTACAGTATTGAACAAACCATCTGAGAAAAAGAAGTATGAAGGGATGGCCATTCAGATCCGCCGTTCATTCAACCAGGCTTTTTTTGACAAAGAAAAAAGGCAGTATGATTCTGCCAGTCAGACTGCTAATGCCATGGCCTTGTATATGGGTTTGGTGGAAGAGAAGAACAGGAAGACCGTTACAGAGGCGTTGGTAAGAGACATCCAGGGCCGGAACAATGCATTGACCGCCGGGGATATCGGTTACCGCTATGTACTCAAAGCGCTGGAAGAAGCCGGACGGAGTGATATTATCTTTGCTATGAATTCCCGGGATGATGTGCCAGGTTATGGTTTCCAGTTAAAACATGGGGCCACCGCTTTGACTGAAAGCTGGCAGGCTTATGAATCCGTCAGCAATAATCATTTTATGCTGGGTCACCTGATGGAGTGGTTTTATTCAGGACTTGCGGGAATACGGCAAACAGCAAATTCAGTAGCCTTTAAGGAAGTTGAGATCCGGCCCGAACCGGTGGGCGATGTTACAGAAGCAAAGGCCAGTTTTTATTCGCCTTATGGAAAGATCAGCAGTGAATGGAAAAAGTCGGACGGCAAATTTGAAGCAATCATCAGTATCCCGGCAAATAGTAGAGCGGTGGTTTATCTTCCGGCAAAGATAGGAGCGCTGGTAATGATGAACGGGAAGAAGGCGATCGTGCAATATAAAGAAGGTAAAGCCGTCCTGAAAACAGGGTCAGGTGATTATACATTTGAAGTAAAAGAGTAATAAAGGATGAAAGCATTATTATGTAAAGAGCCGGGTGCGTTTGAGTATATCACACGGGAAATGCCGGTTGTGGCAGCAGGAAGAGCCATTCTGAAAGTACACCGGATTGGGATCTGTGGTACGGACCTGCATGCCTTTGAAGGTACGCAGCCGTATTTTGTTTATCCGCGGGTGCTCGGGCACGAACTAGGTTGTGAAGTGGTGGACGTGGATCCGTCCACCGGTTTCAGTGTGGGTGAACGCGTAACGATCATTCCTTATTTCTATTGCGGCGAATGCATTGCCTGCCGGAATGGCTTGCGTAACTGCTGTGCGGCCATCAGTGTGTTTGGCGTGCACGCAGATGGGGGTATGATGGAATATATTACTGTACCTGTTACTGCCCTGCTGCATGGAGGTGAAATGAGTTTTGATGAACTCGCCCTGGTGGAGCCACTCGCGATCGGTGCACATGGCATCCGGAGAGCCGGAGTGCAGCCCGGTGAATTTGTTTTAGTGATGGGGGCGGGTCCGATCGGATTAGGCATCATGGAATTTGGCCGTATTGCCGGCGGCAAGGTAATAGCTATGGATGTGAATGAGACAAGGTTAGCGTTTTGCCGCGAGAAACTGAAAGTGGAACAAACGATCAATCCGTTAACGGAAGATATTACTGCAAGACTGAAGGAGATCACTAATAATGATATGCCCACCGTGGTCATTGACGCCACCGGCAATCAGAAAGCGATCAACAGTGCATTTCTGTATATGGCGCATGGAGCACGGTATGTGCTGGTGGGATTGCAGAAAGGCAACCTGGAAGTGGCGCACCCGGAGTTTCACAAACGGGAAGCCACTTTAATGAGCAGCCGGAATGCAACGACGGCCGATTTTGATCATGTGATCAAATGTATGCAGGAGAGGAAAGTGAATCCGGCGACTTATATCACGCACCGGGTGTCATTTGATGAGGTAAAAGATAATTTTAAAAGCTGGCTCGATCCGAAGAACGGGGTGATAAAGGCGATGGTTTCGGTATAGTCTCCTTCGGTATGCCGCAGGATGTTTTGTCAGGCACACGCTTCGGCACGCTCAGCATGACAACAGCATTCGGCTTCGTACGATGAAAAGAAGCAAAGGATTGACAGATTTGAACTAGGCAACTAAGGAAACTCATTTGAACGGAATGTTCGTGTCACCCTGCCTGCCGACCGTAGCGAAGCGAAGGTGGGAGCATGTCGAAGGGTGCTTTGGAAACACTTTGTCATGGTTCGACACGCTCACCATGACAAGGGCACTGGTTGTCACCCTGCCTGCCGACCGTAACGAAGCGAAGGTGGGAGCGTGTCGAAGGGTGCTTGGCAATGCTTCGGCAAGCTCAGCATGACAAGAACATTCGGCTTCACAGGATGAAAAGCGGGGAGAGTAAAGGAATAATACAGACAGATTTAATCTTCAAAATGCGACTTCATTATATTTATCTCATTAGTATTCTTTTTTTATCACTTGTGACCAATGCACAAGTACGTAAAACCCTTGACTTCAACAAAGACTGGAAATTCTTTTTGGGTAATGACAGTCTGGCCTACGAAGAAATGCATGACGACAGCCAATGGCGGAAGCTGAACCTGCCGCATGACTGGAGTATTGAGTCGGATTTTAAAGCGGATGCACCAGCGACCAACCAGGGTGGTTCACTGCCGGGAGGTATTGGCTGGTACCGCAAAACGTTTGTGGTGCCGGTGGCTGACAGTAATAAAGTGTACACGATTTGTTTTGACGGGGTGTATCGTAACAGTGAGATATGGATCAACGGCCATTACCTCGGCAAACGCCCTTATGGCTATGTGCCGTTTTCTTATGAACTGACACGATTCCTGCAATACGGGAAAAAGAATGTGATCGCAGTGAAAGCGGACAATAGTTATCAGCCGGATTCAAGGTATTACACCGGTTCGGGTATTTACCGTGACGTGAAACTGAATATTACCGGGCTAACGTATCTTTTAGAGAACGGCGTATTTGTAGTTCCTCAACTGTACAATGATTCACTCGCCGAACTTTCCATTCAGACTGAGATCTATGTACGTAATCAGGGTTATGAAGAACTGAGGGTACAATATGAAGTGCTGGATCCGAAAGGGAAAAAAGTCCCGGATGCTTATGAAGAGGTTGAACCGAAAAGGATGGCGGATTATCCGCAACATAAATATTATGGCTCGTATACAATGAGGAACCCGGTTAAATGGTCACCCGAAAAACCCGTTCTCTATACCTTACTGACCCGTGTTTACCGGAATGGGAAACTGGTGGATGAAATGCGTACTCCTTTTGGGATCCGCGCTATCCGTTTTGATGCAAGTAAAGGTTTCTTCCTTAATGACCAGCCCTATTTTATCAAGGGTGTTTGTCTGCACCACGACCTCGGTGCCTTGGGTGCGGCTTATAATAGTGAAGCAGCCAGGCGGCAGTTGCGTATTTTAAAAGAGATGGGTTGTAATGCAATCCGTGTTTCACATAATCCACCAGCTGCGGATTTTCTGGATCTCTGCGATAAAATGGGCTTCCTGGTAATGGATGAGGCTTTTGATACCTGGAATAAAAAGAAGAATAAGTATGACTATCATATCGATTTTAAAGAATGGCATAAAGCCGATCTTGAAGCGATGGTCCTGCGCGACCGCAATCACCCCTCCGTGTTTATGTGGAGTATCGGGAATGAAATCAGGAATCAGTTTGACAGCAGCGGCACCATCATTGCCAAAGAGCTGGTGGATATTGTAAAAAATCTGGACCCGACCCGCCCGGTAACCTGTGCCTTAACCGAGACTAATCCGGAAAAAAATTTCATTTATCAGTCCATTGCACTCGATGTACTGGGCTTTAATTATAAAGACTATGATTATGCCGCCCTGCCCAAGCGGTTTCCGGGGCAGAAGTTCCTGGCCACGGAAACAGCCTCCGCTTTGGAGACAAGGGGGGTGTACCAGTTTCCGGCCGATCTGAAACGGGTATGGCCTGCAGATTATAAGGAGCAGGATACGTTTGCCCGCGGCAATGCCGACTATACTACGGCGGCTTATGATAACACCCATGCTTATTGGGGCAATACCCATGAAAAATCATGGCTGGCCGTTAAGAACAACAGGCATATAGCCGGGCTCTTTGTCTGGAGCGGCTTTGATTACCTTGGAGAGCCCCTGCCTTACCCCAGTTTTCCCTCCCGGAGCAGTTATTATGGCATCGTGGACCTGGCGGGTTTCCCAAAGGATGTATATTATATGTACCAATCCGAATGGAGTTCAAAGCCGGTGCTGCACCTGTTTCCGCATTGGAACTGGAACAAAGGCGATACGGTGGACGTATGGGGCTATTATAATAATGCCGACGAAGTGGAACTCTATTTGAATGGTAAGTCGTTGGGAATCAATAGAAAAAATGACAGTACCCTTCATGCCTCCTGGAGAGTGCCCTTTAGTCCGGGCATTTTGAAAGCCGAATCCAGGAAAAATGGCCGCCAGGTGATGATGAAGCAGCTCAAAACTGCGGGAGCAGCAACCCGGATCGAATTGTTGTCAGATAAGAAAACACTCCGTGCCGACGGGACAGACCTGGCTTTTATAACCGTCCGCATCCTTGACCGGGCCGGCAACCTGGTTACCGGATCTGATAAAATGCTGAGTTTTACAGTATCCGGGGCCGGTAAACTGGCCGGAACAGATAACGGTTATCCCGCCGATACCATTTCATTAAAATCAGGCAACAGAAAATCCTGGAAAGGACAAGCACTGGCTATTATCCAAAACTCCGGAAAAAAGGGAAATATTACATTAACCGTATCAGCCGGGGGACTCGGCAAAGCGTCTATCACCTTAAAAGCAACCGATTAGCACCTAAATTTTACGCAATCGTTCCCGACTGATAAATAGTAAAATCTTCCATCTTTACAGCAAAACCTGACATTTTTAAGGCAATCCCCCTATGTAATTTTAGAACGTGAACAGGGGAGCCCCTTTTCCCGTTTCACAAAACCTTAACGATACTTTGCCAATATGATGCGAGCTCTGCCGGAATATAATGCTATCAAATCTTTCCTGTACAGGAAGAACTCCTCATTTAGTATTGGCGTTGGTACATGTTACAGATATACTTTACTGTTACTGATCTCTCTTTTTATTACAAATACAGCTCTCTTTTCACAGGCAGACCAGGATGCTTATATAAAGACCATCACCGATCGTACTGTGAAAATTGTGAATACGCTATCCATTAAAGACTCCGTTGTATACAACAAGGTAGTAAAGCAACTGGTCAACCAGTACAGCGGACTCAATAAAATTCAGGAAGACAATAAAGCGGTAATAGCCGGTATAAAGCAGGAAGGGACAACAGCAGAAGAAACAGCCGCCCGTTTAAAAAAAGAGGAAGAGAAGAAAATGGCCGGTTTGCAGTCATTGCATCATTCATTTATCTCCGGACTGCAGCAGTTACTTAGTCCGGAACAGGTGGACCTGGTGAAAGACGGAATGACCTATCGTGTATTCCCGATTACATTCGCCGCATACCAGGATATGCTTCCCACACTGACGGAAGTGCAAAAAGCAAAAATTTACGACTGGCTGAAGGAAGCCAGGGAACTGGCCATGGATGCCGAATCTTCTGATAAGAAGCATGCGGTGTTTGGCAAATACAAAGGACGGATCAATAATTATTTATCCGCTGAAGGGTATGATCTGAAAAGGGCCACGGAAGAATGGCAGCAACGGATAAAAGAACGGAATAAACCATCCCTTTCTGAATAATAAGAAACAAAGAGGTAGCAATCAGAATTTTAAATACAAAAAAAAGCCATATGAATTGTCTGCGAACACCAAAACTGTTATTGCTTTTACTGGTTCTCTGCAGCTCATTTTTTGTGAGTGCACAGGAGAGAACAATCACCGGTAAGGTAACAGACCAGCTTACGGGCAAGCCCCTGGAAGGCGTGAGTGTAAAGATCAAAAACACCACGCAGGGTACCGTTACCAATGCGGAAGGCCAGTTCTCGCTCAGGGCGCCATCCACTGAGTCGGTCATCAGTATCTCTTATGTGGGTTACCTTGTGTATGAAACCAAGGTGGGTACAAACCCTGTAATCACTGTACAGCTTGCATCTGTAGAAAAAACACTCGATGATGTGGTAGTGGTGGGTTACGGAACCAAGAAGCGTGTAAACGTTCAGGGATCAGTAGCCACGCTGAAAGCCGCAGATATAGAAGATATCCCGGTGGCCAACCTGCCCAGCTCCCTGGTCAACAGGGTACCGGGTGTGTCGGTAAACTTTGCATCTGGTAAACCAGGTTCCACCACCACTATTAATATACGTAACTCCATCACCTTCCCCGGCGCTCCGGATGGTGTGACCAACCAGCCCCTGGTGGTTATTGATGGAATTATTTCTAACCCGATCCAGTGGAGCCAGTCTCCCAACGCCGATATTTTTGAAAATATCGATGCCAGCCAAATCGAGGATATCACTTTCCTGAAAGATGCCTCAGCTGCTATATATGGTGCAGCCGGTGCGAAAGGAGTTATCTTAATTACTACCAAGAAAGGTAAAGCGGGTAAACCCAGGATCTCTTATTCAGGTTATTTTGGTACCTCCAATGAAGCAGTGAAATCAAAAAGCCTGACCGGTTATGAGCATGCAAAATTTTTGAATGACGGATATGAATTAAACGGAGCAGCCCTGAATCAGCGTTTTTCCCTGGCCGACCTGGACTCCCTGAAAGGAATTCCGGATCGCTCCTGGTATGATTATTTCTGGAAAGCAGGTACGGTGAACCGTCATACCATTAATGTTTCCGGTGGTACAGATAAGGTGACTTTCTTTGCCGGCGGTAGTTACTACAAGGAAAGAGGTAACTATGGTGATATCTATACGGATAAATACAGTATCCGCACCGGTATGAATGCCACGATTGTGGATGGATTAACCGCCAATATCAGTTTCTCCTCTGACTTTAACCGCGAGAGTAGCAATAACCACAAGAATGCGAGCAGTGAAACCGATGACCTTACCATCCGTTCCTTGTACCTCACTCCCAAGTGGGTACCTGTAGAACTCAACGGACAGGCTGTGGCTTTCTCCGGTCCAAACCCTCCGGGTAACTGGAGTTTGTTAGGGGTGCATCAGTCCGGCACTTATAAAAACAATAAATCCCAGGGCCTGACTGTTAACGCTTCACTGGAATGGAAGCCCAAAATCGTGAAAGGACTCGCCGCCAGGATACAGTTCGGTAAGAATAACCGGAACGCCACCAGTAAAGAATACTATGTACCATATAAAGTCGGAAATTTCCTCCGCAGGGGTCAGAACAGTTTACTGTATTCTGATGCAGTGAATACCACCACACCGGTTACAACGATTACCAATAATAACCAGATGGCAGAAGGAACCACGATCTCCGATAACTACCAGTTAATCGGTACCCTGTCTTATGCCAAACGTATTGGCCAGCATGACCTGGATGCGATGGTTGGCTTTGATCAGGGTGAAGCTTCCGGCCGGAATATCCTGCTATCGAAATTCACCCAACTGGTATCCGGGGTCGATGAATTCTGGGCATTCAGTAATGATCCTTCCAGTCTGGGAAGTATTACCGATGCGATCCGGAACCCGCAATCCATTGTAAGCGCCAAGCGTTCTTTTATCAGCCGCTTCAACTATTCATTTTCCAATAAATATTTCTTTGAATTTATCGGTCGTGCGGACGCCTCTTCCAACTTTGCTCCGGCCAATCGCTGGGGTTTCTTCCCCACCATCGGGCTGGGCTGGAAAATCAGTGATGAGAATTTCTTCCGCAACAATATCAAATTTATCAGTGTCCTGAAACTCCGTGCCAACTATGGTATGGTGGGTGAGGACCGTGTAGGTAACCGCCTGTGGGAATCAAGGTTTACACAAACCACCGGCTACCTCTTCGGAAATGTTTCCACCAGTGGCCTCGATCCCAATATTTATCCAAACGAGGCGATCACCTGGGAAAAATCAAGAACATTTAACGCCGGTTTTGATGCCACCCTACTGGGTAACAAATTAAATATTACGGCAGATTTCTATCATCGCTATACGTATGACGGATTTGACCGTTATGCCGCCAGCGTATTCCCGCCCACAGCCGGTATTCCCCCTCCCGTGGTAAACTATGGCAAGCAGATCAGTTGGGGTTCTGAGTTCTCCGTCGGTTATCGTGGCCGCATCGGTCGTGACTGGAGCTTCAATACGGATGTGAACTTTGGATGGAGCAACAGCCAGTTGCTGCAGGTATATTATAATGAAGCAGACCTGGGCACTTATGGTACTAACCAACTGGGTATCGGTATTGGCCGCGATCCGAGAAAATACAACAGCAGCAACTTCGGTTATATCTCCAAAGGCATCCTGCGTACACAGGCAGATGTGGATGCCCTGCTGGCTAAAAATCCGAACTACCTGATCGGAGGAGCAAAACCCCAGGTTGGTTTTATGGATTTTGAAGATATCAACGGGGACGGTCAGATCAATGATTTTGATATTACCACGATGTTTGACAGAACTACTGCACTCGTTGGATTTGGTATCACTTTAGGGGTTACCTATAAAGAATTCAAATTACAGACCAACCTGAATCTTTCTATTGGTGGCAAACGCTTCTTTGATTCTGAAGCCCGTAAAGTGCCTACCACCACACAGAATGCACCTGCATTCTGGGCTGACCATTGGACTCCTGAAAACCCCAATGGAAAGTATCCAAGAGCTGATGCGCCGCTGGCAAGAGAAAACTCCACTTTCTGGGCCGTGAATGGTACTCAAAGCCGGATCAACAATATGGTGCTTTCTTACCAGATGCCGAAACGCATATCCGCCAAACTGAGAATTCCGGATTTGCGTATCCTGGTAACCGGTAACAATCTGTGGAGCCTGGTGAATCCGCTGAAGTATAAGGATCCGTATACTTCAAACTATGCAAGTTATCCGACACTCAGAACCATTTCTTTCGGTATCAATGCAAGCTTATAAAATCAACCTTTGCCTGTTAACAACAAAATAATTATTACATGAAATATCTGATCAAATCCGGAAAATTGCTGACGCTCATGTTGCTGGCCCTGATGGCAGTGATGCCAGCTTGTAAAAAGGACGATGAGTTCTTTGACCTGGAAGATCCCCAGGGTATCGATTCTGATATCTGGAATGATGAAGGTGCGGTAGGACTTTTCCTGAACAGGACCTACGCCCTGGTGATGCCGCAATGGCCAGCCATTGGAGGTATCCATAACACTTCTGATGAAACAAACAATGTGAATACGACATTCCTGTATGGCACGTTAACCGAGAACTCTGTTACTGATATCGGAACCTCCAATGGAATTACGGCTAACCGGTACTTCGATATCCGTCGCTGTAATATCGCAATCGAAGGGCTGAATAATAGTACTAACATATCAGAAGCATCTAAGAATGTATTGAAAGGCCAGTTCTTCTTTATGAGGGCCTATACTTATTTCAAACTGGTTTCATTATATGGCGGTGTACCCCTGATCTTAAACACACAGGACCTCAGCGGAGATGAACTGAATGTGCCCCGCGCTAAAACCAGTGAGTGTATTGCAGCCATTGCTAATGACCTCGATTCAGCCGCTGCTTACCTGCCGGGTGTATGGTCGGGTGGTGATATCGGCCGGGTTACCCGCGGTGCCGCCCTTGCGGTTAAAGGTAAAGTACTGATGAATTGGGCCAGTCCCCAGTTTAATCCCACCAATATCAGCAGCCGCTGGGAAGCTGCCTACCAGGCCTGTAAAGTGGCTTATGATCAGTGTGTGACCGATGGCTATATTCTGCTGGCCAACTATG
>CAZYTV010000112.1:0-13464 GCA_964650455.1 uncultured Chitinophaga sp. | reverse complement strand
TTATCCGCGAAAATCCCAACGGAACATTCAAAGGAACCCGTCCCAACAAAGGAACGGATGGACTGGCAACTGCTGATCAGCCTGCTAACTTCTGGGGGGGTGTTGTCACTTCGACAACAGCTCCTTCCAGTGATGCCAACTGCCGGTATGTTTTTACGAATGCTCCGAAATTCCCGATCATTACGGCCAGCGAAATTCAGTTTATTAAAGCAGAGGCTTTATTGAGAAAAGGTGGCAATAACGCAACGGCCCTTGCTGCCTACAGAAAAGGAATTGAACTTCATTTTGCCCAATTACGGGCCGATTAAGAAACGAATGTTCCTGTTGCCAATAAAATCAGCGATGCATCAAGGGATGCTTTCCTGGCCAACCCGCTGGTGATTCCGGCTGCAGCCAACCTTACACTATCCCATATCATGATGCAGAAATATGTATCCATGTTTGGCTGGGGTGTGGTGGAAACCTGGGTGGATATGCGCCGTTATCATTATACTGATCTGGATCCGGTAACCGGACAGCAGGTATATCGTGAATTTGCCCCGCCCACCGGTATCGATCTGTACACCCGTAATAATGGCAAATGGATCTATCGCCATCGTCCGCGATTCAATTCAGAATACCTGTACAATGTAGATGAACTGAACCGCCTCGGTGCATTTGCCTCTGATTACATCACCAAAGAATGTTGGTTCTCCAAACCATAACTAACCACCGAAAACAGCACAATCATGAAATCAATTAATAAAATAATTCTCGGAGCCGCTGGTCTGCTGATGACGGGATTAGTATTGGTATCCTGTACCAAAACCTACGATTCCAGATTAGTATCGACTTATGGCAATTTATCAAGCAGTAATGTCCAGTTACATATTGCTACTGTTGGTGCCTCCCGCAATTACTTGTCGGTTGACAATAAACCGGTAAACGGAGCTGCACTTATTTCAGGCAGTGTTTTCCCCACTGCAGGATTTGGGTTCAGTGTAGCTACCGGTATGCGCTCTTTCTTATTGAGAGATACACTGACAGCCACCACGCAGACCCAGTTATCCTTTGCACAGAATATGGAAATCGGCAAGAGCTATACCATTTTTTCTTACGATACCATAACAGCAGTGAAGCAGAAAACAGTGGAAACCCCCATTGTCATTCCTGCCGATACCAGTTGCCGCCTGCGTTTTGCGAACTTTATCTATAACCCGAATGCAATTCCGGCGGTGGATGTATTCTCATTTAACAGGAATACCAACCTGTTTACCAATGTGTCTGTAACGGATGTTACCGGTTTCGTAGCCTATCCTTCTGCGTTACTGACCGATACATTGTATATCAGGCCAACCGGAAACACGACAACCAACCTGTTGAAAATCACCCTTACCGGTGGTCTTACACAGAAGAGAAGTTACACACTGGTTTACCGCGGATCAGACCGGGGAACTAAAACCTCCACATTGTTCGCGAATTACTGATAAGAAAATTCTGACTAAAAAGAGGCTGTCTTTTCAGACAGCCTCTTTTATTAATAACTGTTACTGTATGGGGACCTGCCCTTTCACTGCTGGTCAGTAATAATTCAACTACATCACCCAAAGAACAGGTAAGCAATAGAGATCGCCGTAATGATTCCGGCCAGGTCAGCCAGCAACATGGTCGTTACCGCATACCGGGTGTTTTTAATGCCTACTGCGCCAAAATATACAGCGATAATATAGAAAGTGGTATCCGAAGAACCACGGAAAACAGAAGCCAGGTTACCGGCAAATGAATCCACACCCTGTGCATTCAGTGTATCGATCATCATAGCCCGGGCTCCACTGCCACTCATCGGTTTCAACAGGGCCGTTAGCAATGCATCCACCACCCGGGGATCACCTCCAAAAAGATAAACGCGTTTTTCACCATATCCATGACATATTCAAAGGCACCACTGTTACGCAGCAGACTGATCGCCACCAGTAAGCCCACCAGGTAGGGAATGATGCGGATCGCCGTTTCAAAACCGCCCTTTGCCCCATCCACAAAGGCATCAAAGACCGGTGTCTTCTTATACACTGCCCCTGCAATGATCAGCAGGAAGATCAGGAGAATGATACCATTACTCAGGCTGGTGGAAAACAATTGCACCCCTTTTGCATCCAGGGTTCTGATATAAATGATCAGGCCGGCAATCACGGCAAATAATCCCAATACCCATAAAAGGATGACCGTCTGAAAGAGCCTGATCCGCTGCCGGTACGCTACAATCAGCAAAGCGGCTACGGTAGCGGCAAATGTGGCGATCATACAGGGAATAAATATATCTGTCGGGTGCTGCGATTTCAGCGCCACCCTGTCCGCTATAATGATCGTGGGGATCAGGGTGAGACCTGAAGCATGCAGGCAGAGAAACATGAGCTGGGAATTGGATGCGGTGGTCTTGTCCGGGTTAATTTCCTGCAGGCTTTCCATGGCTTTTATTCCAAAAGGAGTGGCCGCGTTGTCCAGTCCCATCAGGTTAGCGGAAAAGTTCATCACCATATGTCCCATCGAAGGGTGATTTTTGGGTACCTCCGGAAATATCCTGGAAAAGAACGGACCAATGATCCGTGAAAGAAAACGGATCCCTCCTGCCCTTTCGGCAATATTCATAAAGCCCATAAAGAGCGCCATAATACCGATCAGACCAATACAGAGATTTACGGCATCCCGGGTGGTTTCAAATACCCCGTTGGCCGGTAATATCATGAATGCCCGGTATGTTCCATCCCCGCTTTTTGCCACTTTTTCCTTTTCCCACACGGCCAGCTTCTGATTCGACAACTGTGCATGTATGCTGGCCGGTACAGCCGCCGAATCCAGGCTCCGGACTGAAATGGTATCCGTATTCTTTCCCGTCACCAGGTTACTGAATATCTGCTCCTGGCCGGGTTCGAAAAGGAACTTTCCGGCAGCCACCAGTAAAGCGATGAATAGGAATGCGGTCCAGATTCTGCTTAAAGCCATAGGAGGAAGTTGGGGGTTTAGGTGTTTGTCGTTTAGACGTTGATAATCAGGACTTGAAGATAATGAGTTTTACTGGCTAAACGAGCACCACAGCTCGTCAAATTAGCTTATCTTTGCGCACTTTTTGAGTAATCTCAAAAACCGCTAAACGACTAAACGTCAAACACCAAACACTTAAACATGGCTCTTCAGGCAGGTATCGTGGGTCTCCCGAACGTCGGTAAATCAACCTTGTTCAACGCAGTCAGCAACAGCGCCAAAGCACAGGCGAGTAATTATCGTTTCTGTACCATCGACCCCAATGTGGGACTGGTGGATGTACCCGATCCCCGGTTGACTAAACTGGCCGAACTGGTACTGCCCAACCGGATTGTACCTACCCAGATAGAAATCGTGGATATAGCCGGACTGGTACGCGGTGCCAGTAAAGGTGAAGGCCTGGGTAATAAATTCCTTGGTAATATCCGGGAAGTGGATGCCATCATTCACGTGATCCGTTGTTTTGAAGATGAGAATATCCTTCGTGATGAAGGCGCTATCAACCCGATCAGTGATAAAGAAATCATCGATACCGAACTGCAACTGAAAGACCTGGAAAGCGTGGACAAGAAAATCCAGCGCAATGAAAAGCTGGCCAAACTGGATCCAAAACTGAAAGTGGAACTGGAAGTATTGCAATTATGCAAAAAACACCTTGAACAAGGAAAGAGTATTCGTGAACTTGAATTTTCAAAAGAAGACCGCAACGCAATCGCCGATCTTTTCCTGCTCACCGAAAAACCAGTGCTCTATGTTGCCAACGTAGATGAAGCCTCCATGCATACCGGTAATAAATTCTCCGATGCACTGAAAGAAGCTGTGAAAAATGAGAAGGCGGAAGTGATCGTCATGAACAATAATATCGAGGCACAGATTTCTGAAATGGATAATCCTGAAGACAAGCAGCTCTTTATGGAAGAATATAAAATGGAAGAACCTGCTCTTGACCGCCTGATCCACTCCGCTTACCGATTACTGAACTTATTTACCTACTTCACTGCCGGTGTACAGGAAGTACGTGCCTGGACCATTCACCAGGGATGGAGAGCCCCGCAGGCCGCCAGCGTGATCCATACCGATTTTGAAAAAGGATTTATCAAGGCCGAAGTGATCGGGTATGAAGACTTTATTAACTACGGTTCAGAGGCCGCCTGCCGTGAAGCCGGCCGCTTGCGGATTGAAGGTAAAGAATACATTGTGAAGGATGGGGATGTGATGCACTTCCGGTTTAATGTGTAAAGCCCCCCGAAATTCCCCTTAAGGGGGACTTTAGAATCTGCAATTTGATGAGTTATTTTTAATATTGATTTGCGTATTTGTTTCCCGCAAAGATTTTAAAGACACTCCGAAATTAAGAAAAGCCTTTTTGGCTTTACGGGACAATAAATACGCAAAACAGAATATAAGATACTGCAAATAATTGATGTTCTGTGAGCCCCCTTGGGGGGAACTGCCTCCCGGACAGGTAGGTTTAAGAGGCCTTAAACAGAGGCCGGTATTGCAAATCCGGTTTATTTATTTTATATTTAGTTATACAAACTAAAGATAATATGTCCATCCATATTACTTTATGTTCAATAGCTAACCGCCTTATCCTTACTGCAGTTTTACTGCTGCCGTTGTTTTTTGCCATATCCCCAGCCGCACAGGGCACGGCAAGTGCGGAAGAAAACCGTACAAAAAGTGTAAAGAAAAACAGGCTTAAAAAAGCCAGCACCCTTTTACAGCAAAGTCTGCAATGCTTCGAACCCGTTAATCCACAAGCCGCTTATTCCCTTACACTTTGTACTGATATACCCGATAATACCAATCCGTCCCGTATACACATGAAAAGTGAAACGGGCCATGTGTTCCTGATATTTTCCAAGATCAACGGGCAGGATTCCATTCATAATGTTTTTGGATTCTATCCCCGGCGACCAGCTTCCAGTCTGATTTTTAAAAATGTGCGAAGCGAGATTTTAAATAATGGCCGGAGAGAATACAACGCATCGGTCTCCACAGAACTGGATGCCGGAACGTTCAGCCTGGCCATACAGCAAGCGGTACAACTGGCAAAAAGAAAATACAATATCAACAAGTATAATTGTTATGATTATGCGCTTGAACTTTTTAATGCGGTGACCGGTAAAGACCCCATTCCGGGCCGGCATATCCGTTTCCCGTTTATTTTTGGCAAAGGCGGTTCTCCCTGCGGACTCTATGCAGACCTTCATGCTTTACGGATCGGTCAATCCACCTGGGCTCCATTTATTCAGATTGGAGTTTTCAAGGCTCCGGTAAGTTCAAATAAATAAGGCTGACCATTCCTTATTGGTCGCGGAAAGGATATTTTTTAACCCTTAAACCAAGCAATATGCAAAAGTTTATGCTTCTGCTGCTGTCAGGCATTTTTTGCCTGCAGGTAACGGCACAATTACAACCCGATTCCACCGGTGGCAAAAAGAAGAAGAAAATGGAAAACTTCCTGTATGGAACGGCTGGCTTCCAGTTATCAGGTATTAATGGTGACAGTGACAGCTATGACGAGATGCTCCCCGGTTTCCATGCCGGACTGGGTATCCGCCTGGTAGAACTAAATGATGTATTTGGTATCCGGACAGAACTGACCTACTCCACACAGGGAGCCAAATACAAGGATATGTATGTATCCGGAAAAGTGATGCTGAATTATATCGCACTGCCTGTACTTATCCGCGCCGGCACCCCCTCCGGTTTTTACGGAGAAGCCGGAGTACAACCCGCCGTGCTGATAAGTGCAAAAGATAAATACAATGACGAGACTTACGACTATAAAGAATATGTAAATGGATTTGACTTCGGTGGACTGCTGGGTGCAGGTTATCAGAAAAACCGTTTTGGTGTTGGTATCCGGATTGCCCAGGGACTTTCCAATATCAATAAAGATAGTGAAGACAAAGACCGGAATTTCGTGGCAAGCCTGCGCACTACTTTTGCATTTTAATGGATTTGAAATGTGTATTGATAATTGAGCATTGAATAGTGAGCATTTTAGTGCTTTGTAGCGAAATTTTCAATATTCACTGCTCAATTCTCAATACTCATTAAAACAACGCCGTCACCCCTGCCCTGCCCAAATGCACGGTCCTGGCAGTTCCGGATTTACGCCCGTCATAATTGAAAGTGAGTTCCAGATTATTCATCAGGCGCTTATTAAAGCCCAGGGTCCATAAAAAATTGCTGCCGGGCAATAAACCATCCAGCATAATATAACTGACGGTGGTATTGGCGACTGCATTGTATGTGATATTATTTACGGTGAACTTAGCAGTGACCGAACTCCGTTGTAGAATATTATAACGGGATTCGATATTGACAGAATGTGATACCGATTTCTCCCCACCATAATCCGGTTTGTTTTTCTTGCGGTCAAATTTATAAGCGGTCTTGATATTGAATTTAGTCCCCTGTATAAAGATCAGCATGGGTTCCGCATTGAAAATGGATAACTCATAATTCCGGTTGGCAAACGAAGGTGTATACAGGGCATTTACTCCTGACCGGCTGCTCATGGTAACCGCCAGCCTCCTGTTTATATTCCATCTCCATTTCAAGGTCCAGTCATTGATCTTCCTGCTTTCATATCCATACGTAAGCAGGGATTTGCCGGTATTCCGGAAATTGGTCAGATCCATCCCCCATTTACTGCTGAACCGGTTAAACGAAATGGTATTCAGGATACTGGTACCCAGGGTAATCAGGGCTGTATCACTCACTCCATACTTAAAAGGATTGAACTCAAAAGAACCGGAAGCCACCGATTTTTTGCTTGTTTGAAAGGAACTGAGCCAGTTCAGCCGGGATACAAATTTTTTCATCCCCCTCAGTTTAGGTTCATTGAGCAATACCCGTGGATTGAGATCTATCCGGTAATTAAACGTGTTATAATTTGCCTTAATAAAATCGTTGGTCGGCGTGAATACACGGATGAAACGGGCCTGGTCAGGAAATGCCGCCAGTTCAAATTCATTCAACTGCTGGATATTGTCGGTATTATAATCATTCCAGGCATATTGCCCGGTACCAGCCGGAACTTCGAGATAGGCAAAATCACGTCGCTGTTCCTGCCCGGCACCCACTTCATATAACACATTCCCCGTCAGAAAACCTTTCCATTCATTCATTACATACTCTGCCCTTCCCAGGATGGTTTCATCTTCCTTTTGGGTGGATACGTTATTGTTGATCACTTTTAGTTTGCGGAAAGTAGCATTCAGATAAAACTGCCGTTTGGCATTTCCCTCCAGCATCGTCTGGAGATTCAGGTTAAGACTGCGATCGCCCCGGATAAACTCCTTTCCCACTGCATATTTATCGGAACGGGTGAAAAAGGTAACCGCATATTTATCCTTCCGGCTTTCATCAGATTTCAGGTAGGCGGAATACACATCAAAATAAAAAGAAGTGGGCGTTAGTGTATCGGATAGTTTATTGATTGTATTGCTTTTTTCCAGCGAATAGTTGAACCCGGCTCTCCAGTTGTCCAGTTTTTTCAGTTGCTTGCTGAGATCAATGGTTGGCCGCAGGAAAGTTCCCTTGTTCCGGTCATAATCAAAGCCAGTCACGACCAACTGATTATTAAATCGCCAGCCTTTCCAGTCTGCCACATGTTTTACCTGGTGTTGCAAGCCTTTATACAGATCACTGCGGTTATAATGAATAAGCTGGTAACTGACCGCATGCTCCTTTTTATCTTTCAACCCCAATCCGGCCTTAATGATATGTTCATCCACCGGCACCGGTACAGATTGCAATTGTAATCCCCAGTCACGGGTAAACTCCACATTGCGTAGTCTTTCCAGCGGACTGAATTTTTTCTGTACAAATTCGTAATCAAAGCTACTGATCATATCCAGCCCCCTGGCTTCTTTCAGCCTCCTGGTATTTGACAGTTGTACTTTCGAGGCCCAGCCACGGTCGTCCCCGTTATCTTTCGAAGAAAATGTATTGACATCATTATTACTGGTGGCGATTTCCGCTTTCAGCAGGGTGTTTTTGCCCGGTGAATAATCCAGGCCGAGATTCAATATCTGCTGGCGTTTGGGTGCCACAATAATCTGTACCGGTTCATAACGTCCCTGCTTAACTCCGGCAACGGGCGCCAAATACCTATACACTTTTCCATTGGCACCGTTGAAATCAGGTACATAGTTCCCTTTGCCCTGTTCCAGGTCGATAAATGAAAGATTGTATTTAGCGGTCTGCGGGTCAGTGGAATATTGATAAAAAGAATCCAATCCTGCATAGATCTTTTCATACAGGATCTTATCAGCGGCAAACGTGTCAATCAATGCAGTAGGATAATAAGCATTCCGTGTACTGTCGCCAATATCGGCGAGGAACTGTTTCTGTTTGGTATCCAGTATCTGGTTGATCTGCGAATTACGGGCATCTGCATTATTGAAAGCTCCGAGCCTTATTTTCCATTTCCTGTTGATTTCAAATTCCTGGGACAAATACAGGTTGGTATTCAGATAATTCCGTTCGGCGTATTCAAACTCCACCTGTATGCGGCTGTCTTTGGTGATCATCCGCTTAGGTGTAAACGAAATTTCCGCGGTATTATAATTGATCACATAATCCTGGTCCTCTCCCCGCTGCAGTAACTGTCCGTCATAATATACTCTTTCGGTGTTGGCAAGCACCACAAAGAAGAGCTCATTATTGGGCCCTTTTAACCGGTAAGGTCCCTGGTTACCCTCCTGGGCTTCGAGCAACTGGCGGGTGAATTTTCCCTTGGCAACCGAGCCACTGACCAGGGTTCTGGAATTTACGTTTTTGGACACCCGGCTCTGGTTCTGAAAAGCCACCCCCTGCATCCGCTTATAAAAGTTCAGGAAATAAGCCTGGTTCTGCCGGATATCAATATCCCCGAGATTAAGCTGCCAGCCTCTCTTTTTAAACTGAAGATAGACCTGGTCAAATTCATTCAGTTGTTGGGTATTGCCATCAGGCTGAATCGGAATATTATTATCTGTAATGGCCGCCTGTATTTCAATACTGTCACCCAGCATCCCACTCAACTGAAGGTTCAGTGAGGAGTTAACCACCGCATCCTGCCGGTTGCCAAATCCGATTTGCCGTCCAAGACTACCTTCTGCTTTTAAAGAACCAAAGTCAAAAACTCCTCTTTGTTCATTCGTTAGTCCACGGTTGAATTCAAAAGGCTTCACATAGAAATTGTTCATCACACTGTCATAGTTCAGCCGTTTGGTAACACTATTCAGCTTATACTGGAACACGCGGTAGGTGATGGTTACAGAATCAAGGGATGGCTTATTCTTCCAGTATAAAACGGCGTTTATCGGATCAAGCCGGTAATCGGATGCAGGTATATGTGAAATCGAAAAAGTACCGGGCACAATACTGAGCGTATCCAGGATCATACTGTCCGCCCCGGTTTTGTATGATTTAATACGCAAATTGGAACCCGGGACTGAAGGGGCCGGAAGCTGAGAAAAGCCCCAGAATGAAGACAATACGAATAGAAAAAAAAGATATGGTTTTCCAAATTGCTTCAAAAGCAGCAGTTTAACACAAAAGCGTAAAAGTGGTTGATTTTATTGTCCGGATTCGTCTCTTCTTGTAAAACTACTTATTTTTGATAATCAATAAGATAAGTATGGCCAAACTCCCCGGGAGATTGATAATAATCCGCATTTCTGTGCTCCTGGCCCTGGTAAGCCCTTTCCTCTCCAATGCCCAAACAGACGCCAATTGGTATTTTGGGTTAAAAGCAGCATTAAATTTTATTCCAAACGGGAATCAACCCGTTCCCGTAGTGTTGAGCAACAATGCGATGGAAACAGCTGAAGCTTCCGCAACCATTTCGGATAATAACGGCAACCTGTTATTTTATACCAACGGGGTAACTGTATATAACCGGAACCACGAAGTCATGCTGTATGGCGATGGTCTGACCGGAAATCCTTCGGCCTGCCAGATTGCCGTGATTCCACAGCCCGGATCGGATAAAATTTTTTACATTTTTTATACAGATGCTTTTGAAAATGATTTTCTGAACGGGTATAATTATTCCGTGGTAGACATGTCCGGCGATGGTGGTCTTGGTGCTGTTATCAGCAAGAATAACCTGCTTTGGGCTTCCTGCACGGAGCGGATTACCGCAATCCGTCATGCCAATGGTACGGATGTATGGCTTATCACCAATGATGCAAATTCAAACATTTTCAGAACCTGGCTCATCACCTGCAATGGATTCTCCCCCTTGAACAGTCCCGTTGTTTCTACTGTTGGGGAAATCTTAAATATCAACCCGCTGATGAATGTCGGGGTGATGAAAGGAAGTCCGGATGGACGGTTTATCTGTCAGACCCATTTCACTTTTTCAGATGCCAATTCCAATGTATCAAATTTTGCGCAGTTTTTTGATTTTGACAATAGCAACGGGGTGATCAGTAATCCGCGTAAAATTAGTTTCCCGGCCACTCAATACAATCACTGTGAATTTTCACCAGATTCCAAACAACTATACCTGACCCGGAAAAATAATAAACAACTGGATCAACTGGATATCAGTCAGCCTGACCTGGCATCAATTACGGCGTCAAGGGTTAGTTTTCCAACAACAACCGCTTATTATGATATTCAACTGGCGATGGATGAAAGAATCTATCTTACGCAGGCAAATTCCTCCCTGGCCAGGATCAATTTCCCCAATGAAAGAGGGGCCGCCTGTAATTTCCAGCGCAATGCCATCAATGTAAATCCCGGATCTGTATTTGTCGGATTACCCTCCCATATCAATGATATTGTCGGCTCCAATAACCAGGGGAATGGCTTTGCTTATACCATCCTGGACAGTTGTACCGGGCGTGTTCAGTTCACTGCCAGCACTTCTCTTCCGGGTAATATTACCTGGCTTTGGGAATTCGGAGACAATACCAGTTCAGGTTTACAAAACCCGATCCATGTGTTTGCCAATCCTGCTGCTATTTATACAGTAAAACTAACGGTTACCGCTTCCGGTTCCTGCGGAAATCTGGTTCGTTCAAGAATCATCCGGCCCTCCGGACTGATTAAACCGGCAGCAGGTTTTACCCATTCGTTTGTTTGTGATTCCAATTATATCCGATTCAGCAATACCAGCCTGGATACATCACAACCGGGTATCAGTTATGTTTGGGATTTCGGAGATGGCCAGTTCTCCAACCTCTCAAATCCCATTCATATTTACCAGGCTGACGGAAATTATACTGTAAAACTTAAAATCAATACAGGAAATTCCTGTACAAATGATTCAATCAGTTTACCGGTACTATTCAGCCGGTTCAGTATCAGCATCACGCCGGATCAGACGATCAATTATGGTCAAAGTGTATCACTGAACACCAATACGGCTGCTGACAGTTATGACTGGTCTCCGGGAAAATGGCTGAACGACAGTACCATCCGGAATCCTGTTTCAGTTCCTTATGAAGATATCACCTACACACTGGTTGCAAAAAACGGAAACTGTTCTGCCACAGATACGGTCAATATAACAGTCATCCAGAACGATTATCTGTATATGCCTACAGGCTTTACTCCCAATAGTGACGGAAAGAATGATGTGATACGCCCCCTGATAAACGGACGTATTACCCTGAAGGAGTTCAGTATTTATAATCGGGGCGGGGAAAAAGTATATACCACAGCGGTCCGTGGGGAGGGCTGGGATGGCCGGATCGGAGGAGTACTCCAGACTTCCGGCGTTTATGTGTGGGTGCTGAATACCCTTGATGTTGACGGTACACCAGTCAGCCGGAAAGGTACACTAACCCTGATCCGGTGATGCCAGCAGCATGAAACAGTTTTTATACATACTGATCACTTTCTTTTTCCTGTTGCAAAAAAGTACTGCCCAGCAGCCTGCTGATGCAAAAATTAAACTGACTACCTATCACAACCAGCTTGCTGCCGGACCTGCCATTCCACTGGCTCATTTCAGTGAGACCCATTTACCGGGCATAACAACCAGCTATATCCGTAAAATGAGCCGGCTCAACACCCGTGAATCCTTTAAAAGGAAAAAAACCGGCTGGCTATTGGCAGCTTCCCTCTCCCATTTTATGGGACGGAAAGAAATCATTGGGAACAGTGCTTTCCGGTATAAGGGTTACAGCCTGATCGGTTTTCAGGGTGGCGTGGCCTGGTACCCTGTACAAAAAATAAATTTTTCTTTCCGAACCGGTCCCGGACTGGGGTACTATAATAAGATTTTCCGATTTACAGCTACCGGACAATTCCAGTGCAGCTACCGGATCAGCTCAAAAACAAACATCACCCCCGGATTATCTTTTATTAAAGAATCCGGGAGTGACGCATTATGGATCACCAGTATTCAACTGGGATTTTTCTTCTGAACTTATTCGGTGATTCCTTCCAGGGCCATGATGAATGCATATTGCAGGGCCACATCTTTCAGGTAATCAAACCGGCCGGAAGCTCCACCATGTCCTGCTTCCATATTGGTTTTCAGTAACAGGAGATTCTTATCCGTTTTCAAGGCACGCAGGCGGGCTACCCATTTTGCCGGTTCAAAATACTGTACCTGGCTATCGTGCAGCCCGGTCGTTACCAGCATATTGGGGTAATTCTTCTTCTCCACATTGTCGTAAGGAGAATATGATTTCATATAAAAATAGGCCTCCTTATTGGCTGGGTTTCCCCATTCATCATACTCATTAGTGGTCAATGGAATCGTAGGATCGGACATCGTGGTAATAACGTCCACAAACGGAACGCCGGCAATCACCCCGTTCCAGAGATCTGGTGCCAGGTTCACTACAGCACCCATCAGCAGTCCGCCGGCACTGCCACCCTGTGCATACAGATGTCCTTTTGAAGTGTACTTTTCCCTGATCAGCGCTTCCCCGCAATCAATAAAATCAGTAAAAGTGTTCTTCTTCTTTAACAGTTTACCATCCTCGTACCAGTGCCGACCCATTTCCTGCCCGCCCCGGATATGCGCGATTGCATAAACAAACCCGCGGTTGAGCAGGCTGAGCCGGCTGCTGTTGAATCCGGCATCTGTACTGGCGCCGTAGGAACCATAAGCATATAACAGTAAAGGAGCTGATCCGTCTTTGGCCGTTCCCTTTTTATATACAACCGATACGGGGATCTTAACCCCGTCACGTGCGGTAACAAAAATGCGTTCGGTGGTATAATCTGTTTTATCAAACCCTCCCAAAACGGCTTGTTCTTTCATCAATTTCTTCGACTTTCCATTCATATCATAGTCAAACACTGAATTGGGTGTGGTTAGCGAAGTGTAATTGTAACGAAGTGTGGTCGTATTGAACTCGGGATTCCCGGCCACATAGGCGTTATAGGCAGGCTCTCCGAAATCCAGGTAATGCTCTTTACCGGAACTGACTTCACGTATACGGATCTGCAGTAACCCGTCTTTACGTTCAGTGA
>CAZYTV010000111.1:330-13513 GCA_964650455.1 uncultured Chitinophaga sp. | reverse complement strand
GCCTGCCCTTTAAAGCCGGTAATAATATTCTCGAAAAAAGAAAGATACCGGCCGATGCGGTTCCGGATAGTTTTGCCATCCGTTTCATCTACAGCAAAGGAGGGAAGGAGTTTGAATTTGCTCCCGCGGAATTACCTGCAGATCTGAATACCTATACATTTGTCAGCCGGAAGGATAAACTGATCCGTAAAGGAAATGCAGAAGCCGCCATAAAAGGGTTTGATCTGAAAGGTCAATCCGGCAACGATTCAACCTTACTTATTCTGCAGCAACCCATCGCCGTCTTACTGATTGGCGAAAATCTGAAAAAGCCTTCAGTTCCCTGGTCACCCGGATTTGCAAACGTTTATAAAACCGCCAGACAAAAAAATATTCCGGTATTTATTATTACAGGCCAGACAGGAAGTGCATTAGAAGTAATCAGGGGAACCGATTATGCGCATTTGCCGGTATTTACCTGTGACAATACAACGATACGGACTGCGGCCCGGGCAAACCCAACCTTGTATATTATTCAGCAGGGCACGATTACCGGTAAGTGGAGCGGGCCGGATTTTGATAAGGCGGAAAAACGATTGATCACATTGCCGGATATGCCTCCGGCAGTTATCCAACCTGCAGACAACATTCAACAGTAATCCATGCTGAAATTCATCACCCGAAAAATCGCCTATGGTATCCTGGTTTTACTGGGCGTTATCGTGCTGGTGTTTTTTCTGTTCCAGGGTTTCGGTGATCCGTCGAGGATCGTCATGGGACAAACCGGTGACTCCACCACCCAGGCCAATATCCGGAAAGACCTGTATCTCATCAATGAAAAAGGTGAATCCATTCCGAAGTTCAGGCAGTTTTTGTATTACCTCAATGACGTATCCCCGGTTTGCCTGCACAGCAATACAGATATTGAAAAGAAAAAACTACGCGGATTCTTTTGGGGCGGCGAAAAAAAAATTGGCCTGAAAATTCCTTATCTCCGGAAATCCTACCAGAGCAAGCGGGAGGTCTGGACCATCCTGGTACAGGCGCTGCCGGGCACCCTCATGCTGGCCCTGGCCGCCATGGTTATTGCCATTGTCATTGGTATTCCATTAGGCGTGGTTGCGGCTGTAAAACAAAACAGCTGGATTGATACCTCCGCCATTTTCAGCAGTATTGTAGGCATATCAGCGCCTTCTTTTTTCATGGGCATCATTATGGTCTATATATTCGGATTTGTACTGAGTGAATGGACCGGTTTACATATTGCAGGAAGCTGGTTTGTAATCGATGATGAAGGGCAACGCCGGTTAACCCTGCAAAACCTGATCCTGCCTGCTGTTACACTTGGTATCCGGCCTTTGGCAATTATTACCCAACTGACCCGAAGTGCCATGCTGGATGTACTGGACCAGGATTATATCCGTACGGCTTATGCCAAAGGCCTGAGCCGCCGTACTGTTATCTGGAAACACGGACTTCGCAACGCACTTAATCCGGTCATCACAGCTATCACCGGCTGGTTTGCCGAACTCCTGGCTGGGGCCTTTTTTGTGGAGTATATCTTTGGCTGGCAGGGAATTGGAAAAGTAACTGTTGATGCATTGGAGAAACTGGATTACCCGGTGGTCATGGGATCGGTACTGATTTCAGCTACATTTTTTATTCTCATTAATATCCTCGCCGACATCCTGTATGGAGTGGTCGATCCCAGGGTCCGGATCAATTAGTCATTTTTTCTTCACATTTTACGAAAATCATTAAATAAGTCCGGTTGTTGCAGTAAATTACTGGTAACAGTTTCCTTTTATACATCCTATATCTAAACGGTACGCCATGGAGAAATTAAACCAGATTTTATCCCGTCAGCAACCGCATTTTAAAAACATTACCCCGGGCTCCAGTATCAGGGATGCCCTCTGCCGGATGAGTACACTCAATACGGATTACCTGATTGTCATGGATGTGAAAGACAATTTCCTGGGTTTACTGACTGAAAAAGACATTGCCCGGAAGGCGCTTTTCCTGAACCGTTCTCTCAGCGAAACAAAAGTGAAAGACCTGATGACCACCCAGTGGCCTTTTGCCGATGTAAATAATACGGTGGATCAGTGTATGACCACGATGAAGGAATACCATGTAAAATATGTTCCCGTTTTTAAAAACCTCGAATTTATAGGTGTGGTGTCAGCAGATGATATTCTGCAGGAAGCCGTGAAGCAACGGAGAGAGATATTTGATTGAGTGTTTAGTTGTTTAGACGTTTAGTCGTTTAGAACATGCTATGAAATATATCATTCACTAATTGAGCTATTCGTTTCAAACATCTAAACGACTATACAACTAAACCCTTATTGTATTATCACTTCATTCACCACTTTCGCCTTCAACGCTTCATTCACCCGCTGTTTGATTTTTTCTTTCTGGTAAATCAGTTCATTTTTCAAAGGGCCGACAGATGTGGTAATAATGAGTTTATCCCCGATGATCTGGAGTTTATCTGTATAGCGGGCAATAGTTTTTCCCATGATATCTTCCCACACATCTTCAATCTGCATGGCCTGAATACCGCCCTTGATCCGGCTGCCATTCAGGAATTGCTGTAATGCTTCGCGCATGGAATATTCGCCCATTTGATAAAGGTAGTCAGAAGTTGAAAGGTTGACAAGTTGAAAGGTTGAAAAGGGTACGTTTTTTAAGATGAAAAGCTTAGCAAACCTTGTCAACCTTTCAACTTGTCAACCTGTTAACTTATTAACTATTAATTACAACCCTATTAACTGGAAACCAACCCCAAGCATCTCCAGGTGATTCTTCAGTCTTTCTTCATGGGTATCTGTAATAAATACCTGCCCATCATTCTCAATACAGACTTTCCGGAGCAGGTTGGCGATGCGTTCTTCATCCAGCTTTTCGAAAACATCATCCAGCAGGAGGAGGGGGGGAAATCCTTTTTCCTTTTTCAGGCTTTCCATTTCGGCCAGTTTAAGCGCAAAAAGCAGGCTTTTTCTTTGTCCCTGGGAGGCAATGCTCTTAAAAGATTGGGAGCCGAGTTGTATTTCCAGGTCATCGCGGTGAATACCTGCACAGGTTCGTTGGGCTGACAAATCACGCTGACGATTGGCTTTTAATAATTCGCGGAAAGAAGCGAGCAGTAATTCGCTCTCATAAACCAGTTGTACAGCCTCCGGGAGGGGTGTTTTGCCTGGTTGATCCGTATTGCCCGGCTGGCGGGCTATTTCCAGGTAAAGTTGTTTGACAGCAGGTAAAAAGCGTAACAGGTAATCCCGGCGTTTGGTGAACAGGATCTCCCCGGGTTTTATTAATTGTTCGTCCAGCACTTCCAGCAGGGCTTCATCACGGGTATTGGTTTCGGCAAATCGTTTCAACAGGGAATTTCGTTGCTGCAAAACCCGGGTATAAGTAATCAGGTCCTGCAGGTAATCAGCATCCAGTTGAGAGAGGAGTTCATCCAGGAAGGTTCTCCGTTCGCGGCTGTCCCCGGTAATCAGTTGAGCATCATCAGGGGCAATGACCACGCAGGGGTAGCGGCCGATATGCCGGGAAAACTTCTCATACGCCTCATCATTAACGGCGAATTCCTTCCTTCCGGTTTCCCGGAGTATACAAACCACTTTTTCAGGGGTTCCATTCAGTTCCCCGTGGCCCTCCACCCGGAAACCGCTGCAACCTTGCTTTACATTGTTTCCGTCCTGCCGGGTAAAATAGCTCTTTGTAAAGCAGAGGTAATGGATCGCATCCAGCAGGTTGGTTTTACCTACCCCGTTATTGCCATAAATGCCTACCACCCGTTCCCTGAAATCGAAACTCCGGTTCAGGTAGTTTTTGAACTGAAAAAGCGATATGTGATCCAGCCGGAGCATTTTGCCTGCAAGATAGGGGGGAAGGGGCATGCAGCAAGGCCCGGAAAGGCCCCGGAAGCCAATTGACCAGCCCTGTACCCGAAACGGGGGCTGGTTCCCGGTTATCCCCTCAAAATCACCTTATTAAAATTCCTTTTTTCCCCGTATTTTTGCGGCTAAAATTTAGGCCCTGTGGCGGTTAAATTTTCAAAAGAAAATGACATGTATTGGTAGGGGCTGATGCAATGGATCGGCCAGTTTGAACTGATGGCTGAAGAGAAGTATAAAATGGAGGGTAAAATCCGTGGTTTTTTCCATGCCTATATTGGCCAGGAAGCCATTGCTGCGGGTTGTATGACAGCTACACGCCCGGATGATAAATTTATCACCGCTTACCGGGATCATGGATTGGCGATTGCCAAAGGGGTTTCCGTGAACAGTTGTATGGCGGAACTTTATGGAAAAGCCACTGGTTGTGCCAAAGGAAAGGGGGGCAGTATGCACTTCTTCAGTAAGGAAGCCAATTTCTTCGGCGGACATGGTATCGTGGGTGCACAGATCGGAACAGGTGCCGGTCTGGCATTTGCTGAAAAGTACAGGGGTACAGATAATGTAGCGCTTGCATATTTTGGTGATGGTGCTGCCCGCCAGGGTATACTGCATGAAACCTTTAACCTGGCTATGTTGTGGAAAATCCCGGTGGTGTTTATCTGTGAAAACAATAACTATGCGATGGGGACTTCCATAGAACGTACCTCCAACGTAATCGATATTTATAAACTGGCAGATGCCTATGAGATGCCGGCCGATACCATCGATGGTATGAGTGCAGAAGCCGTTCACGAAGGAGTAAGCCGTGCGGTAAAAAGAGCCCGTGAAAATGGTGGCCCGACCTTACTTGAAATTAAAACCTACCGCTATAAGGGTCACTCCATCAGTGATCCCCAGAAATACAGAACCAAAGAGGAAGTAGACGAATACCGCGGTAAGGACCCGATCCAGCAGGTGCTGCAAACGATCTTTGATCACAAGTTTGCCACCCAGGAAGAAATAGACGCCATCAATAAACGCGTGGATCAGATCGTGGAAGATTCTGTAAAATTTGCAGAAGAAAGTCCCTGGCCGGATGACAGTGAAGTGCTGAAAGACGTCTATATCGACCAGAATTATCCTTTTATTGTAGATTAAACTAAAACACAAACAAGTAACATACAATTTTATGGCAGATAACAAACAGGTGCAGGACACAAACAGCAGCGAAGCAGTGATCGCGAAAGCGAAGACTTTCTGGGAAAAGTACAGTAAACCCCTGATGATTGTTTCCGTATTGTTGATTGTGGTGATCGGAGGCTGGTATGCCTATCAGAACTTCATAGTAAAACCCAAAGAAGCCAAAGCAGTGGAAGCCATGTTCCGCGCAGAAGAATATTTCCGCATTGACTCCATGAACCTGGCCCTTAACGGAGATGGTCAGAACCTTGGCTTTGTGAAAATTGCTGATAAGTTCAGTGGTACCCAGGCTGGTGACCTGGCCGGTTTTTATGCCGGTACCTGTTACCTCAGAATGAATGATTTTGAAAAAGCAGTAAAATACCTGAAAGGTTTCAGTACCGGTTCAGACCTGGTACAGGCCCGTGCTTATAAATTACTGGGCGATGCTTATGCGGAGCAGGGCAAGAATGAAGACGCACTGACGAATTATAAAAAAGCAGCCCGTCATTTTGCAAAAGATGAAGCCAATTCTCCAGAATATTTATTCACGGCCGCCTATTTTGCAGACCGTGTGATGAAAAATAAAGAAGAAGCGGTAAAACTGTACAAAGAAATTAAAGAGAAATTTCCCCGCAGCCAGCAGGCTTTTGATGCCGACAATTACCTGGCCCAGTTGGGTGTTTACAATACAGAAAACTAATTATGGCAGACGTTACGAACAGTAAGCTGACCGATCTCACTACAGGCATTCTTAAAAAGGATGCCTGTATTGTTTTGGTTAAAACAGACTGGAATGCGGCCATCACCGATCAGCTTGAACGGGGATGTATCGCTGAACTCGAGAAATCCCAGGTAAAGAAAACCGTTGTACTCATTGTACCCGGTGCCGTCGAAATTCCTTTTGCCATTAAAAGCTATTGGGATCATTGCGGTAAAAAGGAACGGCCGGATGCCTTTATAGCCCTGGGCTGTGTGATCAAAGGGGATACCCCGCATTTTGATTATGTCTGCAGGGCGGTTACCGATGGAGTGGGACAACTGAATCTTTCCTTACCGGTACCCACTATCTTTGGGGTACTGACGGTGAATACAGAGGAACAGGCCATGGAGCGGATCGGAGGCAAACACGGTCACAAAGGAGAAGAAGCCGCCTTAACGGCACTGAAAATGATCAGTCTCGTTGAATCATTTAAAAAATAAACGGTGAACGTACAGCTTTTCATTCCCTGTTTTGTAGACCAGTTATACCCCGATACCGGGTTTAATATGGTGAAAGTTCTGGAGAAAGCAGGATGCACAGTTTCCTACAATACCAACCAGACCTGCTGTGGCCAGGCGGCTTTTAATGCAGGGTACTGGGATGATGCCAAATCAGTTTGTTCCAAGTTTCTGAAGGACTTTAACGGCAGCGATTATATTGTTGGCCCCAGTGCCAGTTGTGTGGGGTTTATCAGGAACTATTATGGAAAACTCTTCGAAAATTCCTCACAGCATCATGCGGTGCAGGATATGACTAAACGCATTTTTGAATTTTCCGAATTCCTGGTAGATGTGTTAGGTGTTGAACAGTTTGGCGCTGAATTGCCCGGTAAAGCCACCTACCACGATTCCTGTGCGGCACTGCGTGAATGCAGGATCAAGGAAGGTCCGCGCAAATTACTGGCCAATGTTAAAGGGCTGACCCTTATCGAAATGAATGATGTGGAAACCTGTTGCGGGTTTGGCGGAACCTTTGCCATTAAATTTGATTCCATTTCAGTGGGTATGGGTGAACAGAAAGTGGAAAATGCCCTCACTACCGGTGCTGAATACCTGATATCCACCGATCTTTCATGCCTGATGCACTTGGGAGGATATATCAAACAAAAAGGATATTCGCTTAAGCCCATGCATTTGGCTGATGTATTGGCTTCGGGATGGTAAGGATCAGTAGTCAGATGTCGGATGTCAGATGTCGGGAAACAGCCCCAACTTAGTAATTGGTATCTAAAATAACGAACAGCATCTCGTTTTACGGGATGCTGTTCGTACTTCTAACTTCGTACTTCGTACTTTATTTCGGCATTATCACATTATCTACCACATGTATCACCCCATTGCTCTGGTAAACATCACCGATGGTTACTGCGGCCATTCCACCCTTTTCATCTTTCAGCCAGATCCTGCCGTCTTTCTTCATCACCCATAATTTACCACCTGCAACTGTTGTCAGTTCCACTTGCCCTTTCCCTTCTTTAATCTTTGTTTCAATGGTTTTGGCATCCAGTTTTCCAGCCACCACATGGTAAGTCAGGATGCCGGTCAGCAGTAATTTATTTTCCGGTTTCAACAGTGTTTCCACTGTACCTGCCGGGAGTTTACTGAAAGCCGCATTGGTGGGTGCAAATACGGTGAAGGGGCCGGCTGTTTGCAGGGTTTCCACCAGTCCCGCAGCCTTTACTGCCGCCACCAGGGTGGTATGGTCTTTTGAATGTACGGCATTCTCTACAATATTTTTAGAGGGGTACATAGGCGCACCACCTACTTCCACCGTTTTTTCTTTCATCATGCCGTTCTGGGCATTGGAGAATTGCATCGTTAAAATTGCGGCAAGTACAAGACCTGCCATCCGGATCTTTTTCATAATTGATTTTTGTTTAAATGTTTATGTGTTATGTATAGTGAAGGGCCGGTTTTCGTATCATGCATGACAGGAAGAGATACGAAAAATGGGACTGATCCGGATTTCAGTAATTCCTATTTTTTTATGCTGGTTCCATTAATTTTGAGCTCACAAACTTTATACATGGCTTACTGGCTGATAAAATCCGAACCGTTTAAGTATTCATGGAATCAGTTCGAAAAAGATAAACAGACTTTCTGGGACGGGGTGCGCAATTATGCTGCCCGGAATAACCTGCGGGCTATGAAGAAAGGAGACCTCGCCTTTTTTTACCACAGTAATGAAGGCCTTGAGATTGTGGGTATCGCCAAAGTAGTGAAAGAATCCTACCAGGATCCGACCACACCCGAGGAAGCCTGGGTGGCCGTTGATTTTGCCCCGTATAAAAAATTAAAAAAACCCGTATCACTGGCACAAATCAAAGCAGATCCCCGTCTTTCCAACATGGACCTGATCCGTCTCGGTCGTTTATCGGTTCAGCAGGTAAGAAAGGAAGAGTGGGAGATTGTGATGAGCTATGCAGAAGAAAAAGAGTGAAAATCTACAAAGTACGAAGTACGAAGTTAGAAGTACGATTAAAGCGGGAAGCGTATTTCAGACTGGGATAGCTTGAATACACAATCAGGTTTATATATCGTTCATACAAATATAACTGGTCATACACTTTTAGAACAGCCAGTTTCGTACTTCGTACTTCTAACTTCGTACTTATTTCTTCGTACTTATTTCTTTAACATTTCCCGAAGGTTACCTTTTACCGCTTTCCGGTATCAATCACTGTTAGTCCCCTTTACATTTTAAAAAAGTATAGCCATGAAAAAAATCTTCATCGGGCTGCTGATCATTGAAGCCGGGGCAGGTGCTTATTACCTGCTCAGTCAGAAAAAAAGTACAGAACCATTCAGTGAAAACAGAGCAGCATTGCTCCTGGGCAAATGGAAAATGAGCCTTCCTGTAAGCGACAAAGACAGCCTGTTTACAGTATTTCAGTATGAGTTTCAGAAAGACGGAATCGCCCTGATCCGTGACACCGCTTCGGCAACAGCGGACAGCAGTATCTATGAATGGAACAAAGCCGGCGAACTGATGTTTAAAGAAAATGCAGCCGACACTACCACAGATGTTTTTGCCGTATTAAAACTGACGAAAGACAGTCTGCAGGTAAAAAACAAGGACAGTGCCGTTTACCTGTTTACGCGCCTGTAAATAAATTGTCTGAGATGTTTGTCACCTGAAATAAACTCAGCTGGCAAACATTTCAGACTTTGGGTTTAGATGGTTTATAGAGTTTATAAAGTTTATAAGGTTTATAGTGTTTAGAAGGACTCATCCGTTATCACGACCTCTTTTCTCTTTTGACCTTCTTAGTGCCCCGCAGGCTCAATAAGGTTTACGAGTTTAGTCGTTTGGGGTTTAGAAGGACATCACCACTAACACGATCTCTTTTCTCTCTTTTTTCTCTTTTGATCTCTTTGGCGCCCCGCAGGGCCAATAACAGCACTTTTCTCTACATTTGAAAATGGCAAAAAAGAAACTGGTCGTACTTACCGGGGCGGGTATCAGTGCAGAAAGTGGTTTAAAGACATTCCGTGACAGTGATGGATTATGGGAGGGTTATAATATCGAAGATGTGGCTACGCCGAGGGCCTGGCGAAAAGATCCGCAGCTCGTGCTTGATTTTTATAATTACCGGCGGAAGAATGTGCTGGATGCAAAACCCAATGCAGCCCATTACGGATTGGAAGAACTGGAAAATGATTTTGATGTTACCATCATCACGCAGAATATTGATGATTTACATGAACGTGCCGGGTCGACGAACATATTGCACCTGCACGGGGAGATCCTGAAAATGCGAAGTGAACGGGATACCGGACTGATTTATGATATCACCGGAGACATCCTGCTGGGAGACCGGGCAACAGATGGTTGCCAGTTAAGGCCTCATATTGTCTGGTTTGAAGAGCCCGTTCCCATGATGGAGCTGGCGGTGCCTCTGGCAGAACTTGCTGATATTTTTGTAGTCCTGGGTACTTCACTGGTGGTATATCCGGCGGCAGGGCTGGTGCATTATACGCGTCCGGGTATTCCGCTTTTCGTACTGGATAAAAAGCTGCCTTTTATACCGGACAACGGGCATTTAACCTGCATAGAAAAACCTGCTACAGAAGGAATCGCCGCATTGAAACATGATTTAACTCAGCTTATCTAGTATGGAACTGCTGCTGCCCGGCTCCTATATAATGGTCTATACTATCCTGGTATTCCTGGGAATCTTCCTGGTACCTTATATTTTTTTTATCCGGACACAGTATACAACCCTGCTGGCAATACAAACGCAAAACCGGGCGATGCAACCCTATGAAGTATGGCTGCAACTGATACCTGTATTCGGACTGATCTGGCAGTTTGTGGTGATCGGGAAAATAGCCGATTCGATCCGGAATGAATACCTGTCACATAAACACATATCTTTTCTGGGGATAGGGGATGGGGAGTTACAGGAAAAAATCAAAGAAAGAGTAACCTATACCACCGGATTCTGGTTTGCCGTCCTGCTGGTTTGTTCATTCATCCCGGTACTGGGAATATTTATAGGGTTAGGAATGCTGGCGTTATGGTTCACGTACTGGCGACAGTTGATTCATCACAGGGAAATAATCCGTCAATCAGGGTTACAATAAAGAATCAGGCAGATTCCTCTGAAAATTCCACTCCGTATTTTTTTAATTCGGCCAAAACCGGTTCATAGATAACCCGGGAAGTTGGGATATGCAGCCCGGTCATCTGTATGGTACCGTTCAATATCAGTTTAGCCGCTATACCCAATGGAAGACCAACGGTTTTTGCCATAGCCGTGCGCAGGCTGTCTTCTCCTTTCACGACCAATGAACTGCTGACTGCCAACTGACGGCTGCCAACTGCATACTCAATTTCATGCAGCATCACAATCATATCCTTATCCTCCGGTGACAGAGCCAGTTTCTTCTCCAGGGCAAATTGCAACAGGTCTGCCGCACTGCATTTCCCTTTATTCACCAGGGTGGTATTATCATCCAGGCCCAGGAAGAAAAGTTGTTTGAGTGTCAGGTTGGCCTCATGCATTTTATGGGAAAGAAATTCAGCAGCGGTGTTTTTGGCTTCATCGAGGTTTATTTCTTCGAGGTTTCCATCTTTTTCCACGGCCAGGAAGGATTCAGGGATATCATCACTTTCATTTTCCACTTCCGCAAGCTCCATCAGTTTCTCGAGCAGGTCTTTAGTCTGGCTGAATCGTTCCGTCAGTTTTTTATTCAGCCATTCGCCAAATCCCTGGCGATCCATATGTTCTTTGAATAATTGCTGCAGGGTCTTTCCATCAGCATCATATTCCGGGGTTTCATCCGTCAGTTTCAGTTCGATGATATTGTTCCATCCATAGATAAAATCCGGGTGCCGGAGTGTGGTGCGGATAAAGGTGGCCGTATTTTCAAGCCCGTAGAGAGACGTATAACTTAGTGAATCGCGGTTCGGGTACCAACCCAGTGATTCCAGTCCGGGTACCAGTACGCGGCGTGTCTTATTAAAAAGTTCGTGGTAAGGGATATTCTTTTCTTCTCCGTTCTCCCGGTAATGGGCACCCGCTTTTCCGGCCAGTACAATATTCCGCGGATTCCAGCTGATTTTATAATGCCAGGGATTATTATCTGATTCAGGAGCCACGAGGCCGCCGCAATGGGATTTAAAAGAGGTGATGTTTCCGCCTTTTGCATGGATTTTGTCAATCATCTGCATGGCACTCATGTGATCAATACCCGGATCCAGTCCCATTTCATACAGGAAAAAGAGTTGTTTTTGTTCAATCTCCGGACCGAGTTCCTTAATCGCGGCATCCATATAAGAAGCGGTCAGCAGGTTTTTCTGCAGCCGTACACAGTCCCGGGCCACTTCAATATGCAATTGGGGCGGCAGCAGGGAAATCACCATATCGGCCTGCCGGATATGATCTGCCCTTAATGCAGCGGTTTTTATATCAAAAGAAAGGGGAGAGGCGTAAGGAGAACCTGCTGTTTTCATCCGGGCCAGTTCCAGGTCGGCGTCCACCACCAGTACCTTCCAGTTTTCGGTTGGTGCCTGTGCAAGTAAGTAATCAATCAAAACGGTGGCCGATTTGCCGGCACCAAAAAGCAGGATCGTTTTCATGAACATCGTTTTAGCAGCATTCAGTTGACCAGGTGACCGGATCACCAGGTCATTTCTATAACAAATATCATAGTTGATTTTGTAATAAACGGATTTATCTTTGCATCAGTCCATACTATTCCTAACCAGTAAAAACTTAGCTATGAAAAAAGGATTATTAATCGTTGTGTTTGCTTTATCTGTTCAATTTGTATCGGCACAGCATTTTCAGTTCGGACTAAAAGCCGGTGCCAATATCAGCAATTTTACCGGGGGCAATTTTGATGCAGTGAAAAAGACAGCCCTGGTGGGTTTCCACGGTGGATTATTTATGCGTTTTAAATTTGCTTCTTTCGGCCTTCAGCCAGAGCTGATGGTATCCAGTCAGGGGGCCAAACTGGACAGTATTTCAGGAGGTACCACTACCTGGAAGGTCACATATATCACTGTTCCGGTAATGGCCCAGTATTATATCAGGGGTGGCTTTTACCTGGAGGCAGGTCCGCAGGTCGGCTTTAAGGCATCGGATGATTATGGCAGCAGCACACTGGAAGATTTCGCTAAAGGACTGGAGCTGTCCGCGGCTGCCGGGTTTGGTTACCGGGGTAAGGCCGGTTTTGGCCTGGGTGCCCGTTATACAGCCGGTCTGAGCAAGATCGGTGATTTTACCCCCTCCAACGGGGTGGATCCGGATTTTAAAAATGCGGTGATCCAGGTAAGCATTTATATCCCACTGACGCCGTCCAAAAAATAAGTACAAACCCTTTCTGAAAAAAAGCCTCCTTAAGGGGCTTTTTTTGTGTATAACCGGTCCGGACAATGACCCGTGTGCGGGTTCTTTTCTCAATGAAATCAGGGGAGCTTTTCCCGGGTTTGCACTATTCACAAAGGTGGATAAAATAGCTTAAAAAACAGTTCTTTCAATCAGGTTATAAGGGGTTAAAAAAGTAGATTTGCAAACCCCCGGAAAAGCCCCTTTTCCGGAGCCTACAGCGACAAAAAACAACTATTAAACAGCCGACGGAAACACAACGAAATGGAAGAGAATTTAACGCCACAGGAAACGAACGACCACAACCGGATCATACCTGTGAATATTGAGGAGCAGATGAAAACCGCCTATATCGACTATTCCATGTCGGTGATTGTAGGTCGTGCCCTGCCGGATGTACGGGATGGATTGAAGCCGGTTCACCGCCGTGTTTTATTCGCGATGAATGAACTCGGGATTCATTTTAACAAACCCTATAAGAAATCCGCCCGTATCGTGGGGGAAGTACTGGGTAAGTACCACCCGCACGGCGATAGC
>CAZYTV010000111.1:0-320 GCA_964650455.1 uncultured Chitinophaga sp. | reverse complement strand
GTATGGCCCAGGAATGGAGTATGCGATATACCATGGTTGACGGGCAGGGTAACTTTGGTAACCAGGATGGTGACGGACCAGCAGCCATGCGATATACGGAAGCCCGCCTGGAAAGGCTGGCTGAACATATGCTGGATGATATTGAGAAAGACACGGTGGACTTCCAGTTCAACTTTGATGATTCAGAAAGAGAACCAACGGTATTGCCGACCCGGATACCCCAGTTGCTGGTAAATGGCTCCAGTGGGATTGCAGTGGGTATGGCCACCAATATGATGCCGCATAACCTCACCGAGGTGATTGATGGCTGTATTGCGTTT
>CAZYTV010000110.1:0-13600 GCA_964650455.1 uncultured Chitinophaga sp. | reverse complement strand
AGCTTCTTTCCGGCAAATCTGACCGGGTTGGATACGATACAATCCCAAGCCATAGTTCAATCCAATTAGACCAATCATCGGCAGGAAGAAAAGCTTACCAACTCCTAAACTTCTGCCTAAACGGAAGGGGTCATAATCTTTATAGTTGTACCATCCATTTGCCGCTTCGAAGAAGGTCATCGCAAAAATGGAACTGCTCGGGTTGTTCACGAGCGGGAAACGCATTTCGAGCTGGTATTTATTAAAGATGGTGAAGAACTGGCTGGCGTTCTGCTGATCGGGGTTTACCGTAGGATCAGAAGACTCGTAAACCGGGTAACCGCGGTGTGCGATGATATCGTAACCGAGTAATCCGAAGTTATTGGTCAGGCCCGCATCACCCACCTGGAAACGTTCAAAGGGCGAGTATTCCAGTTTCTTGTTGTAGCGGCCCATGAAACCATACTTGGCGGCGATCTTCATTACAAACTGACGGTTCTTTTCGGCACCCATCGGTTTACCGATCGGCACATACCACTCTGCATTGAAACGCCATTTGTGGTACTCGGGTCTTTTATACGGGTCAACCGAAGTAACAATATCCGGGTTGAATAATGAATACGGCGGTGTGAACTGCAGACTGGCCAGGAAGTTGGAACCACTGGTCGGGAAGATCGGGTTGAACACCGAAGAACGCTGTAAGGCGATCTTGAAGCTCAGGTTATCCGATACACCGGTGGGACTTGCACCCTGGAAGATGCCATAGTTCTGGCGTTTATACCGTGTATAGTTCAGGGTATAGACCAGGGTAAAAAAGTCATCGGGCCATTTCAATTGCTTACCCAGGGATAAGGAGATGCCGGTGGTCTTCAGGAAAACCGTATCTGATTTGGCACGGTCAATGGTACCTGTGTACGGATTGTAAGCACTGGAGTATTTACTGTTATTGAATCCAAGGGTCAGTGAATTTCTTTTCTTACCGCCCAGCCAGGGTTCTGTGAATGAAGCACTGTATGAACGATAGGCCCGTCCGTTGGACTGCATACGAAGACTCAGTTTCTGACCATCCCCGGTAGGAAGGGGATCCCAGGCGGATTTCTTCCAGATATTCCGGATGGAGAAGTTATTAAAGGTAACACCCAGTGTACCGGTCAGACCGATACCACCACCCCAACCGGCTGACAGTTCAAGCTGGTCGGAAGATTTCTCTTCCAGTTTCCAGTTGATATCCACGGTACCATCTTCGGCATTGGGTACCACACCGGGGTTGATCGTTTCCTGGTTAAAGTATTGCAGGTTGGCCAGTTCTCTTTGTGAACGGATCAGGTCAGAACGGCTGAATAATTCACCGGGCACGGTTCTTAGCTCACGACGGATCACATAGTCTTTGGTCTTATCGTTACCGGCAATAGTTACGTTTTTGATACGGGCCTGCGGACCTTCCATGATACGGATCTCGTAATCGATGGTGTCGTTGTAAACAGCCGTTTCAATGGGCTCTGCCCGGAAGAACAGGTAACCATCATCCATATAAAGTCCGCTGATATCCCCGCCTTCCTGGGAAGCTTCCTTACCCAGGCGCTTATTGAGGATTGCCACGTTATAGATATCCCCTTTATTGATCGCGAGGATTACATTCAGTAAAGAGTCGGTATATTTTGAATTTCCTTTCCAGACTATATTTCCGAAATAATAGCGGCGGCCCTCTTTTACTTTCAGGTCCACATTCAGGTTACCGCTGGCTGTTTTGTATTGGGTATCGGCCACGATCTGTGCATCGCGGTAACCCATGGAATTATAATAGTCGAGGATCTTGTCTTTGTCTTCTTCGTATTTCTTTTCGTCAAACTTGGCACTGCTGAGCAGTTTGAACCGGAAATACGGATCGAGCAGGGCCTTTGTTTTGCTAACGGAAAGAAAGCCCCAGTCGCGCATATACTGGTTGAAGGAGAACGGTTTGTTTTCGCCATAGGGACTCACCGTATTATCCGGGTAGAACGTAAAGCGGGACATCTCCTTGGTGCCTTTTAACTGTTTCTTCAGTTTCAGGTCATCAATATTTTCATTGCCATAAAAGCCGACAGAACCGATCCTCACTTTATCTCCCTTCGTCACGTAAACATTCAGGATATTGGAGTTGACATAAGAGGTATCTGGTTTTTCTTCAATCCGGACCGTTACATTACGGAATCCTTTATCGGCGAAATGTTTGGTGATTTTTTCGTTCAGCTCCCGACGGATATTCTCCGTGATGATGGTCTGCTTGGTCAGGGTTACTTTCCCGAGGATGTCTTCTTCTTCTGATTTTTTTACTCCGTAAAATTTATAATTCCCCAGTCTCGGACGTTCCTGCACACTGATTTCGATCCATACTTTATCGTCCTCAATACGGGTGATAAAGATCTGAACGTTGGCAAAAAGTTTTTGTCTCCAGAGGGAAGCGATGGCTTTACCGAAAACCTCAGCGCCGGGGTGAATGAATTTGTCACCGGGCTGAATATTAGCGATGGAGTAAACGATGGACGTATCGAGATAGCGGATACCGGTGATGCTTACGCCCCCGATCGTGTACTCTTTAGCGATACGGGCATTTCTCCATTCAAGCAGTTTGGGATCTACGGAGGTGGGATTAGTAGTATCGGGTACTTCCTGAGCCACTGCAGCGAACCCTGAAAGAACCGCTAACATTAAAGTGATCCCGAACCGTTGTAAAAATCGTTGCATGTGTTATTGTTCTGGTCTTCAATCCCGCTAAAAGGGAGTTTAATTAGTTTATTTGCCGCGATTTATAAAAATACCGCCTTCTTGATCCGGCGGCAAATTAACGGTTAATATCGAAAGTCTTTGTTAAAAGAAAGACCTGCAGCCTGTCAGGCCTGGGCCTTTGTTTCTTCCAGTTGATCGCTGGTTTTTCCAAATCTTCTTTCCCGGTTCTGGTAGTCCAGGATGGCCTCATACAGGTTTTCTTTCCTGAAGTCGGGCCAGCGCACATTCGTGAAATATAATTCGGCATAAGCGAGCTGGTATAACAGGAAATTGCTGATCCGGAATTCCCCGCTGGTGCGGATCATTAATTCGGGATCCGGGAATTCACTGGTACAGAGAAAATGCTGCAGGGTATCCTGGTTGATTTCCTCCACATTGAGTCGTCCCTGTTTCACTTCAAAGGCAATATTCTTTACTGCGTTCAGGAGTTCCCATCGTCCGCTGTAACTCAGGGCCATTACCAGGTTCAGCCCGGTATTTTGTTTGGTGATATCCAATGCCTCATTCAGTTCATTCCGTGCGTAATCGGGCAGCATACTCATATCCCCGATCACGTGCAGGCGGATATTATTTTTATTGAGGCTGTCTACTTCTTTACGGATCGTACTGACCAGTAATTCCATTAGTCCCACCACTTCGTACTCCGGACGGTCCCAGTTCTCCGTGGAGAAAGCATAAAGCGTAAGGTAATCCAGCCCCAGTTCCGCACAGCCTTCCACAATATCCCGGACGCTTTCTACTCCATGAAAATGGCCAAAAAGGCGGTCTTCTCCCTTCTCTTTCGCCCACCGGCCATTCCCATCCATGATGATGGCAATATGCCTGGGGAGGCGGTTTTTATCAATTTTATCGAGTAAGGCAGACATAAAAAAGCCCCTTTAAACGGGGGCCAAAGGTACCGTCAATTTTCGGGATTCCGGGCTTTTTAGCCTCAAAAAATGCCCGAAACCGTGATGGCTCGGGCATTTCAGCGATTTTTAGCGGTTCATTATCAATTTCTTCCCCAAACGGCCACCCGGGACTTACCACGCAGGAAACCCTTGGTTTCGTACCAGAATTCGATCTTGCTCAGGTGACGAAGGCCCCCGTCCAGGTCGATTACCCGGCTTTCACTGCCCTGGGCAAAACGGTTCCGGAGTTCCACCTCCTGTACAGAACCATTGTCAAAATGCACTTTCATTTTGTACATTTTCAAGGGGCCATCGGTGATTTTCAGTTTGAGCTGGCGGACATCATCCTTCCAGTTACCGAAATGGATTACATCACGATCCACACCGAAACTCACGTTTTTATCGGCGAGGAAAAACCAGTCGCCGGCTGTTTTTACAGGTGTTTCAGGACGGCTGAAACCAAACAAGCACAAACTTAAAAAGCCGAAAGCAATCAGGGAAAAACGCATAGTGATTGAGTTTAATGGTTAATTGAGATAATCAGACGGGAAACGGGTTGCCTGGTTTAAAAGTAGTGAAGGGAAAATTTAGGCCCTCACTTCAAAGGGTGATTTTAAAGTACGACCCTTCGATACGTCCCGCATGAATATTTTCATAAGCCCTGAAGAATTACTTTTGCGGGACTACTCAGGGTGACAAGGTGATGCCGTAATACGAGTAGCTGTCTGTAGATTTTTACTCAACCTCCTTAGAAGGGGCTGTTGACTACTAACTACCGACTACTAACTAGTTCAGGAGGGGCTGTTTCCTGACAACTGACATCCGACAACTGACATCCTTTTTAGTATCCTCCCGAAGAAGTCGGACACTTATATGACTGCAGGTTGAAAGTCAGGTGAAACATGGCGGTTACAAACTGATCTTTCTGGCGGCTGTTTCCTCTTTGTAAACCATCTGTACCAATAGGTGTACCCAGTTCCCAGGAACGGTCACTCAGTAAGGCGGCATTGGAAGGGCTGCCATCGGGATTATTGGGGAAGGTCGCGGCGCTGACATAGGTTTTACTTACATCATCGAGATAGTCGGTATTGGTAAAGCGGTGCAGCACTTCAAAAGCAATATTCATACGGCTGTTGAATGCGTATTTGATACCGCCGCCGAAGGGAATACAAAGGGCCATCGTGCTGTATGGCTTGCGGTCAGGATAAGCGGCACTGCCCTGTCCTTCTGTACCGAGCGGGCGTAAGAAGATCTTTTCCCCGCGGAGGTAGGCATAGGGATCATAATTAAACACCCCGGCACCGAATGTGATATACGGGGTGAAACTATACCCCGGTTCTCCGGGCATAAAACGGAAGAAATTGAAGTCACCCTGCAAGGTCAGTTCCCATACTTTAGTATTGAAACTAAGGTTGCGGGTGGGCAGTACTTTACTATGTGTATTGTAAATATCAGAATAGCCAAGCTGGGCAAAGGATACCCCTACCCGGCCGGCGATATAATTGCCGAAATTTTTCCGGAAAAAGACGGTTGCTGCAAACTTGGCCCTGTTGAGACGGGCCTGGGTATTGATATCACCAAAATAATGTCCGGCACCTGCGCCGAAACCAAATTCACCTTCCTGTACAATGGCATCCTGGGACTGAACGGCACCTGTTACCACACTGAGGGAAAGCACAATAGCTAAAATCTTCTTTTTCATAACTAATTCTGGACGGGATTCTATAGAACGCTAAAAATAGCTATTTTCTTATAATCAGGACCCTGTTTAATTTCGTTTATCCAGTCCCCAGGTCAGTTTATTTCGGAGTGTCTGGAGGAAATTATTTTCACTGAGGCGGACGAGATTGATCCTGAAATCTTCTTTTTTAACGGCAAGGGTCACGTTTTTATGTACGATTTCTCGACGGGAATCGAGGGCACAGATAATTTTATCGGTACGGCTCTCCACTTCAAAGGAAATGATATTGGTATCGGGCACTACAATAGGACGCACATTAAGGTTGTGCGGGGCCACCGGAGTAATGACAAAGCTCCCTGAATCCGGGAAGACCACGGGACCGCCGCAACTGAGTGAGTAGCCTGTGGAACCGGTGGGCGTGGCCACAATCAGGCCATCGGCCCAATAAGTATTCAGGAATTCGCCGTTGAGATAGGTATGTATCTTGATCATGGAAGCCACATCCTGTTTGTGGATCGAGAATTCATTGAGGGCATAGGGAATACTACCAAACAGGGGCATATCCGCATCCACATGGATGAGGGTGCGGGAATCATTGACATAAGTACGGCGGGCAATCGCCTTAACGGCCGACTTTACTTCATTACGGCCGATACTGGCCAGGAATCCCAGTCTTCCGAAATTGATTCCCATGATCGAGATCTTTTTATCTCTGACCAGGGTAATCGTATCCAGCAGGGTTCCATCGCCGCCCAGGCTGATAAAAAATTCTATTTCATCTGTCAGGTCTTCTGATAAACTAAATGTCTGGGTCTCCGCGGGAATACGGATCTCGTTTTTGACCTGTTCGTAAAAGGGCTGATAAATCACGGGTTCGATCTGCTGATGTTCCAGTTCGTCGAAGAAAAGCTGCACTTCTTCCTTATGTTCTGTATCAAATATCCTGCTGTAAATCGCTGCCTTCATGTTAGAAAATAGACTTTCTGTGTAAATATAACCCGTTTTGGCCTAACTGGTTGAAGCTATACTCAAAGCGGAGGATCACGTCATAAAAGGTCACGATATCAATGCCGATTCCGGCCGAGTTCAGGAGGGTATTGCTGAGTGCATTTTCGCCGGGCTGCGGATTATGTACATATCCGCTATTGCCATATATTTTAGCAAATACCCGGAAGGGGATCATTTCGGTGGTGCTTCTTTTATTTTTCGGAAGACGGATACTAAAATTCAGGAACTCACGGGCAAAAGATGCTTTTACATAACCACCGGCCACGCCGTCCACCACGTAGTATTCATAGCCCTGCATAAACACATCCCCATAGCCGAGGAAACGCATATTGAAGTAGGGTTGTTTGAAAGGGGCCTTGATTCCGGCAAAAGCAATCACCGAAAAAAATGATTTGGGTGTAAAATGCCAGCTCCCCATTCCTTTCAGTTGCAGTTGCCAGAGATTATTCGTGGAATTGATCCCGCTTTTCCGCAATACGATATTCGCCGCATATCCTTTGGTGGGGTAAGGGATATAATCGACGTTGTAGTACATCATACTATAATAGATCTCCGGAAAACTCAGCCGGTGACGGCCTGATTTGAAATAGTCCGGGTTCAGGCGCACGATCGTGTCCTCCACTACTTCACTGGTGTACCCGATGCCGATACTGTGCCGGGTATTGATAGCCCGGCGATAGGTCAGCTCTGCCTGCGCATTGACGAAACTGCGTACATAGCGGTTATTGTCCTTCAGGAATACCTGTTTGTCGTTGATCGTGTTATAATTGACTTCGCGGTTCTTGCCCATCGCAAAACTCATCCGCATACCCCATTTCATGGCTTTATCAATATAGAGCCGGTCATACCCGACCGATATTTGTTTGGTATATCCCGACACGAGCCAGAGCCTGAATTTGTCATTATTACCGGTGGCATTATTGTACAGAATTTTGGCCCCGTAATTCACCCGGCTCAGACTGGCTTTCTGTTCCACCACCCATTGGTTCAGGTTACGATCCACCGGTTTGAAATAAGGCAGCGGAAAGAGATACCATCTTTCTTTCACGGTGACCGCGATATCGATCACATTTCCCTTGAATCCTTTGGCGGCCACCACCACGGAATGGAAGAGGGTGGTGTTCATGAGCTGCCGGCGGGCATCTTCAAACTTTTTCACCAGGTCGGAAAGCGAGTAAGCATCACCGGTATGAACCGGTATTTCCCGGAGGATAATCGGTTTCCGGGTTTTTTTGTTGCCGGTGATCACGATCTCCCCAATAATATACTTAACCGGGGCCGGCGTGATGCTGGTATCCGGCAGTATATCGGGCAGGGCGGCCTGCTGGGCATCAAGACCAGTACTGAACAGAAAGGCCAGGATCAGCGCAGGGTAATATTTTTTAAGCTGTGTCAATAACAGGTCCTGTATTTTAAAAAATACAGGCGGTTTGAGCCCTGTAAAATACGGGTAAATGGGATCAGAACTTCAGATAATTCATCAGGTTGTCGTAATTGCTCTTCAATTCATTTGTATACAGTTCTTCTCCAAAAAAATATTTCACATTGTAGTCGTACCGCTGAAACGTGGCGACAATGTCGGATACTTCCGGTTTATTGATCCGGATCGTCACCTGCATGATGCCGGTTTCCGGGTCATTGCTGGTATTCAACTGGGTAATCTGCGCATCATTGGTTTCCACCAGTTTGCTGATCTCATTAAAGGAATATTGATTGCTGTCCACTTCCAGCACGATCAGTCCACCGGGTTCATCGAGGCTCATAAATTCAGAAGCCTGTTTCAGGAGGTCATTGTAGGCGATGGTGCTGATCAGCTCTCCTTCTTCATTGATCACAGGCACCACACTCAGCCCGTTTTCCGCGGCCACCTGTACGGCTCTCAGGAAATGTTCATGTCCTTTCACGGCTGAATTAGCAAAGGATTGCTGCAAGGTTCCCAGTTCCGCATGATCATTTTCGGCCAGCAGCAGGTCATCCTCACTGATCAGCCCGGAATATTTTTCCCCTTCCACAATGGGCAGATGGGTGACATGGTTATCATTCATGAGCTGGAGTGCCTGGTACACCTTATCGGTAAGGTGTAAATAGGGGAGCGATTGAGATTCAAGTTCTCGGGTTAACATGGATAGCGGCTTTATATATTATCAGAACTCAACGCCGGTGGCGGCGGTTCTGTCAAGACTGCAACGGTCAGGCAACTGCTGCAGGCTCATTCAGTTTCTTTAAAAATTTGTGCAAGATGGCGTTGAACTCATCCGGCACTTCCATCATCGGGGCATGCCCGCACTTATCTACAAAATACAACTCACTGTTTGGTATCAGTTTATTAAACTCACGACCGACGAAGGGTGGAGTAATCGTATCATTATTTCCCCATACCAATAACGTTGGCTGTTTGATCTGGTTCAGTTCCTCGCCCAGGTTATTGCGGATCGCGCTTTTGGCCAGGGCAATGATCTTGATCGCTTTTAACCGGTTATTGGTGATACTGTACACTTCATCCACCAGTTCCTTGGTAGCGGTATTCGGATCATAGAACGTCAGTTCCGTCTTTTTGCGTATGTATTCATAATCCCCGCGTTTGGGATAGCTGTCGCCCATTCCGTTTTCAAAAAGGCCGGAACTGCCGGTCAGGATCAGGGATTTGATCCTTTCGGGGTGTTTCAGGGTAAGTACCAGGGCTACATGACCACCTAGTGAATTACCCATCAGGTGTACCCCGTTCAGGTCACGGGTCTCCATGAATTTATTGACATATTTGGCCAGTCCGCCTACAGATGTATGCAGGATATCCATATCCAGCAGGGGCAGCATGGGGACGATTACTTTGTTGTGTTGCCGAAAGTATTCGATCAGGCTTCTGAAATTGCTGAGCGCCCCGAAAAGTCCATGCAGGAGCATCAGTGGTTCCCCGCTGCCTTCCTCAATGAACTTAAACTTTTCTATTTGTTTGATTTCGTAATCCATGGGCAGTCAATCTGAGCTTTATCTCTGGTTGCTAAAATAAACGTTTTGCGGTAAAATTCAGGTGTTTGTAGCACAAAACAAGCCTGATTTGCACAAATATAGGGGCTGCAGGTCTGTTTTGCTCAACGGATATTAAAATCACGCTGACCCGATAAAGGTATTGCAAAAATTGCCCCTGATTCCTGATTATAAACAGTTCAGCGGGGAGACACCTGTTGGGAAACCTTATCAAAGAAAGCCGTCAGTTCAGCAAATAAATCCTTAAACCAGGGCAGTATCTGACCGATTAACCCGATCACTTTAGGTCCCAATGGTTGTATCCAGGCGTACGAGGCCGATTTTTCAATAGTTTCAGGCTGCAGCAACTCCATTTTTGCCGCATAAAACAGGAGTACACTGAACACCAGTGTGTACATGGCGATATATAACAGGATACCGCCCAGCCGGTTGAGCCAGCCCAGCATCACCACTTCCACCGCTGATTCGATGGCTTTGGCACCCAGACGTATCAGGACAACCACAATTACAAATACGACCAGGAAGGAAATCAAGGGCAGCCATTCCGCGGAAACATGCACGGAATCGCCGATATAGCCGGCCACAACGGTGGATAATTTCAGGGCGGCGGCCAGTCCCACGACCAGGGCCACAAAGGAAAATATCCCAACGATCAGACCGCGCTGATAGCCTTTGATGATGGCCAATACCAGCAAAATGGCGAAAACGATATCAATAATCATATCCCTGAAACGTTAGAAGGCCCCGGTGCTGTACCGGAAAGCTGTTAAAATCCGGATTATTTCGCGAGCAGTTCTTTGACCAGGGTCGAAATGGTTTTGCCATCCGCCTTGCCCGCCAGTTGTTTACTGGCCACCCCCATTACTTTCCCCATATCCGCAGGCGATGCCGCACCGGTGGTTGCGATGATCTTGACCAGTTCCGCTTTTATTTCATCCAAGGACCATTGTTTCGGCAGGAATTTTTCAATCACCGCGATCTCCTCTTCTTCTTTCTTTGCCAGTTCGGGCCGGTTTTGCTGGGTGAAGATCTCAAGCGAATCTTTCCGTTGTTTCACCATTTTCTGCAGCAGTTTTATTTCCTCTTCTTCAGAAACCTCTCCATTACCCCCTTCTGCAGTTTTGGCCAGCAGGATCGCTGCTTTGATAGCCCGCAGGCTTCTGAGTGCGGCTTCATCTTTGGCGAGCATGGCGGTTTTGAGGTCCGCCATAATTTTTTGTTCTAAACTCATATTAATTGGTTTGAGTGATGATGATGCAGATCAGGCTTTATTTTCTTTCAGTTGTTTCTCCCTGAATTTTTCGTAAAATCCTTTGGCAAAGGTTTTCATTTCCTCCACCTGGTCGGTGTATCGGGTGGCCCGTCCGTAGGTATCGGCCATGGTCATCAGGGTCTGGTAAAAGAAATCGGCCATTTCATCCACCATCATATCTTTTGTCCAGAGATCGATCCGCAGGGCGGCTTTTTCGGCACTGTCCCAGAAAGAGATCATCATGGCTTTTGCCTTTTGTGCATTTTCAGCACCGGTATCTGTGGCACTCCAGCTAATACCCGCCGGTATTTTCTGGTCATCGGTTTCGACCTCAATCTTAATCGTTGATTTTTGCATATTCCAGTTTTGAGAGGGCAAAGGTAAACGAAATCAGGTGATGGTTTCTTCGATTGCTTTCCAGCACTGAGCAGCGGCTGTATCCCAGCTAAAGGCTTTTGCCCGTTCCATTCCTTTACGTACCAGGTCAGCACGCAATTGTTCATCCTTGTAGATCCGTTTCAACTGGTCGGCGATGTCCGTGTAATTCCCCGGATCCGCATACAGTGCTGCATCGCCGGCAATCTCCTGCATGGCAGAAGAAGAAGAAGTGATGACGACCACCCCGGATTGCATGGCTTCCGCAACCGGTAATCCGAACCCTTCATAGAGGGAGGGATAAACCATGGCATAAGCGGCGGCTGTAAGGGCGGCCAGTTCTTCCTCCGGCAGGTATCCGGTCAGGATCACATCATCGCGGTATTTATAGGACTTCAGGCTTTCTGTAAAGGATTCATATTTCCAGGCCAGTCGTCCGGCCAGTACAAGTTTCATCGAAGACTGTTGTCTTTTCTTAAACAGGGAAAAAGCTTTCAGCAGGTTCATCCCGTTTTTACGCGGATGCAGGGAGCCGGTACAAACAAAGTATTCCTTTCCGTCTGTATATTTCTGTTTCACTGCCTGTCGTTCTTCAAAGGAGCGGGGTTTAAAAATGGGGCGGATACCATTATGTATGACGGCTAGTTTACCCTCTGCCCCGGGATAATGCCGAATGATATCGGCTTTTGAAAAAGCAGATACAGTGATCAGCTTTTCCGCTTGTTGAATAAACTTCGGGGTGTTGCGTTTATAATAGGCCCCTTGTGTTTTTGAAATGCCTTTTGGAAAATGCAGGAAGGCGAGGTCGTGAATCACCAGGCATTGGGGAATGCGGGTCCGGAGCGAGCAAAATCCATCTGCGGAAAAAAACAGGTCCGCTTTATATTTTTTCAGGATCGCGGGTATTTTAAAATCATACCAGTATGTCCATAGCAGCGGATGACGGGCCGCGGGGCCAACCACCACGGGTGTCACATTTTTTTCAAAAACAAATTTTTCATCAAACGGCCGGTCAAACAGGAAGATGAACTCGTGTTCCGGGTGATCTTTCGTTATCCGGCTGAAAATTTCCTGCAGGAAATACCCGTAACCTTCCAGGTAATCTTTCAGTAAAAAACGGGTATTGACGGCAATCCGCATAAGTGGGCACAAAGGTAACTCCTCACCGTTTGATTACCGCGTAAATCAACGGCTCATCCCGGAAAATAAAACAGGGTATGCGGCGTAGAAGCAACTTAAAAATTACGGGCTGTTTCACTCCCTTTTTACCTGTACATCCGGACCGGTTGCGCAAGCATTTTCACGGTGGATATTCATGAAATACCGGATTTAAAATAGGGCATATTTACAATTGCAAACGATGGGACAGTCTTTTACTTTTACAGTGTACCGTTTCTTCTGAAACCAAAACTCCGACCTATGAAACAGATCTACTTTAAATCGCTGCTGATTACCGGATTCGCTTTGCTTCAAATATTATATGCCTTGCCGGGTCATACACAGATTACTCCCTGTCCCTATAATTTTCCCAGTGGCACCACGGTCTTTGATACCGTGATCAATACGCCTCCCGGTATCAATACCCTTGAAATAAAAGTACCGCAGGCGGATCCTTATGCGGGAATGGTGACCTGTTTAAAAGTATGTGTAACCATTACCGGTGTGGTGGATTCCGTAAGTGTGGAGAATAATTCCTTCTCTGCGCAGGTCGCCAATGTGTACTATATCCGGACAGATCAGATCACCGGTCCGGGACTTAGTTCACCGCTGACCAATAGTATCAATCACCATTATGGTCCTTATGGCCTGGCCGCCTCCAATGGCACACTGGGTTCGGGTCCCGACTTTGTGGCGATCTCCAGGGATACATTATTAAATGCAGTTCAGTTATGCCAGACCATTACCAACCTGGATTCCCTGTTCCAGTTTTATGGCAATGACAGCATCTCCTATTTTTATGACATCACTGCTTTTACCAATGTAACCTGTACCGGTGGAAATTATAACAGTACTGTAGCCACATCGGCCATTGTGCGCTTCAATTTTGAGTATTGCACTTGTCCAGGTTATATCCTGCCCCTGCATCTGCGCAATTTTGAAGTCAGTAAGGCAGCGGACAATAAAGCTTTGTTAACCTGGGAAGGATTCAATGATGCCTCCGCATCTTACCGTTATGTGACAGAAATGAGCCGGAATGGCAAAGATTTTGTGCCGGTGGGGACGGTGCAGAAAGAGGCCGGAATAAATGATGCATATCAATTTATTTATACCACGAAGCAGAATGAAAGCGGTGATTTTTTCTTCCGTGTGAAACAAGTGTATGCGAATAGTTACACACGTATCAGTGAGATTAGAAAAATTACGTTAAAAAATTCCGTGGTCCCCAGATTTATTATCAGTCCGAACCCCTCGAACGGGGTGGTTGGTATCAAATTTGATAATAATGATGGCGGCAAACACAAATTGGAAATATTCAATGCGCAGGGGCAGACAGTGATCCGGAAAGATATCGTGTTGTCCGCTAATTCTTATCAGCAGATTGCTTCCCTGCAAAGCGGCATCTACTGGGTGAAGCTGACCGATATCAGCAGCCAGTTGTCCGCTGTCAGTCAACTTTTTATTAAATGACCTCTTAGGTGGAAGAGGATGGTGGCTTGTAAAAGG
>CAZYTV010000109.1:0-13671 GCA_964650455.1 uncultured Chitinophaga sp. | reverse complement strand
CCACCGGCACAACCCACATAACCGTTATTGGCATCATGGAATACAACCGAGTTGAAGTTTCCTACCGGGAAAATAGCGAGGGCATTACCCGTGATATCCTGCCAGGTGGCACCGCCATTAGTTGAAAGGATAATTACTTTACGCGGAAAGCCATTACCTACCAGGAATATTGTGTTTTCATCCAATGCAAACATGTCATTGTAAGTAATCTGGGGAGTTACACCCGGAAAAGGCAGGGGCAGCTTGTTCCAGGTCACTCCGGCATCGGTGGATTTCCAGATCGTATCTCTTGTACCTGCTACATAACCAATGTCGCGGGTGGGGAATTCAATATGCCTGAAATTCTGGAAGGTAGAACCAACAGCAAAGTTGCTATTCACCGTCCAGGTAAGACCGCCATTAAAGGAGCGGTAAATTTTGGGTACCCGGTTGGCCGAGGGTACGGAGAAACCACTGTATCCACAGGCCCATACACTGTCTGATCCCACAGTAGCTATATCCCATACCTGGTCAAGCGGATTGGCATACATCGGATCCATAACCGCACCAGGTGTATTGATATTGGTGGATTTGTAAATCGTACCGGTACTGGTGGCAAAATAAGCCGTGCTCGGGTTGTTCGGTACATAGGTACCTCCATTGATTGAAATATTCAGTGCCTGGAAATCTGAACGTAAATATTCTGTCCAGGTTTTGCCGGCATTATTGGTAATGGCAATAAAAGCACTGCCTGCCGCCATACCATTGTTACAATCTGCAAAATCAACTTTATTAAAAGAACCCGCCGCATCCATTACATAATTACTGTTCCACCGGCCACCGGGTATGGAATCAGAAATTACTCCATTCTGACCACCCACCACAAACTTTCCGGAAGGAAGAATATCAATGGCCTGTCCGCCATAAGCACTGTAATTTCTGCCTGTGGGCAGGAAACGTTCTTCCACCCAGGTTACTCCATTATTGGTGGAGGTCCATAACCTGTTTACCGGGCCAATTAATGGAGAAAGCACCGGTGTGAATAATTTACCGTTGGATGCCCTCAGAATATTAGTCGGGTTAGACAAGCCAAATACCGGGTTGGCCGGAATCGGGGCACCTAATACATTGGAATTATTTGTAGGAGGACTGGGTGCATTCAGCAGGGTATACCGTCCTTTTTCATAAACACCCGGCACGTTAATATTTAATGTACTGTCGTTCTTGCCCGTATTGATCCTGACAATAATATTATTATTGAAAGACATGATCAGCAGGGTGGAATCATTGATAATGTTCATCGCCTTGAACGACTGTGATTGAATTGAATTGGATGCAAAGCGATAAGAACAGTTGGGAGCTGCATTATAAATACCATTGTACCCAAGCCTTTCTTTACTGATTGAATAATCAGTTAAGGTTCCATTGGTAAACTTCCACACCAGGCTGGCATCACCCGCACTGCTTGAAGTATTTGCCCCGTTTGGCAGACAGGTAGTCGTGTTTACTGCAGGGTGAGGAGGAAAATAGTTACCACCACCACTGGCTGAAGATCCGGTAATATAACCCGTTGTAGCGTTCATAAATTCTATCCGGGAAATTTCTTTTGCCTTGGGCGTTATATCCCAAACCAGCGGAGCGAGGTTGGGGTTGTTTACATACCCAACTTTTGATTTACCGCCGATTGGTGATACCAGAGAGTCCCAGGTAGCACCCCCGTTATTGGTAACATACAAACGGGGTATAGAATCAATGGCATTCCACTGGCCACCGATATATCCTTTGTTATCATCGAGAAACCAGACCGCATTGATATTACGACCGGTATTATAAAACGTGGTTTTCAAAAAACTCCAGTTGGCACCTCCGTCGGTGGATTTGGCCATACAACCATTATTGCCTACCGCATAAACCACATTCGCTGATGCAAAATGCACATCACTAAATGAAGTTGAAGTCTGTAAACCGTTCCGGTCAATAAAAGAGAAGTTGGCATAATTCCAGGTGGCACCGCCATCATTGGTATAAGCAATACCGCCACTGGCTCCTACGGCCACACCCCTGTTATTATCAAAAAAATCCAGGTCAGCCACGTAAAATCCGAAAGTCCTCGGATTGGAAAAACGCCAGTTTTTCACATTGTAAAAACTCTGCTGACCACTGGCCAGGAGGGAAGAAAGGAAAAAAATGATTACCGGGAGGTAATGCAGTAATTTTCCAAAGCAGCTCTTCTTCATTTTGGTTTTGTTTTATTTTGGTGGAAATGAAATGAGCGACAAGGTTACCCCCGATATTGATTTCTATTTGTAGAATTAATTCTACTGTTTTCAAGCCCGAAAAGATGGAATATTGATATCTGAAAGAAAGATGCGAAAACCACTAACATTTGTAAGTGCATTGTTACTACTGCTTTGCGGGACGGTTTTGCATGCGCAGGACAAATCCAACAAGGGCAAGGAATTCTGGCTGAGTTATGGTTACCACTGGACCTTTGATGCGGAAGGGCCTCCTTTTAATACACAAGACCTGGTTTTATACCTGAGTACAGAAGCGGCAGCCACCGTTACGGTCTCTGTTACTAATACCACCTGGAGTCAGACGGTGAGCATTCCTGCCAACACGGTGAATGCAAGTATAGCCATTCCAAAAACAGGAGCGGATGATGCCCGTATCTTCAACGAGGGCCTTTTGAATAAAGCCGTGCATATCGTGAGTGATACCGCAATTGTCGTCTATGCCCACTCCTATAATACCATGACTTCCGCAGCTACCATGCTGATGCCGGTGGAAACCTATGGCTTTAAATATTTTTCACTGAACTATTCCCAGTCCACTTCCGGATCCAGTCCGCCCACCAGTACTTCGACCACCACCCAAAACGGACCCGCCTGGTATTCCTGGTTCTATGTAATTGCTTCGGAAGACTATACCCGTTTACAGATCACTCCTTCTGATACCACCCGCAATGGTTGGCTGAGCACCCAGACCTATACGGTGAACCTGATGAAAGGCGAGATCTACAACGTGATGGGCAAACTCAGTCCGGGAAACCAGTTATGGGCAGCGAGTAAGGACCTGACCGGCAGTAAAGTGGTCTCTGTACCAGGGGCAGATGGCGTCTGTCACCCGATCGCCATGTTTTCCGGAAGCAGTGGTATCCGCCTCTGCAGAATGGATGGAGGCGAAGTAATGCAGCAACAGGTATTTCCCACCCAGGCCTGGGGTACCCGTTACCTGACCTATCACATGCTGAATAATACCAATACGGATATCAATGATCCGTTTAAAAACTTTTACCGCATTGCCGTGGAAGACCCCAGCACCGTGGTTAAAAGAAACGGCGTTGTACTGACCGGACTCATCAATAATTTTTATTACGAATTCATGGACAGCACCGGGGGAGATTTTATTGAATCCGATAAACCGATGCTGATGGCTCAATATACACCGGGAGGTAACCGTTGCTGGGCAGCAAGCCAGACTGCTTATGGTGATCCGGAAATGTTTTACCTGAGCCCGCTTGAACAAGGACGGAAAGATGTGCTCTTTTACGCCACCCGGAAAAGCACCATTGATTATAATTATGTACATGTAATTGTTCCTACAGCCGGGTTGAACTCATTAAGACTCGATGGTCTGCCTTTTGATCCGCTAAATACAAGAACACATCCGAATCATCCCGGTTATTCAGTTGCTGTGGCCCGTATTCCCGGTGCCGCCGCCCAGCACCGCCTTTTATGCGATTCGATTTTCACCGGTACCATGTATGGAATTGGTTATTTTGAAAGCTATGGGTATAATGTAGGAACCTTTATTAATAACCTGAATTACTACAGTGAGATTAAAAATACGTATAGCAGTGTACCCGTTGATTCATTCACCTGCCCCAAAACACCTATCCGCTTATTTGTAAAAGTGGGTTATCCTGCCACCACCATTCACTGGAAACTGAGCCAGGTACCCGGACTTTCACCAAACGCCGACTCCATTATCGTGAACCCGGTGCCCGTACGTACAGAGCAGCTTAACGGGCGCACTTATTATATATACACGTTACAGCAGGACTTTAGTTTTGCCACTTCAGGCACTTATTATATCCCGGTATCTTATTCCGCCAATGTCATCGAAAACTGCAACCAGACCGAAAACGCCCAGGTAAAAGTAGTGGTGAAGCCGGGACCTAAAGCCGACTTCAGCTTTCCCTCACCTTCCTGCCTGATCGATAATATTCAGTTTACCGGTACTTCTGTTCCCGGTACTTTCAATATCAGCAACTATACCTGGTTCTTCCATGATAATACCACGGCCAATACGGTGAATGCATCTAAACTCTACCCGGCACCAGGCAACTATGATGTACGCTACCGCATTCTCGCTGATAACGGCTGCGCCGGTGATACCACCAAGACCGTAACCATATTGGAAAATCCCACCGCCGCCTTCAGTATCAGCGGTAATATCTGTACAAAAGATTCCGTCCGCATCACAGACGCTTCTACCGTTCCCGTAGGTACAATCAGTAGCTGGTACTGGAATTTCGGCGATGGCAATACCAGCACCCGTACCAATAACACGCCTTTCTATCACCAGTATAACACCGCCGGTACCTATACCATTTACCTGATCACCACTTCCTCCAACGGATGTAAGAGTGATACCACATTTATTCCGGTTACGGTATTACCGCGGCCAACGGCCAGTTTTACCACCGGCGGCAATGTATGCCTGGGTGATTCGATCCGGTTTATTGATCAGTCAATACCGGCCACTGCTGGTACTATCAGCAACTGGCAATGGAACTTCGGCGATAACAGCAGCCTGGTCCGTACGACGAATACGCCATTCCACCATACGTATACCAGCACCGGTAACTTCAATGTTACCCTCGTGGTCACCGGTAATAATACCTGTGCCAGCGATACGTTTCGGATGACCGTGAACGTGAGCAGCAAGCCACCCGCAACTTTTACTGTTTCAGGAAAACCATGTGCAGATAGTTTATTCAGTTTTACTTCTTCCGTACCCGCAGGTGGAGCTAATCCCCCCACCTGGTATTGGAACTTTGGTGACAACCAGACTGGTAATTCCACCACATCCAACAACATCACCCACGCTTATGCCAATGCCGCCACCGGTATGGTGGTGAAGCACTGGGTGAGCTATGCCGCAGGCTGTGCCAGTGATACGGCATACCAGAATCTTCCGGTGATTATTGCCAACCCGGTGGCCGCATTCAGTATCATTGGAGATACACTATGCGAGAAGAAACCAATCACCCTGACTTCCACCGTAACAGGCACTCATTTCTGGAACTGGAACCTGGGACCCACCGTAACTAATGCCACCCCGCCATTCACGCATCAATTCAACACGGCGGGTACTTACAACATACGGCTCTTCCTGTCCAACCCGGAAGGTTGTAATTCTGCCCCGGTGAGTCAGTCCATTACGATCAACCCGATTCCGGCAATCAATGCAGGTCTGGATAAAATGATCAACGCGGGATCATCCACCACGATTGATGCCTCGATCACCAATCCGGGAAATTATTCGTTCCTGTGGACCCCTTCCATTTACCTGGATGCCGCTAATATCCTGAATCCGGTTTCCACACCAGATAACAGCACCACGTATACCATACAGGCGCTGGATAAAGGGAGTAACTGTATGGGTACGGACCAGGTCGTGATCAGTCCCATTACAGGTCTTTATATTCCTTCTGCCTTTACCCCCAATGGAGATGGTAAGAATGATAGCTGGCAGATTCCGGGACTGGCCCTCTATCCGGATGCAAGAGTATTGGTATTTAACCGGGGCGGACAAGTGATCTTTGATAAAAAAGGATACACGACCAGTCCCTGGGATGGATCATTCAAGGGAGACAGACAACCCATTGCCGTATATGTTTATATGATCCAATTGAATGATACGGCCAACCGCGTGCTGAAAGGAACGGTGAGCATTATCCGTTAATCCGGATTCAGCCTGATTATTATAATGATGTTCCCTTTTATCCGATATTATTTTTTGCTGACAGGGATACTCTTCTTTTCTATCATCACTCACGCACAACCGCAAAAATCAAATAAGGGCAAAGAATTCTGGCTGGGCTACGGCCACAATGTATTATTCACACAAGCCGGCAATACTCAAAATCATGTACTCTACCTGAGTGCGGAAGCGCCTGCCAATGTTACGATCAGTGTAAACGGTACCTCCTGGAGCCGCACGGTTGCTGTACCCGCTAATACGGTGGATGCCAGCATCATCATTCCCAAAACAGGTCCCGAAGATGCCCGCATCCTGAACGAAGGTCTGATTACAAAAGGCATTCATATCCTCAGTGATACACCGATCGTGGTCTATGCGCACCAGCAGGGAAATGTTTCTTCCGGAGCCACGATGCTGATGCCGGTGGAAACATTCGGCTATACCTATTACTCCCTCAACTTCACCCAGCTCTCCAATTACCCCGATAGTTATTCCTGGTTTTATGTGGTGGCGGCTGAAAATAATACACGCATACAGATTACCCCTTCCGATTCCACCGAAGGGGGTTGGTTACCCAATCAGACTTATACGGTGAATCTCAATAAAGGTGAACTCTATAATGTCTTTGGTAAAAAAACAGGAAACTATACAGGCAAGGATATGAGTGGCAGCAAGATTGTCTCGGTACCCGGTGCCGACGGGACCTGTCATGCTGTAGCTGTATTTTCCGGCAGCAGCCGGAATATAATCTGTTCACAGGGCAATGGGGGCGAAGTGATGCAGCAACAGATCTTTCCGGCTAATGCCTGGGGCACCCGTTATCTTACTTATCATACCGTGATGAATCCAAACGGCGATATCACCGGACCCTTCCTGAATTATTACCGGGTGGCGGTGCGTAAACCGGGTACGATTGTAAAACGAAATGGGATTCCTTTAACCGGATTGATTAATAATTTCTATTACGAATTCACCAGTGACAGCGGGGATTATATTGAGGCCGATGCTCCCATTCTCGTGGCCCAATATGCGTTATCCTATAATCAGTGTTCGGGAATAATTGACCCTCCGCTTGGTGATCCGGAAATGCTCTTCCTGAGTCCGGTTGAACAGGGTGTGAAATCCGCCCGATTCTATGCCACCCGAAAAGAAGCCATTGATATTACGTTCATCAATATCACGATTCCGCAAACCGGACTGGCCTCATTGAGAATTGATGGCACCATACCTGCCGCCGCAGAGTGGCTGACTCATCCTGCCAATCCTGGCTATGCGGTGGTGGTGCGACGCTTTTTAGGAGCCGCGACACAACATAGTATCAGCAGTGATTCCAGCTTTATTGCTTCTGTATATGGCGCGGGTTATTTTGAAAGCTATGGATACAATATGGGAACGATGGTGAATGACCTGAACAGTATCTGTAGTTTCCGTAACGTGTTAAATGTATCCGGGCTTGCCGACACAATGACCTGCCCGAATTCACCATTTCGTCTTTCTGTACAACTGGCTTACCGGGCAACTTCGATTCACTGGCGGCTCAGCCAGGTACCCGGGCTTAATCCGAATGCGGATTCCATGATCCTGAATCCGGTACCGGTGGATTCTGCACTGATACACGGAAGAAAATATTATACCTATACCCTGCAGCAGGATTTCACCCTGGCGCGTACCGGCACTTATGATATCCCGGTTGTCTATACCGCCCCGGAAATTGATGCCTGTAATCAGACGGATTTCACCAGCATCCGCATCACTGTAAAAGAAGGACCTAAACCAGACTTCACCATCAGTGACCCGGCCTGTCTTGCAGACAATATACTATTCACCGGTAACTCCGTCAGCAACGGATTTACAATCAACAGCTACCTGTGGCGCTTTGCCGATAACAGTACCGCCATCACCCAAAACACATCGAAACGATTTACGGCAGCCGGTGTTCAGGATGTACATTACCGTCTTATTGCCACCAATGGCTGTATCGGTGATACAACGAAAACCATTACGATCCATCCCAACCCGTCGGCTGATTTTACCATCAGTGGTACCCCGCTCTGTACCGGGAAAGAACTGACGATCCGCTCCACACTCAGTGGTATCAGTCAGTGGAACTGGGAACTGGGCAATGGTACCGGTACGGCCAACCCTCCTTTTACACATACATATACAATGGCCGGAAATTATGCGGTGCAATTGATCACCGCGAATGCAGCCGGATGTTTCTCCACCCCGGCCCTGCAAAACATAACCATTTTCCCTACTCCGGTTGTAAATGCCGGACCCGACAGCATCATCCGGGCCGGTACTTCAATCAGCCTGGCTGCTACTGTGAGTCCCGCCGGAAACTATAGCTATACATGGACACCCGGCACCTACCTCAGTTCCACGGCTGTGCTGACCCCGGTATGCACCCCGGTTTTAAGCACGCTCTATTCCCTGCAGGTGGTGGAAACAGGCAGTGGCTGTACGGCTGCTGATGATGTTTTAGTGACAGCAGTAGCTGGTTTATTTATTCCAACCGGATTTACCCCCAATGGCGATGGGAAAAACGATCAATGGACTATCCCGGGACTGGCCCTTTACCCGGAATCAAGGGTGGCCGTTTTTAACCGGGCCGGGCAGTTGCTGTACCAGACCGGCGACTATACCCGCCACCCCTGGGATGGCCGTTTCCGCGGACAACTGCAGCCAACAGGGGTGTATATATATTTAGTTGAGTTAAAAGATGATAGCAAACAAATATTAAAAGGCACGATTAGCCTGATCCGATAGATTTATAGAATTAATTCTACAAAAAGCCAAAAATAATGATGGAAATTAGTGCCTTCATAAACGAATCGCCCGCCGAAAAAAGGACTCCTGTAATGCAGCCAAAAATTCTGATAGCCGATGACCACAGCATGATCCGAAAAGGTCTGAAGCTGCATGTACAACTCACGCTGGGTTATACTGATATTGATGAAGTAGCCACCTGTAATGAACTGATGAAAGAACTGGTGAAGAATAAATACACCCACCTTATTCTCGATATTATTCTTTCCGATGGCAATACCCTGGAAGTGATTCCGAATATCCGCCGCGTGTATCCTGAAATGAATATCCTGGTCTTTTCTATGCAACCCGCCGAAATTTATGGGGAAGCGGTAAAACAATACGGGATCAATTACTATATGTCGAAAGCGGTAGGGGAAGATGAAATGATCCAGACCCTGCAGAAATTCATCCAGAACGAAATCCCGGTAAAGCGCAACGATATTCATCACCACGATAATCCCTTCAAAACACTGGCGCCCCGTGAACTCGAGATCCTCCACTATGTGTTAAAAGGGATTGGTACCAAAGAAATTTCAGAAAACCTGAACCTGAAAATGAATACGGTGTCCACCATTAAAACGAGGATCTACGAAAAAACAAATGCCGGGAATATCAAGGAACTCATTGAGCTGGCCACCCTCTATAATGTGAATTATTAATCAGGAATCAGTAACTTGTTGCAGGACAACTGTTATGATACTGCGTTACCTTCCTTTTCTGCTCCTGCTGCTGCTCACTGTGCCCGTCCACGCCCAGGAGCGTGTCTCCTTTCATATACAGCAATATGGTACTGAAGACGGGCTGCCGTCCAATGGGATCAAAGGCTTGCAATGGGATACCGCCACCCATTTTCTCTGGATTGCCACGGAAGCCGGTATTGTGCGCTATAACGGGATGTCGTTTAAGTCATACACCAACGAGGATAACCCGAATATCACCAACGAAAGAATCCTGTTCCTGGTCCGTAATAACGCCGGTAAAATCTATACGGCGGACAATATGGGCAATATCTTTTACGTCAATAAAAACACCCTTTCCTTTTATAAGAAAAAACTGATTGCCGGTAATGTCACCAGCAATATCATTACCCTGCCGGTTTCTGATCCCTTTTATGAAAAGGATCACCGGATCACAACCGGCCCTTTTGCTTTACAGTTTGATAATGTCATTCCGGTATCAGATACTGCCTTCCTGATTCAGCGGGGTAATAACCTGATGTATTTTTCTATTTCCATGAAAGAGCCGGCAAAAGCTGCATTGCCCGGAAGCGGAATCAGTTGGGGTTTTAAAACCGGGGAGCAGATTGTATTCGCGGATAAAAAAAATCACTACTGGCTCTACGATAAAATCACGCATGGTTTCAAGGAAATTGCCCTGCAGTTCCCGGACAACCTGTCCTCCTTTGATCCGGGCAATACCCTGCTGATCTGGGACAATGGGATGGCATTCCCCCTGCTGGTGAACAAGGAAAAAGCCTGGAGGATTCTGTATGAGAACGGGAAACTGCATGCCGAACTGATCTGCGACCAGGTGCCACAGGATGCACTGATCCGGTATGCGCAGTATGATGAACGCCTCAAAACCCTGTTCCTCGGGACGGATTCAAAAGGCCTGATTATTATCCGTGAGAACCTGGTGGAACCTATCCGAAAGGTAAGAACTACCACCAATGAACGCACATCCTACTATTCCCAGGTTGAATTGCCGGATGGAATGATCATGACCAATGAAGGCCATATTCTTGGAAAAAATATTTCTTCCGTATCGGTACCATTCAAAGGCGGATTCAGTATCAGTACCTATATGCAGGGTGATTCGGTCTTCTGGTTTGTTCAGCTCAATAAGGAACTGGGTATTACCTGCCTGCATAGCTATCATTTTCGTCATTCCAGGCTGACTGTTTATCCAAAAGTGATCCCTGGTTATGCGCAGGTGGTCATGGCGGAAACCGGGGGACGGTTATATATGGCGAATGACGGGGGTATCTTCCGCCTGAAAGAAGACAGCCTGGAAAAGGTATATTCCTACCCGGTCACCGAACGGCAGCGTACCCATTTCGATATGAAAGAGATCGCTCCGGGCAAACTGGGTTTGGCCAACTGTTATGCCCTGTTAAGTTTCGATACCCGCAACAAAAAACTGGATACCCTTTTTACAGATGGTAATTATTGTGTCCGTACGATCTGGACTTATAAGGATTATGTTTTTTTCGGAACTTATGGCAATGGGCTCTATGTAAGTAAAAACGGTAAGGTTAAACCATTGCCACTGGATAAGAACCGGCATTTGTTATTTACCCATTGCTTTATTGATGATGGCCGTGGTTTTTGCTGGATCAGTACCAACCGGGGCCTGTTCAAAGCCAGTATTGCAGACATGATTCATGCGTATGAAAATAATGATCCGCAGGTGTACTATCATTATTTCGGCCGGAATGACGGCATGGATATGACCGAAATGAACGGGGGTTGTGTACCCTGCGGGCTGACGATGAAAAATAAAACCATCTCCTTCCCCACCATGGAAGGTTTGTTGTGGGTTAACCCCCTGACGGCTGTTCCGGTACTGCCTGTTGGTGAAATTTATATTGATGAATTTTCAGTGGAAAATCAATCACTCGATCCCGCACTGTTTGAAAAAGAACCGGTCCATGCGTTTCGTAAGGATGTACAGATCAAACTTGGTTTTTCCGCCTGGTGCAATAATGAAAATATATACCTCCAGTATAAGTTAAAAAACGAAGCTGCCTGGAAAACGGTGAACATGGACAATGGGGGAATCATTCAACTGGGCAACCTGGAAAGCGGGCGTTATACGGTGCAGGTACGCAAACTGAACGGCTATGGTGCCAATAATTATGCCTATAAAGAATTCAGTTTTGTGGTACCCGCTCCCTGGCACCAGCAATGGTGGTTTTACCTGATTTGCCTGCTTGCCCTGTTTGCCGTAATCAGTCTGTACTTCCGTTACCGCACCCGTCAGTACCAGATACGCCAGGACAAACTGGAACAGCAGGTCACCGAAAAAACAAAAGAACTGCAGGAACAGAATGAAGTACTGGAGAAAAACAACAGCATCAAAACACGCCTCATCTCCATCATCAGTCATGATATCGTTACCCCGCTGAAATTCCTCAACGTAGCCGGCAAAAACCTGATCGAGAAAAGAAATCTGATGAGTGAGGACCTGCAGGTGGAAACGCTGAAAGAAATTACTAATACCTCGCAGGAGCTGCAGTTGCTCTCCACCAATATCCTCAACTGGATCAAGTACCAGAATGAAAACCGCCGTCTCATCAAGGAAAACTTTAACCTCCATGAAATGGTGGGACAGGTACTCGGTTTATTACAATCACTGGCCCGCCAGAAAAAGCTGATTATCCTGAATGATGTGGATCCGGAACTGGAGATCCACCAGTACTATGAACCCCTGAAGATCCTGATCTATAACCTGCTCACCAATGCGATACACTTCACCGAGAAAGGGGCCATTGTTGTTTCAGCCGTAAAAGACAACGGCCATATAACAGTATCCGTAAAAGACGAAGGCATCGGTATGAGTCCCGAACAGATCCAGCGCCTGATGGCCGAGGAAGTGGTAATCACTTCTGCCAACGTGGATAACAAGAAAGGTCACGGGCTGGGCTACCTGATTATTAAGGATTTGTTGAAGACGATGGATGCAAAGCTGCATATTGAAAGTAAAAAAGGGCAAGGGGCTGTTGTTTCAATTCAAATGGAAATATAATATGTACGCGGAAAAACCGTCTATCTTCATTTTATTTTTCCTCCTTTGTTCTCTGCAAAGCATTGCTCAGATAAAAGCGGTGCTGATCAATCAACATCACCTCAACAAAAAAATTACGCTTAAAAAAGAATGGGATGTCACTTATATAACCGCTAAGGGAGACTATAACGGTTCACTCCTCTCGGCCACTGATTCCTCTGTCCGGCTGAGCCGCTATTATAAAACCGGGAAAGACAGTTTGTATACGGTTAAGGTACGCGTAAGCCGCCGGCATAAAGACGGAATTAAAACAAAGAAAATGGCGTTGTACACCCGGGATACGGCCGATATTCTCCTGAAAGATATCCTGATCGTAAAGAAACCCTGGATCAATAAACGCGGCTGGATGTTACTTCCGGCCTATATGGCGGGCGGTGCCATACTGGCGATTCCTTTACTGCCGGTGGCAGCCATTGCCCATGGCAGTGCCGGTGTCAGAAACTGGCTGCAGTTTGAAGCATTGCTGATCGGTCTGTCCGGTCCCTCTATTTTTATAGGGACAAGAAATAAAAAATATGTGATCGGGGAAAAATGGAAACTGGTAGTTGAGTAATCAGGCTTTGTCTTCCACCGCTTTACGGATCAGGTCCATTTCAAAGCCTCTCGCCATCAGAAAATCCATCGTCTTCTTCTTCCGGACCAGGTACTGATCCGATTTTAAAGAAGCATAGCGTTCATCGGCCATCTTTTGTAACACGGCCATATATTCATCTTCATCAATCTGTTTCATAGCTTTTTTAATACAATACTCACTCACCTGCTTCTGTTTCAGTTCGTATTTAATCTTCACCCGCCCCCAATGCTTTACCCGCCACTTGCCCCCGGTAAAAGCAATCGCAAACCGTTCCTCATTCAGGTAATTCTCTTCGATCAGCGTGGAGATGATCTCATCATGATCTTTTTTCCAGATACCGAGATCATATAATTTCTCCTTCACCTCACTATGCGCCCGCTCCTGGTAAGCACAGTAGTGCTTCAGCTTTTGCAGGGCCTGTTCTTTGGTGAGGGATTTTTTGTACATGGGGCAAAGATACTACGGGAGGGGTTTGTTGGCTTCGTTCCGTTCTCATCATGCTTCCGCAAACCAAGCAATACAACGCCCGT
>CAZYTV010000108.1:0-13696 GCA_964650455.1 uncultured Chitinophaga sp. | reverse complement strand
TGAAGGGTATAGTTATGAAGAAATCGGCCAGATCATGAACCTCAACCCCAGCCAGGTAAAAGTGTACCTGCACCGGGCCAGGGTTCAACTGAAGGAGTATTTGGTGAAGATGGAGAACGTGATATAAAGTACGAAGTTAGAAGTACGAAGTTAGAAGTATAAACACCTGTCCTGAGGGCTGTTGACTACTAACTACCAACTACTAACTACCGACTGAAACAGTAGGACCTTTTGATACTAGATATTAGAGAACCTGCAAATAACAACAAGATAATGTTTATAAACCGCCATAATTACGAAGAGTTTTTTATCCTGTATATGGATAATGAACTGTCACCGGCAGAGCGCCGGATGGTGGAGGATTTTATGCAATTGCACCCCGACCTGAAAGAAGAACTGGACCAGTTACTCCAATATAAATTAACCCCTGACACGGATATCGTTTTCAACAGGAAAGAAGAATTACTACAAGGTCAGCAGGAAACATTTATCAACCTGTCCAATTACGAAGAATACCTCTTACTGTATACCGACAATGAACTAAATGCTACGGAAAAAACGGCGGTAGAGCAATTTGTTGCTGAAAACCTGGCGGTGAAAAAAGAACTGGACCTGCTGGGTTTTACCCGACTGCAACCTGAAACTTTCGAATTCCCGAACAAAGCTTCTCTATACCGCAAAGAAGAAAAAGTACGGGCCCTGCCGGTACGCTGGTGGAGAGCCGCAGCGGCTGTTCTGATCCTGGGTCTTGGCCTGACCTCTGTGTGGATGCTGAATAATAAACCTTCTGAGGAATCTGTTGCAGGTACCACCCCTGGAAAAACAGGTATCAAAGCACCTGTGCCAGGTATTTCCACAGATAATAATCAAACAGCGGCAGTAACAGAAGATAATAATCAGCCAGGAAATAAAAATTCAACATCAGATGTGGTGAACAGGCCGGGTACAGATAGCTATAAAGGTGTTGCCCAGTCTGACACAAAGAACAATATCCCTTCTAATCATATTATACAACCGCAGGATAAAAATGACCCGGTCATTGCACAGAACCCAATTGATAAGGGGAGCAACAACCTGCCGGAACCTGTCTACAATCCGAATGTAAATAGTGTGAACAATGCCCTGGCGGTAAACCCTGTCAGCTCAAACAACAATGCTAAAGGCATTTTAACAAAAACAGATGTAACAAATAACTATGGATCTTCGCCTGATATTAAACCGATGATTGATTTCGCTTCTGCCAAAACATCCAGCCAGGATGGAAACGGACCGGAAGTTGAAAATGATGGTAAGAAAAACAAACTCCGTGGCTTCTTCCGGAAGGTGACACGGACCTTTGAAAAAAGAACCAACATCGACCCGACCGATCAGGATAACCGGTTACTGGTAGGCGGGCTGGCAATCAAGTTGAAATAATCCTTCCACCTTCGCTAAAGCTACGGTGGACAAGTCCCACCTTTGTTGAACCTGCCTGCCGGCAGACAGGGCTACGGTGGACAAACAGAAAAACAACCATTTAAAAAATTTAGAAAAACAAAATAACATGAAAAGGATTTTTACCTTCTGTATGGCCCTATGTATGACGCTCGGCAGTTTTGCCCAGACGGATACCACTTCCGCTCCGAAAACCGTACCCCAGGATGATACGATCCGGATTGGTGGTATGGTGATTATCCGCAAAGCCGGCAGCAAAGACCGGGAAATACTTCACAACCGTGAATACAAGATGAAAAACCGCGAAGCAGATAAACCCGGTAACCTCAGTACCAACTGGTGGATCATGGATATTGGTTTTTCCAACTATACCGACAAATCAGTTTACCCCAATGTACTTACGTCCGGTGTAACCATGGATGACCTGCAAGCCCGGGCCGGTAAGTCAAGAAATGTGAATATCTGGTTCTTTATGCAGAAACTGAATATTGCCAAGCATGTGCTCAACCTGAAATATGGGATGGGGCTGGAATTAAACAACTACCATTTTGAAAACGACAAAATTATATTTGCCAAAAACCCGACCCTGATCAGCGAGGGCAGCACCTCCTTCAGGAAAGTAAAACTGGCGGTGGATTACCTGACCGTGCCTATGATGCTGAATGTCAATTTTACGCCTAAACGCAAAAACGGGTTCGGCATCAGTGCGGGTGTCAGCGCAGGCTATATGTATTCTGCCCGGTATAAAACAAAGATTGACGGGGATGTGAAAAAAGTAAAAAGTGATTTTGACCTCGAGCGTTTCAAATTGTCCTATATCGGTGAATTATCCCTCGGTCCTGTAAAGCTGTATGGCAGCTATGCGATGAACAATATGTGGGACAAAGGACTGGATATGACCCCTTATACCCTGGGTTTCCGTTTCAGCAACTGGTAAGAATTTCTCATCTTCATACACAACCGGCCTGTTCTCAGGCCGGTTTTTTATTTTCAAAAGCGATTCCCCCGGGTAATATGCCCCGTAAATTTTCTAAACAGGCTGTTAAATCCATTGGCAACCGGGGTTTAGTTATCCACCAGCGGAAAATAAAAAATCTGGCACTCCGTTTGAACGTAAGGACGGACCACTTACCATTTTTTTAAAGCCATATAATCATTGCTGCTCCCACCTGGCGGCAGGTTACACCTGGCTTGACTGAAAACACTAAAAGGACATGAAACAAGTAGTATTTCTTCTTTCCGTTTTCTTTGGGAGCAGCCTCACCGCTACAGATTATCACCCCACAAAGAATATTGCCACGAATAAGCGGTATTCGGCAACGGCGGGTCCGGTGGGCCGGGTATCCATCTCCATCGATAAGTCAGACTATGAACTGACCGTGTATGATGAAGAAGGATGGTATGCTACTTACCCGGTGGTGTTTGGCAATAACAGCCTGGAGGATAAAAAAATGGAAGGGGATAAAAATACCCCGGAAGGAACTTTCCGGATTACCACAAAACGGGTGCATGAAAAATGGTGCCGCTTCCTGGCCATTGATTATCCTACAAAAGAAAGTATTGAGAAATTCAACCGGAGGAAACAGAAGGGAGAGATTCCGTCCACTGCCAGAATCGGTGGTGGAATCGGCATCCATGGAACCTGGCCGCATGAAGATTTTGTAATCGACCGCTATAAAAACTGGACACTTGGCTGTATATCGATGAAAAATGATGATGTAACCGATCTCTACAAGTATATCGGATCCGGCACACAGGTTGTTATCCGTAAATAAATTATCCGGGGAATTGCTGCAGAAAGGCAGAAACCGTTTTTTTCCAGCGCTCCGGTTCGCTCATCAGCAGGGACTCATGCCCTGCTTCTTCATAACCTGCCAGTTGTTTCCGGGTTCCCGGAATCGCCTTATAGATTTCTTCAATCTCTGTTTTCAACACATAATTATCACGGGCTCCATATTGCACCAGTACCGGGCAATTAATTTTATGCGCATAGCTGACAGTGGAATGCTGATACCCGTTGAACCCTCTTTCGATACTGATCCAACCTGTTACCAGGAAGGCAAAGGGTTGCTGAGGAAAACCCAGTACCCGGGCCCTCGCTTTCAGGTGCGATTGCAGGGAGGCAAAGGGCAATTCCATGATGATACCGGCAGGTTGCAGCCCGTCTTCGGCAACAGAACGGGCCACGACCACAGCCCCCATGGAAACACCCCATAAGAAAATAGTCTTCTCTCCTTTTGCTTTTATATAATTAAATGCCAGTTGAACCTCCTCGGTTTCCTTTCTACCAAGTGTTGTGGTTTGTCCTTCACTGTTTCCGTGTGCCCTGTAATCCACTAGTAACACCCGGTAACCCATCAGCCGGAAACTGGCAGCTTCACGGACCATATAGCTTTTATTGGTACTGACCCCATGAAACATAAGCACCGTTCCGCGGGCGCCTGAATCCGGTTCGGCATACCAGGCATCTATAAGCTGGCCATTGGCCCTGGTTAAGCGGACGGTATCATACATAAATGCCGGCGTTTCACGAATAGCTGACTTTGGAAATTTGGGACCGGTAAACAATTTCCAGGTTTTCCGGAATATATTGCTCGTCGGGTGACTGCCCTGCAGGGAGGGATCATTATAAAAGTGGGTAAGGTGGTAGGCATATATAGCCGCACTGACATTGATCAGGACCAGTTGGAAAAGAAGTACCCACCCGATCCAGCGGATCAGTGATGGGAAGCGGCGCCTGGTCTTTTTATCTTTCATAAGGTCTATTTCCAGCAGAGGTTATCTGCCAAAAATAATTTTTACCCGGCACAGATACGATTATTTATCTCTTTTTTTATAAAGCATCAAAAACAGGGTTACTTACAGTTTCCCCCGTTTAATTTCTTCTACAACACCCGGGTCCAGCAACGTGGATGTATCGCCCAGGTTTTCGATATCCCCTTCCGCAATCTTCCGGAGAATACGGCGCATGATCTTACCGCTCCTCGTTTTGGGTAGACCCGGTACAAACTGGATCTTATCCGGTTTGGCAATAGGCCCGATCACCCGGGTTACTGTTTGTAATATATCCTGGCGGGTCAGATTTTCATCGCCGTGAACATGTTCATAGATAATATAGGCATACACTCCCTGTCCCTTGATATCATGCGGATAACCGACCACCGCACTTTCCACCACACCGGCGTGCATATTGATGGCATTTTCCACTTCTGCGGTTCCCAGGCGGTGACCACTTACATTCAGTACATCATCCACACGGCCGGTAATCCGGTAATTTCCGTGTTCATCGCGGAACGCCCCATCGCCGGTAAAATATAAACCCGGATATGCCGTGAAATAATTCAGGCGGCAACGCTCATGATCACCGTACGTGGTCCGGATAATCGCCGGCCAGGGATGACGGATACAAAGATTACCGCTCACATTATTGCCTTCGATCTCTTTTCCATTTTCATCAACAAGCATAGGGTCCACACCGGGTAACGGTAATGTGGCATAAGTTGGTTTAGCCGGCGTTACCCCTGCCATATTGGAAATCAGGATACCTCCTGTTTCAGTCTGCCACCAGGTATCCACAATCGGGCATTTACCTTTTCCGATATTCTCATCATACCAATGCCAGGCTTCCTGGTTAATGGGTTCACCCACGGTACCCAGTACTTTCAGGCTGTCGAGTTTATGACCATGTACATGTCCCAGGCCGAATCCCATGAGTGAACGGATAGCTGTGGGAGCCGTATACAGGATATTCACTTTGTATTTATCAATGATATCCCAGAAGCGGCCGGCATCGGGCCAGGTGGGAATCCCTTCAAACATCATCGTAGTGGCACCCGCACTCAGTGGTCCGTATAATATATAACTATGCCCGGTGATCCACCCGATATCCGCTGTACAGAAATGAATATCACCGGGTTCATACTGAAATACATTGACAAAAGAATAAGCGGTATAGACCATATACCCGGCGCAGCTATGCACCACCCCTTTGGGCTTACCGGTGGAACCGGAGGTATATAATATAAACAACGGATCTTCCGCATCCATTTCCTCCGCGGGAAAAGATACTTTGCCTTCCTGCTCCACCTGGTGTTCCGCATGTTCCATTTCATCTTCCCACCATACATCACGGCCCTTGATCATGGAGACGGGGGTGCGGGTACGGGTATACACAATTACTTTTTTTACCGTGCGGTTGCCGATCAGGGCATCATCGATCACACTTTTCAGGGGAATGTCTTTATTGCCGCGAAAGGCGCCATCGCAGGTTACAATAAATTCTGCATTCGCATCGTAGAGTCGGTCGGCAATACTCTGCGCGGAGAATCCGCCAAAGATCACGCTGTGGATCGCCCCGATACGGGCACAGCCTAATACCGCATAGGCCAGTTCGGGCACCATTCCCATATAAATACAGACACGGTCTCCTTTCTTCACCCCGTTGTTTTTTAATACCTGGGCAAACTGGCAGACCCGCTTATGCAAACGGTTATAGGTTACCACACGGGTTCTCTCTTCCGGGTTATTGGGTTCCCAGATAATAGCAGGTTTATCACCCATTTTCTCCAGGTGACGATCAATGCAATTCTCTGTGATATTCAGCTTAGCCCCGGCGAACCATTCAATCTTTGGTTCCGTAAAATTCCAGTCCAGTACTTTATCCCATTTTTTCCGCCAATGAAAATGGGAAGCCACTTCGCTCCAGAATCCTTCCGGATCCTCCTTGCTTTTTGAGTAGGCCGCCTGGTATTGTTCTGCATTTTTAATCTGGTAGGGATATGACATAGCGATCATTTTTTGATGGACTAAAAGTAAAGAAAGATCAAAAGCGGATGGGCTTTTATTTGCTAAATAAGTATATTTATGCTAAACTGGTATATCTGACCGGTTTCTGTCCATGTTATGAAACAAATTGCCTGCCCCAAATGCAAGAGCGAATCGCTCATTAAAAGCGGAATTGTCAAAGGGAGACAACGGTTCCGCTGTAAAGAATGCCATTATTTTTTTACCGTACTCAAAGAAGGGAAAAACATCGATCCTTACTACGTAATCAAGGCCCTGCAATTGTACATCGAAGGGGTCACCTACCGTGAAATAGAACGCATCCTCGGCATCAGCCATGTATCGGTAATGAACTGGGTGAAAAAGTACAATATCAAAGCCCCTGAAAACTATGAATACCGCCCTACCTATAAGGTACTGAATCATACCGAACTCATTGAGTACTTCAAAGAAAAAGACAGCCTGAAAAGTGCTGGCTGCATGATCACTGAGCTGGGCGATAAATTTATGGTGATCAAGTGGGAACGTTTCCGTAAAAATGCACTCTGAAAACTATAGTAATTAGCAGCAGTATATCCCGGTTTTGAACAGGGCGATTAGTTTTTTGAATTTGGCCCTGTTAACCTCAAATGCACTGCTATGTCACCAAAAACGATTCTACTTGCTTTCACCATTTTAATAGCCGGCCGGCTCATAGCCCAGGGAAACGCAAACCCCGGAGTGGATCACAGCTATAAACCCATGACACTGAAACTGGATGAAAAAGGAACAAAGTTTATCCGGTTTATTACCTGGCACCAGATGTGGATTACGCACACCAGCAATAACCCGGGTACGCTGGATATAAATGGCGCTCCTCAGAAAACGGCAACGGATATGGCTATACGCCGTTCGCGTTTCCTGATCCAGGCACAGGTTTCCCCCCGGTTTTTGATTATCAGTCACTGGGGTATCAATAACCAGAGTTTTCTCAATGGCGGGTCGGCCGGCACACTCGGCACAGGATCAAGTGCGGCCGGACAGGGAGGAAAACGGCCACAACTATATATTCATGATGCCTGGACGGAATTTGCAGTTCATCCGGGCAAACTCCATATCGGAACCGGTCTTCATTACTGGAACGGTGTTTCCAGGTTCAGCAGTCACAGTACGCTTAATTTTATGACCATTGATGCACCCATTTTTAACTGGTATAATATTGAAACCACGGATCAGTTTGCGCGCCAGCTCGGTATTTATGCCAAGGGACAGCTCGGCCGGCTGGATTACCGCCTGCATATCAACAAACCCTTTGCCTTCGGATCAGTACTGTCGTCCGTTAGTTCACCAACAGCAGTCAACGTGATCAATGAAAACTGGAGTACAGGAGGATACCTGAATTATATGTTATGGGATAAAGAGAGTAATGTGCTGCCGTTTTTTGTTGGCACATACCTGGGCACAAAAAAAGTGCTGAATATCGGTGCCGGCTGGTACAGTCATAAAGGGGCCACCGCGAGTAAAGAATCAGTTTCCACCGCTGCAAAAGAGCATACACAACGAAACCTTGGACTGGATATTTATATGGATATGCCATTGAATAAAAAGAAAGGCACCGCACTCAACGCATATTCTGTATTTTACCATTCAGATTATGGAAACAATTACCTGCGCAATATTGGTATACTTAATTTACATAGCAGCACCCAGCATGTATCGGCGAATCCGGAGGCCAGCTGGGCCGGTGGCGGAAATACACAACCTACGATTGGCACCGGGAGTATCTGGTATACACAACTGGGATACCTGCTGCCTAAAATGAAAAACGGAACCGCTTTTATGCCCTATGCAACATTCACGTTTAAAAAATTTGAACGGATTGGAAAAAGTTCAGGACAGGTTGATCTTGGATTGAACTACCTCATCAATGGCCATAATGCTAAAATCACCCTGCAATACAGTACCAGGCCGGTCTATAAAACAGTTGGAACGGATCCGGTCCGCAATGGTTCCAAAGGCGAAATGGTGCTGCAAACACAAATTTTTCTATAATACCTAAAACAAACAAGCATGAGTTTTCAAACAGAGAAAAAGGGCCTGGCCGGCATTATTGCCGCGTCTTCCGTAGGTACACTGATAGAATGGTATGATTTCTACATCTTCGGAAGTCTGGCCACCATCATTGCCACCAAGTTCTTTCCCTCGGGCAACCAGACCCTGGCCCTGCTTTCCACGCTGGCCACTTTTGCGGCCGGTTTTGTGGTCCGTCCTTTTGGCGCCTTATTTTTCGGACGGCTGGGCGACCTGATCGGAAGAAAATACACTTTTCTTTTAACGCTGGTCCTGATGGGACTATCCACCTTCCTGATTGGTTGTATTCCCAGCTATGAATCAATTGGCATTTTCGCCCCGATACTTGTATTGGTGCTTCGTCTGCTGCAGGGCCTGGCACTTGGCGGTGAGTATGGAGGTGCGGCCACGTATGTCGCGGAACACTCGCCGGCTGAACGCCGCGGATTCTGGACCTCCTGGATCCAGACCACCGCCACGATCGGATTATTTGTTTCCCTGCTGGTGATCATCAGTGTGAAAGGTTCGATGTCTGAGTCCGCTTTTGGCGACTGGGGCTGGAGGGTGCCATTCTGGATTTCTATTATCATGGTGGGTATTTCCATTGTTATCCGGATGCGGATGTCTGAATCACCCTTGTTTGAAAAGGCAAAAGCAGAAGGAAAAACGTCCGTTAACCCGCTTAAAGAAAGCTTTGGTCATAAACTGAATTTCAAATTTGTGTTGCTGGCCCTTTTTGGTGCCACCATGGGACAAGGAGTGGTGTGGTACACCGGCCAGTTCTATGCCCTGAGTTTTATACAGAATACACTCAGTGTAGATGTATCACAGGCCAGCCGGCTGATCATGTGGTCATTGCTTTTCGGTACTCCATTCTTTGTTTTCTTTGGATGGTTATCCGACAGGATCGGCCGTAAATGGATCATGATGCTGGGAATGCTGGTGGCCATCCTCTTATACCGGCCCATTTACACGGCCATGTATAATGCCGGTAGTGTGAGTACCAAAAAAGAGATACTGGCAAGGACCCTGGTTGATGTAACCACTGCCGCCGATGCAAAAATCACCGGCGATAGTATCCGTACCACCACTACCCATAAATATTACGAGGATGGTACTACTTACCGGGAGGTTAAAAAACTGCATGTGCATGGGGATGCCTCCAAAGCTGACCTGAAGAAAGACACGATGGTCAGCACGACGGTCAACCTGGACAGTCATTCCTTCTGGCAACTGGTGCTCTGGGTATTTTTACAGGTACTCTTTGTTACCATGGTCTACGGTCCTATTGCCGCCTTCCTGGTGGAAATGTTCCCGACCCGGATCCGTTATACCTCCATGTCACTGCCCTACCATATCGGGAATGGCATCTTTGGTGGTTTGTTGCCGGCCATTGCCCTGTTCCTGACCACTAAAGCCACCCAGGCCAATGAGGTAGCTGCTAAAGCAGGCGCAGCACTACCCTACGACAAACCTTACCTGGAGGGACTCTGGTATCCCATTATCCTGGGGGCTGTATCCCTGGTCATTGGTGTATTATATATCAACGGAGAAGATAACCGGATTGAAGACTAACCTTATTTACTTAATTTTAAATACTACTTATATGAATCAGATCAGAAAATATATGGGCTATGTCTGGGTGGCTCTGGCCCTGGTAGCCGGCTACTACCTGATTGTATCACAAGCCATTCCCAAATTTGAAAGTCCCAAACCTGAGGACCGGATTCCGGCGATCATTTATGCCTTTATCCTGACACCGATCATAGTAGGCGGGCTGCTGGTATTCGGATATTATGCCATTATCGGGGAATATGACATTTATGAAGATCCGGAACATCACCTCCATATAAAAGAGGATTAATTCCTTTTGTTGAATACCGTTTTTGACGGGAATGACATTCTTTACTAAATTCAGGTTTAGATAAAAGTGTTATTCCCTTTTTTACTGCCTGCCATGCCTGACCGGATTAAACGACAACGATTTGCTTCCATTTCTGTCATCCTGCTGCTGGTATTTGTATACCCGCTGATCAGTATTGCGGATAAAGCAGCCGTTATTGCCGGTATCCCTGTTCTTTTTCTTTACCTGTTCCTGGCCTGGCTGGGGGCCATCGTATTACTCTGGATCACAGCCGAACGAAAAAGCAATAAAAACAATCCCGGCTCATGAGCAACTGGCTGATCATCGGTTGCTCCCTGTTTTATCTCTGCCTGCTTTTCGGAGTGGCTTACTATGCGGAATACCGGCAACGGATGAACAAAAGCCTGATCAACAACCCGTATGTATATGCGCTTTCACTGGCGGTATATTGTACCGCCTGGACCTATTATGGCAGTGTGGGACAGGCGTCCACCCGGGGTGTGGAGTTCCTGGCTGTATATATCGGCCCCACCATAACGGCCGCATTATTCTGGCCCGTACTCCGCAAGATCATCCGCATCTGTAAAACTCAACGTATCAACAGCCTCGCGGATTTTATTTCCACCCGTTATGGAAAAAACTTTTCCCTGGCAGTGCTGGTGACGATCCTCTGTATGATCGGGATCATCCCCTATATCGCACTTCAACTGAAAGCGATTTCTTCCAGTATGCATATTCTCTCCGGCAGTACGCCACATACCGGGCTGACCGGCATCCTGCAGGATAATACCTTCTATATTGCAATCGTACTCGTGGTCTTTATCATCCTTTTCGGTACCCGTTCCATTGATGCCTCAGAAAAACATGAAGGCCTCGTGGCTGCGGTGGCCTTTGAATCCATTATCAAATTACTGGCTTTCCTGGTCGCCGGGATCTTTGTCACTTTTGGTTTGTTCAACGGCTTTGGTGATATTTTCAGTAAGGCCGCAGCCAATGAAGACCTGGCCCGGCTATTCCGCTTTAGCGGGGAAGGTGCTTATTCCACCTGGACCGGCCTGGTACTGCTCTCCATGCTGGCTGTTGTGTTTCTGCCCCGCCAGTTTCAACTGGGCGTGGTGGAAAATGTACAGGAAAACCATTTGAAAAAAGCCATCTGGCTGTTTCCCCTTTATCTCTTCCTGATTACGTTGTTTGTTTTACCGGTAGCCTTTGGTGGCAAACTGCTGATGGGTGATACAGGTGTGAATGCCGACACCTACGTACTGGCTCTCCCGTTAAACCACGGGGCAGGTTGGCTCAGTTTATTTATTTTCATTGGCGGATTCTCCGCCGCCACCAGTATGATCATTGTGGAAACCATTGCCATCAGTACCATGATGAGCAATAATATCGCGACGCCCCTGCTGCTGACCACCCGCAAATTCAAAACAAAGGGAGATGGACAGTTAACCAACCCGATCCTCCATATCCGGCGCATCAGCATTTTCCTGATCATTGCACTCGCCTTCTTATATGATAAACTGGTGGCACAGCATTTCACCCTGGTGTCCATCGGAATGGTCTCTTTTGCCGCGGTATCACAACTGGCCCCGGCGGTACTGGGTGGCATTTACTGGAAATATGCTTCCCAGAAAGGAGCGATGGCCGGCATACTTACCGGTTTTGTTATCTGGTTTTATACGGCCGTGATTCCGTCTATGGCCAGTGCCGGTTTTATTGACATCAGCGTGATTGAACAGGGACCCTGGGGGATATCCTGGTTACGTCCCCTCTCCCTTTTCGGCATGGAGGGTATGGACACCATTACACATTGTTTTTTCTGGAGTATGTTTTTCAATATCGTGGTTTTTGTATTTGTATCCCTGAACAGTCAGCGTTCAGCCCGGGAAATTTACCAGTCCGAAATCTTTGTCGACATCTTCCGGCATTCAGGTCCGGGGGATACCCATGCGGTCTGGAAGGGAACGGCCTACCTGCCCGACCTGAATTCACTGCTGGCAAATTTTTTAGGGAAAGACCGGGCGGAAAAAATTATCAGCAACTATGCCGCCCGTCACCGGATATCCCTGGAAAGTAAAAAAGCTGATCCGCGGCTGGTGACCTTTTCAGAAAAAGTGCTGAGCGGGGTGATCGGATCGGCATCGGCCCGCATTATGGTAAGCAGTGTGACCAAGGAAGAAGAACTGAAGATTAATGAAGTGATGCATATCCTGCGGGAATCACAACAGATGATCGAACTGAATAAAGAATTAAGACGCAAATCAGGCGAATTACAGAAAGCCACCGAACAACTGACCGTGGTGAATGCCCAGTTGAAAGATATGGATGAAGTAAAAGATGAATTTCTTTATACGGTTACCCATGAATTAAGAACGCCCCTCACTTCCATCAGGGCCATGGCCGAACTGGTGCACGACAATGAGGATATGGAAGAAGAACAACGGCAGGAGTTTCTCTCAGGTATCATTAAAGAGACCGAAAGACTGAGTCACCTGATCACGCAGGTACTGAACCTGGAGCGTTATGAAAGTGGCCGGCAAAAATTAAACCTGACCCCTGTGCTCCTCAATACACTGATCAATGACAGTATCCGGTCAGTTACGGGAATGGCCCTGGAAAAGAAAATCACGATTGAAAAGCAGATTCCTGATTCCATGTTTATCATCCGATGTGATGCAGACCTGGTACAACAGGTCATGAATAACCTGCTCTCCAATGCCATCAAGTTTGTGGAGGAAAAGACGGGGCGTATCAAGGTCGGGATATTCAGCCAGGAAGATGAATTGCAGATATGGGTGGAAGATAATGGCAAAGGCATATCCCGGGAACTGCACGAGCTGGTCTTTGATAAATTTTTCCAGGCCAGGAACCAGACCCTGAAAAAGCCACAGGGCAGCGGGCTTGGCCTGGCAATCAGTAAAAAAATCATTGAAATGCACCAGGGCAAAATATGGGTGGAAAGTGAAGAAGGGAAAGGTTCCCGGTTTATCTTTACACTTCCGAATCAATAACAAGCTTAAACAGCAACGTGAGTGATGTAAAAAAAATACTGGTGGTGGATGATGATCCTTACATACTGATGTCATTGGAATTCCTGATGAAGAAAAACGGTTTTGAGGTCATGGTAGCCCGCAATGGTACCGAAGCCCTGGAGATCGTGGAAAAGCAGGTGCCCGATATTGTATTGCTGGACATCATGATGCCGGATGTGGATGGTTATGCCATTTGCAAATACATAAAAAGCAGTAAAAAGCTAAAAGAAGCCAAAGTGGTTTTTATGAGTGCCAAAAGCAAGGAATCGGATATTCAGAAAGGATATGACCTGGGCGCTTCTCTCTATGTAACCAAACCTTTCAGTACCCGCCAGTTGCTTAAACAGGTGCAGGAACTGATCCAGTGATCCCTCTTATTCGTTCCCACCTCCGTTATCACTTCGATCGGCTGGCGGTATGACAACGCTACCTACATCAGGTCGACAACCCCTCTTTCGCCGGGGTGACAATTTTTCTTAGTACTTCGATTTAATGAAAATATTGGTTAATTGGTATAGCTTTGGCTCAACCCTCC
>CAZYTV010000107.1:0-13720 GCA_964650455.1 uncultured Chitinophaga sp. | reverse complement strand
AGATCTCACCACGTACCCGGCACGCTCGACAGCAAAATGTGACCAGCGAATCCATCCAGACCGTGGAAGGTAGCTACATCATGAATGCGCCAAAATTCAAAATCCGGCTGAGCGGTTACTATACCCGCTTCCTGGATGGAGTGGATGTAATGTCCTTCTACCATGATACCTATCAGAACTTCGTGAACTATGCCATCAACGGGATTGACAAACTGCATTTTGGCGGAGAATTCGGGGTGGAAGCAAAGCTGACCCCAACGATTACCATCAATGCAGCAGCGGCTATTGGCCGTTATTATTACGACAGCAAGCAGACAGCGGTGATTACCGTGGATAACAGTGCCTCTGTCCTGGGACGTCAACTGATCTATGCGGAGAATTTCAGGCTGTCTTCCACACCCATGGAAGCCTACAGTTTCGCGATCAACTACCGCTCTCCCAAATTCTGGTTCGTGAGCCTGACCGGTAATTACTTTGATAAATCTTATCTCAGTATGAACCCGCTGCGCCGCACCTGGGATGCTTTGCAGTTTGTCACACAGAATAAAGATGCCTACGATGAAATATTTAACCAGACGCAGTTCGATGCCCAGTACACCGTGGATTTCTTTGGTGGCTATTCCTGGAAACTGCCGAAGGATTTTGAAGTCAATAAAAAATCCACCTTCCTGGTATTTAATGTGGGGGTCAACAATTTGCTGAACAATAAGGATATCGTAACCGGTGGTTTTGAGCAACTGCGGTATGATGCGCAGTTATCTTCCACAGACCCCGTGCAGGTTGGCAAATTCCCGCCGAAGTTATTTTATGCCTATGGCCTGAATTTCTTTGCGAGTATGACCCTGCGTTTTTAATTAAAAGACATTAACTGCTAATAAAATATTATTATGAGCTTTAATAAACTAAAATACACTATCACTGCACTGTTCCTGACCGTGCTGTTTGTTTCCTGTGATAAGGTGCCTGTTGGTCCCGCAGGTCCGGATCCCCTGGGTCCCGGCGATTATATGAGCTTTACAGCATTCCGGGCACTGTATACCGGAACCGGTGATTATACCATTCCAACCGGTACCAAACGTATCCGCGGTGTCGTGATTTCAAACAATACTAATGAAGCATCCGGTGTCTATCGCCTGCAGGACGAGAGCGGATCAGGAATCTACCTCTATACTGTGATAGGTTCCCCGGTTTATCCGATGGGTGCTGTACTGGATATCAATGCGACCGGCGGAGGTAAGTTAACCCTCTATAACGGGGACCTGGAATTAATGAGTATTCCTCAGTCCAATATTTCACAGGTCAGCGGTGCCATTGCCGTAACCCCCCGGGTGGCAACCGTAGCAGATATTATCGCCAATAAAAATACCTGGGCCTCCTCTCTGGTGAAGATCAGTAATGTAACGTCTATTACACAGTCTTCTTCCAATCCTACCGGCATTACCTATAACATTACCGATGCCACCGGTACACTGTCGATGTTTGTAAGAACCGCTTCGGGAATTACGGTAAATACCAGTGGTACTTCTGTTACCGGGTATATATCCATTTATTTAACCAGTACCCAGATCGGTATCCGTACCGCAGGGGATATCCAATAATCATTAACTGACTGCACAAATTGTATATTATGCAAAACAAATTCAATCATAAATGGATCATCCCGGCACTGGGTTTTCTCCTGGCCGGACTGCTGATGGTTTCCTGTAAGAAAAAGTTTACCGACCCCCCTGTATTGGGTGCCCCGGATATTGAGGCCAATATCAGTATCAAGGATATAAAAGCCCGGTATACCTCGGGTGTTCCCGTGGCCATTACAGATGATGCAATCATTGAGGGCGTGGTATCCTGTGATGACAGAAGCGGTAACTATTACCAGCAGATAGCTATACAGGATTCTACCGGCGGTGTGCTGCTGCGCCTGGCGGGGAACAATCATTTTAATAATTACCCGGTGGGCCGTAAGCTCTTTGTTAAACTGAAAGGTCTTTACCTGGGACAATATAATGGCACCCTCCAGTTTGGTGGCGGTGTGGATACACCCTATATCAACCAGGGCGGAGTAACCCTGCTGGCTACTAACCTGCAGGGGCTGCATATCATTAAAGGGGCGCTCAATCAACCCCTGGTACCTAAACTGGTGACCGTATCACAACTGACCACGTCATTGCAGGATAAATATGTGAGCACCCTGATCAAACTTTCAGGGTACGAATTTTCTGCCGCGGACCGTTCCAAAAACTATGCAGATGATGGTTTTTCCGGTAACCGGATCATCCAGGATTGTTCCAACCTTTCAGCCAATAAGATCACTCTTCGGACCAGTGATTTCAGCAATTTCGCGACACTACCCGTGGCACAGGGGAATGGGGATATCATTGCCGTGTATTCTTTTTTTGGTTCCACGAAGCAACTGACTATCCGCGATACGACCGATGTACGCTTTAATAATCCGCGATGTCCGACAGCCAGTGGTGACGGACTGATCACACTGGGCAACAGTTCTCCTTTCACCATTAATTTCGACAATATCGGTACCGCCGGACTTCCGGCAGGGGTTTATGTAAAACAGGAAGCAACCGGTGGATTTATCGGTAACGAAGCAACGGTTTATAATAACAACTTTAATTTACCGACTGCCTGGAACCAGACCAGTCTGGGCTTCAAGAATTTCGCATCAGCTACCGGGTTAACATCCACATCAACCAGTACGGCTCAGAATGCATCAACAAACAGGGCGCTTGGTGCCCGCCAGACAGGTACGGCTGCTGTGGGCGGTGATCCCGGCTTTGCTTTTGCTTTTCAACTGGCAAATACAACCAGTAAAACAAATCTGAAATTGGATTTCCTGCTCCAATCATTGGATGCATCCACTGGTACAGGCCGTACCACCAACTGGCGGGTGGATTATGGAATTGGGGACAATCCTGTATTGTTTACAACTGCAACAACGGTTCCTTCCATACTGACAACTACATTTGGTACCGGCACATTTGCCAGCACCCCGGTGACCATCAATTTCGGTTCTGCACTGAATAATATCAATCAGAAAGTCTGGATTCGTATCGTAGCACTGAACAGTACTTCCGGAAGTGGAAACAGGCCCTCAACTGGAATTGATGATGTAATGTTTAGCTGGAACTGATAAGTTGAATTATAAAAGAACAAATGACAATCATGAAAAAATATTTCTTTTTTATACTGCTGGCACTTTCAATGGTGAGTGTCAAAGGACAGTTGTTATTACATGAACCTTTTAACTACACGCCTGATCCCATACTGGGTTTATGGACACAGAGCAGTCAGGCATGGCTCCGGCTGAATACAGGTGATTCAGTTTTGGTAGACGCAGGAAACCTGACTTATTCCGGTCTGGCAACATCCACAGGTAATAAGGTAAAATTTGATGGAGGCGGAGCTGATTATTATACCACGTTCACCTCTCAGACCAGTGGTACTGTTTACAGTTCATTTATATTGAACGTATCAGCCCTGGGTGGTTTGACAACCACAGGTGGATATTTCACAGGCTTTATTGATGCAGGAACAACCACTACATTCGGTGCAACTGTCTGGTTAAGGTTAAGTGCAACTGCCGGGAAGTACAATATTGGTATAGCAACCCGTACCACAGCTGCAGCTGTTTCCTGGTTGCCGGGTGATTATGATCCGGGTACTTCTTATTTTATAGTCAGAGCATATGAAATTATAGCAGGGACAGGAAATGATGTCGGTAAAATCTGGATCAACCCTACTCCCGGAAGCGCTGAACCGGCCGCCAACGCCACAGCCGCTGTTGGAACCGATCTTGCCAGTGTACAGAAAGTTTTCCTGCGGCAGGATAATACAACAAATACTCCTTTTATTGAAGTGGATGAAATCAGGGTGGGTGCCACCTGGGCTACTGTAACCCCTTCTAATGTGGCGACTCCTGCAATTACTATTTCAACACCACTTCCCACCTTCGGAAATATTTGTTTAAATGCCACTGCAGGCCCCAATTCATTTGCCATTTCCGGGTCTAATCTCACAACAGCAGATGTAACTGTTGGTGCCCTTGCCGGTTATACTTATTCAACTACTGCAGGGGGCACTTATACTTCATCCCTGGCTATCACTCAACCTGGAGGGACATTTGCACAAACAGTATATGTGAAGTTTACACCCACTGCGGTACAATCCTATAATGGGAATATTCCTGTTACCGGAGGTGGGGTAAGTACGGCCGTTAATGCCGCCGCAACCGGCGCCGGTATCAACACAGCAGCAACAGTAACCAGCGGTGCTGCTACTGCGATCACCAGCAGTTCAGCTACTGTGGCCGGATCGGTCACCGATATTGGTTGCTCTGCCCTCACTGCTTATGGCATTGAGTACAGTACTACCCTGGGATTCCCCAATGGCAGTGGCACCCCGGTTGCTTCCACAAATATATCGGCAGGAAATTTCACGGCTGCGCTTGCAGGTCTGTCAGCTTCCACTTTATATTATTATCATGCTTATGCGACCAACAGTGCCGGAACAACCTATGGTGCTGAACAAAACTTTACCACCGCAGCGGTTGTACCTGCATTAAGCGCTGGTACACTGACCGCTTTTGGTAATGTTTGTATCAATACCACCGCCGGACCAAACTCATTCACCATAACCGGTGTAAACCTGACCACCGCCGATGTGACTGTAGGAGCCCTTGCCGGGTTTACCTACTCCACTACGGCAGGAGGAACCTATACCACCAGCCTGACATTCACACAGCCGGGTGGTGCATTCTCCCAGGAGGTTTTTGTAAAATTTGATCCAACCGCCGTACAGTCCTATAATGGAAATATAGCCATAGCCGGGGGCGGTGCTCCGGCTATCGATGTGGCATCAGCAGGAGCAGGGGTGAATACCGCAGCTACAGTTACCAGTGGTACCGCCAGTGCGATCACGCAAACCAGTGCTACCGTTGCAGGTTCCATAACAGCGAATGGCTGTTCTGCTGTTACTGCTTATGGTATTGAATACAGCACCACCCTGGGTTTTCCCAATGGTTCAGGTACACCCGTTGCTTCAACCAATATATCGGGAGGCAACTTTACCTCAGACATTACCGGATTATCTTCCGGCATCACCTATTATTATCATGCTTATGCCACCAACAGCGGTGGTACAAGCTATGGTGCTGAACAATCATTTACTACTGCCAGTCCGAACCCGGTTATTACAGTGACCTCACTGACCGCATTTGGTAATGTTTGTATCAATACCACCACGGCAGCGAATTCATTTACCATAAATGGTACCAACCTCAGTACGGCTGATGTGACCGTAGGTGTTTTAGCCGGCTTTACATATAGCACTACTGTGGGAGGAACTTATACAACCACACTGACACTAACACAGCCCGGAGGCACTTATTCTCAGGATGTTTTTGTGAAATTCAGTCCCCTGGCCGTACAGTCATACAATGGAAATATACCTGTAAATGGTGCAGGCATTGCAGCAGTCGTAAACGTTCCCGCATCCGGTGCAGGTGTGAATACTGCAGCAACAGTTACTTCCGGCAGCAGCAGCGCCATTACCGCTACAACGGCTACTGTAGCCGGCAGCATCACGGATAATGGATGTTCTGCTGTTACTGCTTATGGTATTGAATACAGTACTACCCCTGGTTTCCCCAATGGAACAGGTACAGCCGCAGCTTCAACAAACATCTCCGGTGGTAATTTCAGTGCTGCATTAAGCGGACTGGCTACCGGAACCACTTTTTATTATCATGCGTATGCCACCAATGCGGGTGGGACAAGCTATGGCACTGAACAATCCTTTACCACACTGACCCCGGCTATCAGCACCACCACCCTGGCAGTATTTGGGAATGTATGTACAAATACAACCAGTGGTCCGAATACGTTTACGATCACGGGTACGAACCTGAGTGCAGCAAACGTAACGGTAGGTCCCCTGGGAGGCTATACATTTTCCACGGTGATCGGTGGTCCGTTTACAGCTACACTCAGCCTGGTGCAGCCGGGCGGTGCTTATTCCCAACAGGTATTTGTACAGTTTACACCGACTGCTGTTCAGTCCTACAATGGAAATATTTCTATCAGCGGTGGTGGCATTGCTGCCACAGTTGATGTGGCTGCTTCCGGTGCCGGTGTAAACAGTCCTGCAACGGTAACTACCGGTGCAGCTTCATCACTCACCTATAACAGCGCGACCACCGCAGGCAGTATTACTGCCACCGGTTGTTCCGTTATTACCGCTTATGGTATTGAATTCAGTACTATCAATGGATTTGCGAATGGCGCCGGAACATCTGTGGCTTCAGTTAATCTGAGTGGCGGAAATTTCACAGCCAGTCTCACTGGCCTTACAGCCAGTACGGTTTATTATTATAAGGCCTGGGCTACAAATGCTGGTGGTACGGCTTATGGTACACAGCAGACTTTCACCACGCCGGCTGTTCCTATTTCCTTATCAGCAACCGCACTTACCGCTTTTGGCCCGGCCTGTATCAACAGCAGTGCAGGTCCGAATTCATTCACTGTAAATGGCACTTTCCTGACAACAGCTAATATCAATGTAGGTCCCCTGGCCGGTTATTCATTCTCCACGACATCCGGCGGAACATATGCAGCTTCTTTAAGTCTTACGCAGGCCGGTGGTACCTATAGCCAGGTTGTTTTTGTTAAGTTCAGCCCGACAGCGGTTCAGTCTTACAATGGGAATATACCTGTATCAGGTGGCGGTTTTGCCACCACGGTAAATGTGGCGGCCAGCGGCAGTGGTGTAAATACCACCGCTACGCTGATTACAGGAACAGCGGTTAATGTAACAACACAATCAGCACTAGTGACCGGGCAGGTGATTACAGAGGGTTGTTCTGCAGTAACCAGCTATGGTATTGAGTGGAGTGGGATCAATGGGTTTGCCAACGGTACAGGAACACCGGTAGCCGGCACCAGTATTTCTTCCGGAAACTTTACGGTACCGCTGACCGGACTTGTTCAAGGCGCGACTTATTACTATAAAGCCTATGCTGTCAACAGCGGTGGCACGTCCTATGGTACGCAGCAGTCTTTTACAGTTGCGGCTATTGGAAACGGTTTCCGTCTCTATCCCAACCCGGTTGAAAGAGGAACGGATATGCGTATTACAGTGAAAGATATTCAACCTGGCTATTACGGACTGCTACTCTTTAATAGTGCCGGAGTAAAAGTGTACCAATGGAATATGAATATTCAGTCCACCTTTATCAACCAGACCTTTACTATTCCGGCAACATTACAGCACGGCGTGTACAGGGCATACCTGGTCTCCGATAAAAAAGAAATGGACGTGATTACCATACTGGTACTTTAAACCAATAGGTTCATTTAATATAAAGAGGCTGTCCCGTTAAAAGGACAGCCTCTTTTGTTATCTGATGTCGGGTGTCAGGTGTCGGGTGTCGGTTGTCAGGAAACAGCCCCTGATCAGTTGCCGGATGTCAGTTGTCAGATGTCAGGAAACAGCACCTGATCAGTTGCCGGATGTCAGTTGTCAGATGTCAGGAAACAGCCCTTGCTTCGAGACTTCTTCTAAAACCCTCAACTCTAAACCGTTCTTTAATCCTCTTTCTTCTATCAAACTCTCTAAACCTTCTAAACTCTTCTTTCAACCTCTTTCTATTATAAGACACTCCTAAACTCTCAACTCTCAACCCTCAACTTCCCAATCACAAATGCGTCAGCTTAACCACCGTCCGTTGTTGTTTTGTCTCTACCTGCAGGAAATAGATGCCTCTTGATAATTCATGATAAGCGGGTGTGTAGCTTGTTCCTGCCGTCATCAGGCCAATTATTTTTGTACTGATCACCTGTCCTTGCATATTCAGCAGCCTCAGCTGCACATTAGTCAGGGTTTTGGTAGCTGTTAAGCGAAGTGATGAACCAAAGGGGTTTGGACTAACCCGTATGCCAAATGCAGTGGGTGTAACAAAGGGCAGGCCGGTGATGAGTCCATCGAGACTGTACTGTGAAAAAACAGGGTAGTGGTCGGATGTATTATGAGCAGAAATATAATCCGGAACAACGGCGGTAATATCATTTCTGATTTTTGCTGAACTCAGCACATAAAAAGGGGTGAGTTCATTTGAGATCACATGATTGTCCACCACATTGGGAAAGTTGATCATACTGCTCTGGCCCGCCACCCCTAATGGAAGAGTTATGGACTTGTAATGATCTGCGTCGGTACTGTCCGCAATGATCGGCTGAAAGGAGGATTCCGGACCAGAACCGGTGGAGATCGTGGTGTTCAGCGCATCATTATAATCCCCGATAATAATATTGATCGTATTGGCAAACTGGGCATCCAGGGTGTCTTTCAATTCCTGCGCACCGGCTTTACGGCGGTCATAATCACTGGCGGTGCTGCCGGCTTTACCATGGATGACGATAAAATTAATGTCCTTGCTGATACTATTAATGGTGGCCGTGGCGGCGAACATATAGGGAAAGCGACCGGAAGCCCAATTTGTGTAGGCGGTTGAACTGGTACGGAGCAGTCCCCTGGTCCGCACATTGGTAAATATGGATTTACGGTAAATAAAGCCCAGTTTTTGTCCACTCAGCCAGCCATTGCCGGTTCCCGTGGTATTATTGCTGCAAAAGGGGGATATAAAAAATCCGTATTCATTACTGCCGAGTGAATCGACGAGGCGGCGGAACCGGGTGCTGTCCACCACCTCCACCATGCCATAAATATCTGCATTTAAAAAGCGGAGTATTTTTTTGGCATTGGCTTCCTGCAGGTCATCATTGGAAGGGCCTGAAGAAGGATAACCGAACCATTCCATATTCCAGCTCACCACATCCAGGGTGGATGCATGGCTTTGTGCTATGGTGATTTTACCGGCTAAGATGATCAGGCAAAGGGTAAATAAGGGGAACGCTTTTTTCATTAAAATTAATTCTGCGGCAAATGTAAGCCCAATTCCCAGAAACAAGTCCGTATCAGGGATACACGCGTATTATTCCGATGCCCGGAAGTCAATTACGCGGAGTTGCAGTGTTTTAGTATCGTTCCATTCATTTTCATCAATGGTAAATACCACGTCTACCGGGGTGCCTTGTTCCAGCAGGGAAAATTTACCGGCCATTCCAAAGCCAATACCGGTAAGGGTTACCTGGTCCTGTTTTAGAGAGAAACGGATATGTTCTTCTTTTACAATTTTTGAGTAGCCGGTGTTATTTAAATGTTGTGCCAGGAATACCGGGCGCAGATTCTCCGGGCCAAAGGGTTCCATCTGGCAGAGGATCGAGTAAAAATTTTGGCGGATATCTTTCAGCGTAATGATGGCATCAATCACAATCTCCGGTATGAGCAGATGAGGTTCAATAGTGCCCGCCACCACGCTTTCAAATTTCTCCCGGAATGCATCCACCTGTCCGGCTTCCAGGGTCATACCCGCTGCGGCAAAATGCCCTCCATATCCCAACAGATGTTCACGACAGGCATGTATCGCTTCATATAAATTAAATCCGGGCACACTGCGGGCACTGCCTGCAACATAGTCACCGGAACGTGTCAGCACAATGGTGGGACGATAAAAATGTTCGATCAGTCTTGATGCCACGATGCCCACCACTCCTTTATGCCAATGCGGCTGGTACACCAGGGTGGATTTCCGGTTGATCCATGTTTCATTGGCACGGATTGTTTGCAAAGCTTCCTCAGTGATGGATTTATCGGCTTCTTTCCGGTCTGTATTATCGCTGTGTAATTGTTCTGCAAAATGCAAGGCTTCCGCTTCTGTTTCAGCGACAAACATCTGCACCGCTTTACGGGCATCATCCATACGGCCGGCAGCATTGACCCGCGGGGCAATCATAAACACCAGGCTGGTAATATGTAAAGACTTTACCACTCCGCTCAGGGTGGCCAGCGCTTTGATGCCGAAATTGGGTTGAAGATTGGCTTTGATCAGCCCGTGAAATGCCAGGATCCTGTTTTCCCCGTTCATGGGTACGATATCGGCAGCAATGGCCGTGGCCAGCAGGTCCAGGTGGGCATAGGCTGTTTCCGGGGGCAGTTCCATCCGTTCGGCCAGCGCACACATTAATTTAAAGCCGACCCCGCAACCGCATAATTCCTTAAACGGGTAAGGGCAATCCAACTGTTTCGGATTCAGAATGGCAATGGCAGGTGGAATGACTTCATCCGGAAGGTGATGGTCGCAGACAATAAAATCGATACCTAATCCGGCTGCATAACGGATAAGATCAGCCGACTTAATACCGCAGTCCAGTGATATGATCAGGGTAAACCCGTTTTCACTGGCAAAATCAATTCCCGCTTTGCTGACACCATATCCTTCACGGTACCGGTGAGGTATGTAAAAATCGAGTGGCTGGTGAAATTTCCGGAGAAACTGATACATACTGGCCACCGCGGTGGTGCCGTCCACATCATAATCCCCGAAGACCAGGATTTTTTCTTCCTGGCTAACGGCAGTGAGTATGCGATCCACGGCCTTTTCCATATCCTTCATGAGCCAGGGGGAGTGCAGGTTGGCCATCTGGGGCCTGAAGAAAGCTTTAGCCTGGTCATAAGTGTCAATACCCCGTTGTACCAGAATACTGCATATTACAGGGTGTATGGATAAGGCTTGTTGCAGCGCTTCCGTTTTTCCGGCATCCGCTTCCAGTATTTTCCATCTTTTTTCTAAGGCCATTGGGCAAACTTGTTTGGCGCAGGTAATTAGTATTTACGGTCTGTTACAAACAGGACCATATCTTCCAGTCCTTTGCGGATTGGACTTTCGGGGAAACTGTGCAGGATATCAAGGGCCTCTTTTTTGTAGGCATTCATTTTATCAGTAGCATACCGGATACCACCGGTTTCGGTTACTTTATCGATCACCCATTTCACTTTCGCTTTGTCCTGGTTATTGTTTTTCACAATATAAATGATCTTTCTCCGGGTTTCTTTATCCGTATTATTCAGGGTATAGATCAGCGGTAGTGTCAGCTTTTTTTCCTTGATATCATTGCCGGTAGGTTTACCCACATCCTCACTCGCGTAGTCGAAAAGGTCGTCTTTTATCTGGAATGCCATACCGGTTTTTTCCCCGAACTGGCGCATTTTTTCGGTTATACCATCGTCCCCGCTCGACGACCAGGCACCGGCGGCACAGGCGGAAGCCAGTAAAGAGGCCGTTTTATTCCGTATAATCTCGTAATAAATCTCTTCTTTCAGGTTCAGGCTCCTGGCTTTTTCCAGTTGCAGGAGTTCCCCTTCACTCATTTTACGAACGGCATCGGACAGTATATGGAGGATTCTGTAATCATGATTATCGAGCGAAAGCAGCAAACCTTTGGCCAGCAGGTAGTCGCCGATCAGTACGTTGGCTTTGGCTTTCCAGAGGGCATACGGAGAGAAAAAACCTCGTCTTTCCATGGAATCATCCACGACATCGTCATGCACAAGTGTCGCAGTATGAAGGATTTCCACCAAAGAAGCCGCCCGGTATGCCGGATCGGTAATGGGACCGCAAAGTTTGGCTGAAAGCAGTACAAACATCGGCCGCAACTGCTTGCCCTTGCGTTTTACCACATAACGCATGATCCGGTCCAGGAGTGGGGCATTACTGCGTACAGCCTCCTTGAAACGTTGCTCAAAAATGGTTAATTCGTCCTGGATGAGATCAGTTGGTAGTTGCATTCCAAAAAAAGGCAATTTACGGGCAAAAAAATAATTGTTTGCTGATGCAACAAAAAAGGGTCAAAAATTGACTAAGTTATTGAAAAATAAAGGGCAATTGAGTAAATAAGTGAGTTAAAAATTTGGTATTTAATGCTCATTTAATATTTTTGCGTATTATTTAGGACATTGTTCACAAATCTTAATCCTTAGTTATGGCAAGCAAAAAGTACTTATTACTGGCGGTCAGTTTCTGTCTGCTGGCGTCTTATGGTTTTTCACAAGGGGTGGGGACCAGTTATGACGTTAAAGATTCTTCCCTTATACCCGGGAAACGTATGCCGCAGCATACCGAGTTCCTCAATGGACAATACAATTTTCCTTCAAAACCCCGCAATCAGTGGGAGATTGGTGTAAAAGGTGGTTTATTCCAGGTGAGCGGTGATATCCCCGCACAATTCGTATCTCCGGGCTTCGGAGCTCACGTTAGAAAAGCTTTTGGGTATATTTTTTCTCTGCGTTTAGAATATATGTATGGCATCGGCAAGGGCTACAGTTTCAGAGCTGCCCAGAACTATGCCAAGAATCCGGCCTGGGGCGCAAATATCGCTGATCCTAACCAGCGTTACTCGGCTCCTCAGCAAATTAATGGGGTGGGTACACCGCTGATTGTTTCTTCCAAAACAAGACTGACTACCACTCCGCTTGAGCAGGTTTTTTACAACTACAAAACAAAGGTTCAGGACCTGAGTCTGGAAGCTGTTTTCACCCTGAACAATGTGCGTTTTCACAAATCAAAAACCGGTTTCAACGTCTACGGTTTTGCCGGTGTGGGTGGTTCTATTTACGACACCAAAGTGAATGCACTGGATGAAGATGCAAACAACCAGAAGTACAACTTCAATTCCATCACACAGGCTGCTTACAAGAACCGTCGTGATTTCATCAAGGACATGAAGAAAAACATTCTGGATGGCAGTTTCGAAACAGCCGCTGAAAACCAGGGTGAGCGTCGTCCGAAATTATTCGGCGATACGTTCAAACCTTCCGGAACTGTAGGTATGGGTATTGCTTTCAAACTGAGCAACCGTATCAACCTCGCACTGGAAGACCGCTGGACGATCATCAAAGATGACCTGCTGGATGGCCAGCGCTGGCAAGAACAATCATGGGGTGATGCCACATTGACCCGTGATTTTGATTCTTATAACTACATGAGCGTTGGTCTGAATATCAACCTCGGTGCTAAATCTGTTGAGCCACTGTGGTGGTTGAACCCCCTGGATTACGCATACAGCGAAATCCGCAACCCCCGCCTGATGCGCCTGCCCAAACCCGTATTACCTGATACAGATGCGGATGGTGTAACAGACCAGTTTGACCGCGAGCAAACACCTGCCGGTTGCCCGGTTGATACACATGGTGTGAGCCTGGATACAGATGGTGATGGCGTTCCTGATTGTAAGGATAAAGAACTGATCACTCCGACTTACTGCCAGCCGGTAGATGCTGATGGTGTTGGTAAATGCCCGGTTGCTTGTCCTGATCCGGAAAAATGTCCTGATCTGTTCAAACAAACTAAACCTGATTGCGCTGCATTAATGGGTGCTTTACCCAGCGTTTCTTTCAAAGCCGGTTCTAACAAACTGAGCGATGATGCGAAAGCTGTTCTGGCTACTGTTGCTGCCAAACTGCGTAACAACCCCGGTTGTAAAGTAGTGGTGGTTGGCTATTGCTCTTCTAATAAGAAAGAACAGCAGCTCAGCTGGGATCACGTAAATGCAGTGATCAATTACATGGTGGATAAAGAAGGTGTAAGCCAGGATCGCTTTATCTTCAACTACGGCCAGGAAGGCGGCGACTGTAACACAGTTGACCTGCGTGCTGCTGCTGAAGGAGAAGACGGACCGAACCGTGTTGAACCTCCTCACCCCGCTCTCCGTAAGAACTAATTGAACATACTTTTTGCATATATATACCCTCCCGGATTTTTCCGGGAGGGTTCTTTTTTGGAGAACCGCCTAAATTGCTCAGTTACAGCTTTATATTA
>CAZYTV010000106.1:0-13844 GCA_964650455.1 uncultured Chitinophaga sp. | reverse complement strand
TTGCCGTTCATCCGGCCGCGGGGGAACCGTTACGCCATCTGCCCCGAATGATTCTACATCCACGGCCACTTTAACCACATCCGGATTGTTGTCCCCTCTTGCATTGCGCAGGGTGGCGATCTTATTGATGTTAACCGAAAGCTTCGTCATACAGCAAAAGTACAAAAACGATCAGAGTTCTTTCCAGGTATGGTCTGCCAGTAGTTGTACCGCAGCTATAAATTTTTTATACGGTCCGGCCGCCCCCCATTCTTTGGGCGATACCAGGGAGAGTATAAAGGATTCATCGTTTTTCTCGTATAGATAGTAGGTCTGCCCGATATTGGGCTTGAATGAGAGCCGGGCATTATAGATCTTCATCGAAAGTTCTTTCCGTTGCTGGATCTCATGGGCCTGCAGGGCCAGCAGTTCAATCTGCTTGCGGATCTGGTCCAGTTGCATATTGGTCTGCTCTTCCATGGCCGTCAGGGCCTTGTGTTTGATCACCCCTTCTTCGGTGGGCCTGATCACTGCTCCGGACACAGAAGCCGAATAGGGGAGTACACTCATTTGCTTATGGTAGTACTCCATATTGGTGTAAGGGGTGCCATCCGGCCTGGTGCTTTGCTGGGTCACCCGGAGGTACCCGTTGGGCATGATCTCGTGTACCACATGCAGAACAATTTCCCCTTTTTTATAAAAATGGATTTCGAAAGTAATGCCATCAGGAATCAGGGCCTGCACTTTCTCCGCCAGTTCAGGATTTTCAAAGACATTGAGTTCACCGTCTGCATGGATCTTATAACCGGAAGAGAAAGCCTTGTTTTCCAGGGTGACCCAGTTGTGGGAGATTTGTAATTCCTTCTTGTCGGAAACCGCTTCAATTTTATAAATACCGCTTTTCGGGCGTTCACCAGATTCATAGGTTCCTTTTTCGGGGAACAACTGCCAGGAAGCAAGAAAGTTATAGGCCTGCACCATAGTGCTGCATATTACAAAATTCTGTCTTAAAAGTTTGGCAGGGGACCACTTTATTTCGTCAGGGACAGTTACTGTTATATTAATGTCAATGATTAAATTTGATTTGTGAGAAATTACTTTGGAATCTATACCGCCTCCAGGCAGGCTGAGCCGGTTACGGCCAGTGTACTGATATTCGACCAATCAATCAGTATTGGTTACCGTGAAGAAAGCGGGGAGAATCATACTGCCCGGTGGGGGATGAACCATTTATCGGCACAGTTTGAATCATTTTCCGGTGAAACGCTTCTCCGGAATACAATTACGGGAGAAGAATTACGCATCACCGGACCCGAAGCGGCCCGCCTGGTGAAGGAAATGCAGGAAGAAATTGCCCGGCCCTGGTACCGGAAGAAAAATGCCGGCTATAAGGGCCGGATGCTCCTCTTTTTTTCAGGGTTTATACTTGTATTGATACTGCTGTATTTTCTTTTTGTACCCATGCTGTCGGAAAAAATTGCAGCAACCGTGGAGCCGGAAACAGAACGGCAGTTAGGGGATGCAGTCTGGGAGTCTATGGTGCAGGGGATGACAGAAGACACAGCCTCTTCCCGTTTATTAAATGATTTTTTTTCCGCACTGGATGTGGAATCGGAATACCGGATCAGGATTGCTGTAGTAAAGGATAATGTGGTCAACGCTTTTGCCCTGCCTGGCGGACGTATCGTGGTCTATACTGCATTATTAGATAAGATGCGATCTTATCCGGAGCTGGCCGCCCTGCTCAGCCATGAATTTACCCATGTCAATAACCGGCATGCCACAAAGTCTATTTTCAGGAGACTGGGATCCAAGGTTTTTCTGAGCCTGCTTTTGGGCAGGATGGGTTCAGTCACTTCTGTCCTGGTAAATCATGCGGATGATCTTAAATCACTGAATTATTCCAGGCAACTGGAAAAGGAAGCTGATCTGAATGGTCTTTCCATCCTCACTGAGCGGAAGATCGATCCACAAGGATTTACGGAACTGTTCCGGCACCTGAAATCGGCATCCCCGTCTTCAGCCTTGCCGGAATTCCTGGCCAGTCACCCGGATATTGATAACCGGCTGGCGTATATTAAAGAAATGTCAAAGCAGGCAACGGTGGAGTCACGTGCTGATTTAACCGCTATTTTTGAACAACTAAAAAAATAATAACCATGCTGATTACAACAACCAACGTAGTAGAAGGAAGACCCATACAGGAATACCTCGGGGTGATTAATGCACAGAGTATTATCGGGGCCAATATCTTCAAGGATATTTTTGCCGGCCTGCGCGATGTGTTTGGCGGCCGGAGCAAGACTTATGAAAGAGTACTGGAGCAGGCAAAGGAAGATGCCCTCCGTGAACTCGCCGAAAAAGCACAGTCCCTGGGTGCGAATGGTGTAGTGGGTGTGGACCTGGATTTTGAAACCATTGGAAGTGGCGGTAGCATGCTGATGGTCATCGCAACCGGCACTGCAGTCAGATTATAATTCAGCTAATTTAATATATAACAATATGCGGCGTTTAATTCTCATCGCAGGACTATGCTTTCTGTTTTCAGTAAATGCCGTTGCACAGACTTTAAAAACACCAAAGCCGGCTGCTGTAGTACTGGCCGGGGCACTAAAGGAGGCCAGCGAACAAAAGAAACATGTATTACTGATGTTTCATGCCTCCTGGTGCGGTTGGTGTCACCGGATGGATACCAGTCTGAATGATCCGGCCGTTAAACCTTTTTTTGATAAAAATTTTATCATCACCCATCTGGTGGTACACGAGTCTGCCGCTAAGAAACACCTGGAAAATCCTGGTGCCGAAGAAATGAAGGATCAATACCATGGAAAAGGGCAGGGCATACCTTTTTGGCTGGTCTTTGATCCGCAGGGCAACCTGGTAGCGGATTCGAAGATCAGAAAGGATGGACAAGGTCCGGATGAAGGAGAGAATTGCGGCTGTCCGGCACTGGAAAAGGAAGTCAGTTATTTTATTACAGTGCTTAAAAAAACGACTTCACTGACAGACACAGAACTGGATATTATCCGTAAAAGATTCCGGGAAAATGATTATTAATTCTTAGCGGATCAGGGTGGAGATCCCTTTCTGGTAATACGTTTTTCCGGTATAATCAACCGCTTTTACAGTCCATACATAAGTGGCAGTGGTCTGCAACTGACCATTAATTCGACCGTCCCAGCCATGCCCGTTACGCTGAGTACTGAATACCAACTGTCCCCAACGGTTATAAATTTTAAAGTATTCCATGCTCCGCATCCCCACGGCTATCGGGTAAAGCAGGTCATTCCGGCCATCATTGTTGGGGGTGAAGCCGGTTGGCACAAACACCGTTGGCCCGGTTTTAAATACTTTTATGGCAATCACGGCTGAATCTGTACAGCCGGCTGCACTGGTGGCCACCACTTTATACCGGAAGACAGGTGTTTCATCTGTAAATGTTGCAACAGGATCCGGGATGAATGCAGACGAGAGATGGTCGGGTGGCGACCAGCGGTAACCGACTGCCCCGGATGCATTGAGCTGAAGGGGTTGTCCCAGCACCACTGCTGTATCAGCAGTTACCTGCAGGTCGATGGGTGGCTCCACGCCAATCAGCACGGTATCACTTACCGGTTTCGGACATCCTCGATTGTCCGTAACTGTTAGTGTGTAAGCCGTGGTTTGCAACGGGGCGGCGATGGGGTTGAGCAGGGAGGGATCAGACAGGTTTGTGGCAGGCAGCCAGGCCCATCTGCTTCCATCCGTGCTGCCATTCAGCCGGGTGTTTGATTGATAACAAATCCGGAGGTCATTTCCTGCATGGACTATCGGGTAAGGAACAGGGGTGACCACAATATTTTTAACGGCCACACAACTTCCGATCCTGGCCGTTACCTGGTAGGACGTGAGTGTGTTGGTGATAACGAGTGGATTTTTTAACTGCGGATCAATGACCTGGCTGGCCGGGGTCCATTGGTATTGTAATCCGTCGGATATGACCCTCAGCCGGATGGTATCACTCTGGCAGATGGTGCTGTCGTTCATCGTCTGGAGACTCACCTGGCTGACCACCCGGACCAGTAAGGAATCTCGGTTGATACATCCGCTTTCATTCAGGGTAACATAATAACGGGTGGTGATCAGGGGCGTTACTGTGGGCGTTGCACTGTTAGGGTTAATAATAGACAAATCGGGTGTCCAACTGAATACACCCTGTCCTGCAGCTTGTAATACTACAGGATCATTGATACAAATCAGGGTATCCCGGAATGCCAGGGTAATCGGAGGTTTGTCTATTATGTCAATTGATTTATATACCGTATCACGACAGCCCTTTGTGTCCGTAACGATTAACCGCACCTGCTTGGTCCCCAATACCGGGTAAGTATAATCCGGATTTCTGGTGCTGGAAAAATCCGCAAAGTCCGTGGATTCACCAAAGTCCCAATTCCAGGAATCAGGTACACCATAGACAGAGCTTGACCGATCCATGAAAAAACTGGGGTTGCCAATACAGATTCCAGCGGATGTAAAATCAGGCCGGAACCCCGGGAAAACCCGGATCGTGGAGGTTGTCGAATCTGAACAGGATTGATTGCGGTTGATTACCAGTTTGACCTGGTACACACCTACAGCCAGGAATGTATAAGTCACTTCCGGTGTGCTGGCTGTAAAAACCAGGTTATTGGCTTCATCAAAAAATTCCCAGATGGTGCTTACAATAAGCGGGCTGCTCGATTGGTTGGCCAGGGTGATGGTTTGTGTGTTTTTACATAGCAGGTATTCCGGTTGGAGTGAGGCGGCTGCCACATCGCAATCGGCCACGTTGATCTGGATATCTTTTCGCTGCGTGGCAATGACCCTGCCGGCACGGACTTCCTGCACGCAAACCGTCACAACATATATCCCCACATCCGGTGCAATGCCGGTCAGTAAACCTGTATTTGGATTAATCTGTACCGAGCCTCCAAATGGCTGGGTGGGGCTGAATGCCGGAGTATTATACGGTACCTGTGGGAAAGGTGGAGGCTCCGGGGGTGTTGTATTTCCGCCGCCGCCACCGGTATTACCACTGGTGCTGGCATACGCGGAACAGAAAGTATAACGCAACTGGTCACCATCAGGATCAAAAGCCGCAAAACTATAGCTGAAATTATTATTCGCACATACGATCACCAGGTCTGAACCGGTAAAGAATGCACTGCTATTATTTGGGTCACTGGCCGCACCGCTGGTTCCTGGAATTTCCGCTGTATACAGTGCCCCGATATTGCTGTAGCCGGGCTGCAGGTTATTGATACCATTGATGCGGTAGTTTACCTGGCTGGCTATTACATAGCCGGCCGGTGAGGAGGGGACACTTACCGTAAAATTGTAATAAGCGACATCATAACATACCGCAGGTGGGTTGGTAATACAGGGGTCCGGGTTGCTGATACTGATATTCTCTTCTAAGCCGAGCGGAACACTGATATCCATGATCCGCAAACCACTGCTTTTGTCAAATACCGAAACGATGGCAGGGTCTGGAAACTGACGGCCACTGTTACAACGCTGGTAAAGTTTAAGGGTGACATTATACCGGTGAATCCCACCGCTTACGCCTCCATAGGTATAATACATCTCACCTCCTGTAATATGGCTGCCGTTTGCCAATTCTGGCAATAAGACGCAGAGCAGTAGTATAATACTCAGCTTTCTCATGAGGTGAATCCGTCCGGGGCTAAAGTTGGTCCGCTTTTAAAGTTAGTATAAAACGGTCATTCACCCTTTCCGGTTGCCCCTTTCCCGCCTGTTTTTTCCCTCCGGAATTAACAAAACCAGCAGCAGCTCAAACAGAAAAAAAGCTATTTTTAAGGACAATTAGGAATTATGAAGTATTGCTGGATACTGGGGTTAATTTTCCCGTTTTTTACGGTGGCGCAGGATTGTAAGCTGAGTAAGGAAACAGATCCGTTTACCCGGGAAACGAAATTATCCACCGGTTTTATGTTTTTCAGCGGGGCCTCACTGACCATTGACGCGGACAGTAAAGAAGTTGATCTCTTATTTTCACTGGAGGGGGCCAATCGCTGCTTAGATAATAACTCCACGGCAGTCGTGTATTTTGAGGGCACCAAAGTGAAAATGAACCTACGCAACGCGGGTACCATGAACTGCGAAGGTCTCTTTCATTTTATCTATAAGAATTCGGTGAATACCACCACCCAGTTGCAAAAGCTGACCACACAGAAAGTCAGCCAGATTGTATTTACCGATGCAAATAAGAAAGAGACAACCGTTACGCTCACCGGTAAGGACCAGGAACTCTTAATTGCCCTGGGAACCTGCCTGGTTACCGAAGCTAAAACGCTGATCCGGTAATTTTTATACTACACCCGGCGGAATAAACACTTAGCCATTTAAAAGAAAACTGTTAAACCAGGGAAATTATCACCGGAAAAAACCGCTGGTGTTCAATTGGGAGATATATTTATCTAAGAAATTAGCAAAACTGTTGATTGCTGATCCTATTCCCCTGAAAATCAAACAATCGCTACCCTATGGATATAAATTTACCCGCAATGGGCAACTTCTCTGCCCCCTTGTCTTTGAACCAGCTCATTAAAGGCCTGGTGGACAATACACAGCTCATCGCAGAACAGCACCATACCCGGATTGTGAATGAAGTGGACCGGCAATTGTTATTAGGTCCGGGAGCTGAGCAACTGAACAAAGTGCTGGAAGAGTTGCTGAATGCCGTGATCCTGAATTCAAAAGAAGGGGATATCCATATTACGGCTGACCGTTTTAAAGATATGGTACTGCTGCATATTGAAGAGCGCAATAATTATAACGGGTATGCACTGTCTTTCAGTGTGGGGTCTCTTGAGCCAGATGCCGCTAAGATCGGCGGTCATATCAGTATAGACGGGGCCCGGAAGAAAGCGACTACGATTCAGTTTAGTTTCCCCGGGCAGTTTGCCGCATAAAAAATTGAAAAAGCCCCTTCAAGGGGCTTTTTACTTGGTTCAATCACAGGTTTGATTATTTACATTCATTATAACGGGCGACAATTTTTTCCAGTTCGGTAAACTGCAATTGGCCGGATTTCGCATTGTCCTGCAGGGCAGGGCAATCGCCGAAAGCGGAAACCGCTACGGTATTCAGATTTTCTTTATTGACCAGGAACAGTCCTGACTGACCGGTTGCTTTTATAAACAGATCATTGATCCGGCCTTCTGTACCGGAACTGATTCCGGCAGCTTCATTTCCATTGTAGATCACTTTGCCGGTGGCATCGGATACTTTTTGCAGCAGGCTGGCTTTGGCACCACCCGCCAGTACTTTGAAAAAGTCGTTGGCATAGCTGATATAGCTGGTACCCCCCACATTGACTTCATTCACCGCATTTCCGCCATAGGTGTTTTTTTTGCCATTGGCATTCTGGAATACAAAAGAGGCTTTCCCTTTAAAGTTTTCTTTAATGAAACCTTCCTGGCGGCTGCCATCGGGAGTTACAATATACCCGGCTGAGAATCCGGCTGGTGCCTGGGCTTTCAATCCCGTAAACGGGGTGAGTAAAAAGAGGAGGGCGGTGAGGGCGAATAACTGTTTCATACTTGCGTTTTTTATTGTTGAATGGTTGATTACTTACTAATAAGTAAGTCATAGGGGCAAAAATTTTATCCCGTCAGCTGTTTCAGCAGGCTTTTACAGATGGCGGTATAGTCCTGCTGACCGGTAATCCTCGCCAGCTGAACACCGGCAGCCAGGTTGGTCATTATCAGGATGGATTTCACCCGGGCGGTTTCACTGAAATGCAATTCCCCTTTTTTCTTTCCCTCTTTCAGCACTTTTTCCACCAGGCCCAGTACGAGTTCCACTAATTCCGTCAGTTTTGCTTTCGCCGATTCCGGAAGCGTATGGTAATCCGAACCAACCGAACCGATCAGGCAGATCTTCCCTTGTTCGCACAAAGCCGTATAGCGGTTGATGAACGCCTGAATTTTCTGACGGGAAGGGATCCCCGGCGCTTCCAGCGAACGGGCCAGTTCATGATAACGTTGAATATATTGTTCAACGATCTCAGCAAGCAAATCTTCTTTCCCGGGAAAATGGTAATGGACAGCCGCGTTTTTGATCTTCAGTACTTTGGAAATATCCGCATAACTGAATGCGTTGTACCCGTAGGTCTGGATAAACTCCATACCTAAACGCAGGATCGCTTCCTTGGTATCAGTAGGACGGGCTGCCATAGAACAAATATACTGAATACTTACTAAGTAGTAAGTTATTTTAGGGGCATAAAAAGACCCGCCGGGGGGCGGGTCTTGATCTTATTGAAAAAACGATTAATAACGGTAGAGGTCAGATTTAAACGGTCCGTTTTTCGTAATACCCAGGTATTCTGCCTGGGCATCGGTCAGTTCGTCGAGCACCACACCGATTTTGGAAAGATGCAGGCGGGCCACTTTCTCATCCAGGTGTTTGGGAAGCACATAAACTTTATTGTCGTAATTCTTGTAGTTGGTCCACAGCTCAATCTGTGCCAGTGTCTGATTGGAGAACGAGTTACTCATCACAAAGGAAGGGTGACCAGTGGCGCAACCCAGGTTCACCAGGCGGCCTTCAGCGAGAATGATCACATCATGACCATCCACATTGTAAATATCCACCTGGGGCTTTACGGTGTCTTTGGTATGACCGTAGTTGGTATTCAGCCAGGCAATATCAATCTCGATATCGAAGTGCCCGATATTACATACGATCGCTTTGTCCTTCATCAGTTTAAAATGCGCACCGGTGATCAGGTCGCGGCAACCTGAGGCAGTAACCACGATATCCGCTTCTTTCACGGCATCGATCATTTTCTTTACTTCAAAACCATCCATGGCCGCCTGCAGGGCACAGATAGGGTCAATCTCGGTAACGATCACGCGGCAACCGGCACCTGCCAGGGAAGCGGCAGAACCTTTACCCACATCACCATAACCACCCACTACAGCGACTTTACCAGCCAGCATTACATCGGTGGCACGGCGGATAGAATCCACCAGTGATTCTTTACAACCGTATTTATTGTCAAACTTGGATTTGGTCACAGAGTCGTTCACATTGATGGCAGGCATCGGAAGGGTACCCTTGGCCACTCTTTCATACAGACGGTGAACACCGGTAGTGGTTTCTTCAGAAATACCTTTTACATGCTGAACCAGTTCGGGATAGGTATCTAATACCATATTGGTCAGGTCGCCACCATCATCCAGGATCATATTCAACGGGCGGTCGGCGGCACCGAAAAACAGGGTTTGCTCAATACACCAATCAGCCTCTTCCTGGGTTTGTCCTTTCCAGGCAAATACACCGATACCGGCAGCAGCGATGGCCGCAGCGGCATGATCCTGTGTGGAGAAGATATTACAGGAACTCCACTTTACTTCAGCACCCAGGGCTACCAGGGTTTCAATCAGTACGGCGGTCTGGATAGTCATATGGAGACAACCGGCCACACGGGCACCTTTCAAGGGCTGGGAAGGTCCGTATTCCGAACGGATGGCCATCAGACCGGGCATTTCTGCTTCGGCAAGGCGGATTTCTTTACGTCCCCATACTGCAAGGGAAATATCAGCTACTTTGTAAGGCAGGCTGAAGTCGATGGTTTTTGATACAGTTGACATTTTTTTGCGTTTATTTTTATGGCGGCAAAAGTACTGTTATTTGCCTTATAATCCTTGCTGACTGCCGGTTTCAGCCTATTTATTTTGCACATATTATCCGAATATTGCCCAGGGGCTAAAGTCTTATTGTTCAATGAACCTTACCAGTTCCTGCTTGTTCTCTTAAACAGGGCTGACAGTTTTCCCCTTAAATCTATCTGTATGTACCAATATGACACCATTAGCCAGGCTGTAACCGGACTCCGGGAACGTGGTTACACAGTGGACTTTAATCTCGGGGAGAACTGCCTGGTTTGCCATGGAGACCAATACAATATCAATGATTTTGAAATAACGGAAGTCCACCGGTTTGAAGGAGATACGGATCCATCAGACGAGGCTGTGGTATATGCCATTGAATCCAAAGTAAAGGGAACCCGGGGTATCCTGGTCAGTGGGTATGGTATCTCAGCAGAAGGGATGAGTATGGAAATGATTCTGAAACTTTCCATCCACCTGGGGAAATAAAAAGCAGCTGAGGATGCAGCTGCTTTCTGAGTTTTTTAGTTTTTCCGTTCAAATAGTCTTTTCAGCAACCCTTTCTTTTTTTTGGGATCCTCCTGCGCTGAACCAATGGGTTTACTGTTTTCCTCTTCTTTCTTTGCCGGTGCTTTGACTACCGTATCCTTTTTTGCGGGTTTGTCATCTTCTTTTACCGGGGTGGATTCCGGACTGATATATTCATTCCCATTTATCTGGTAATCCTGTTCTGTGCCCACACCCTGGTCCACTCCTTCAGCCCCCGGTACCGGGTCCTGTTCACTGATAATGATATCGGCATTGTTCGGGCCTTCTTCCAGGTCGGCGGGTTTGATGAATTTCGCGTCCTTTTCAATTCCCAGTTTTTTATCGGCAAGTACTTTCTGGAAAAAGTATTCGGCTATTGGACGGGCAATCCGGCTGCCATCGCCCTGGTTGTGCATAAAAGTATATTCGAAGCCTACCCAGGAGCCGGCCAGTAACTGTGGGGTATAACCGATAAACCAGGCATCCGCATTATCATCCGTAGTACCTGTTTTACCTCCCATTTCCGCAGCCCCCACCCGGGTACGCATTCCACGGGCGGTACCTTTATCCACGGTTCCCTGCATCATACGTGCCATGGTATATGCCGTGGCTTCACTGATTACTTCCTTCCTGTTCACACTGTAATCAAAACGTTTGATCACATTACCGTTCCGGTCTTCAATCCGGCTGATCGAATAGGGTTTTGTGGAAAACCCGCGGCCGGCAAACATCGTATAGGCCCAGAGCATTTCATACATGGAGAGGTCACAAGTACCCAGCGCCGTGGAGGGGTAGGGCTGCACCGGGGTGGGTACATTGATACGGGCCAGGAAATCAGAAAACTGTTTAGGCCCCACTTGTTTCATGATATAGGCCGTGGCACAGTTTTTTGAAAAAGCCAGCGCATCGGCCATGCTCATTGATCCTCCTCCGCATTGTTTGCCAGAAGGCACCCAGCCGCTCCCCTGGAAAAACTGCGCCACATTTTCACATTCCGTGGAAGGAGTGAAACCTCTTTCTTCCATGGCCTGCGTGTACAGCAGGGGTTTGATCGTTGATCCCACCTGTCTTTTAGTTTTCAGGTTAACGTGATCATTTTTATAGGTTTTGAAATGAATACCACCTACCCATGCCCTGACCTCACCCGTCACCGGATCCATCGCTATAAATCCTGCCTGTTCCATCTGTAAATGATACTTGATGGAATCCATCGGTGTCATCACGGTATCCTTTTCCCGTTTATTGTTCCAGGAAAATATTTTCATCGGCACTTTTACATTGAAGGATGCTTTAATTTCTTTATCACTGAGCCCATCTTCTTCCAGGTTTTTCCAGCGGTCCGATTCTTTGGTGGCTTTCTCCAGCAGCTTTTCATGTCCTTTCCAGACGGTTCCGTTCTTCATATCAGAACGGAGGTTAATTCCCTTTTGTAACATGGCCATTTGCTGGGCCATGCCTTCTTCGGCATATTGCTGCATCTGCACATTGATGGTGGTATAGATTTTCAACCCGTCATTATAGATACTGTATTTGCCGCCATCCGGTTTCTCCACATCTTTGAGTGCATCTTTTATTTCTTCTTTCAGTACTTCCCGGAAATAGGGGGCATAGCCGGTATTCTCATCCAGCTTACGGTAGTTAAGCTTGATCGGCAAAGCCTTTACTCTTTTTGCTTCAACTGCGGTGATCTTACCGTTTTTTTCCATCTGGCTCAGTACGGTGTTACGGCGGTCCAGGGCCAGTTTGGGATTCCGTACCGGGTTATAAATACTGTTTCCTTTCAGCATGCCCACCAGCAGTGCAGCTTCTTCCACGGTTAAACGATCCGGTTCTTTCTGGAAAAAAGTACGGGAGGCATTGCGGATACCATACACATTATTGCCAAAGGGTACTGCATTGAGGTATAAAGTGATGATCTCCTCTTTGGTGAAATTTCTTTCGAGTTTCACGGCTATGATCCATTCTTTTACTTTCTGAACAACCCGTAAAGCTTTATTGGAAGCCCGTTCATTAAACAGGTTCAGTGCGAGTTGTTGGGTAATGGTACTGCCACCCCCTTCAGAACCAAATGTGAAGATGGCCCGCATGGTGGAACGGAAGTCGATTCCGCTATGACTGTAAAACCGCTCGTCCTCTGTAGCAACAAGGGCATCAATGACAAAAGGGGAGATGTCGCGGTATTTTACATTACTGCGGTTTCCTCTTTCTGTGTAATATTTTCCCATCAGGGTGCCATCCTCTGCATATACTTCAGAGGCCTGAAGTATTGATGGGTTTTGTAATTCATTGATGGAAGGCATCGCCCCGAAAACACCGAAATTGGCCAGTACGATGACCAGCACAAAGGCCGCCAGGCCACCAAAAAAAATTCGCCAGAATATCCGGACCGCTTTTTTCATATGATGATGAATGGTTGTGGTTTGCCGTTCAAACTGCTTGAATCGGAGAACCGAAAATAAGAAAATACCCGGCGGGCCGGGGATTCCGATCTTTAAATTTTTGCGAAAGTCCGGACTAAAGCGGGATTTCCGCGTTCACCCCGGTTTTCCCTCAGAATTTACCCGGCAGGTTTTGCTCCAGGAAACCTTTGTAGGCTTCCAGGTCCTTGCTGGTTTTGAGTAATTGCAGGTTGCTTTCTGTGATAATCGTAAAGTAATATTTACCGCCTTTGAGCCAGGGAATGATGTCAGAGGCGGTTTTGGGTTTTGTTTTTTCCACATAGCTGACTGCATCTGTGGCATCATTGAAGAAACTCATCAGGAGCAAACGGTTCTCGTCATCGAGCTGGTACAGATCGGCCGTATATGTTTTATTATAATAGGTTTCCCGGTTATACCGGAAGAAGGCATTTTTGGCCTCGTTCATAAATACAGGATCCACTTTATTCAACACCAGTACCACATAGTATTTATCGGCTGGTCTGTACACATAAGGCACAGGTGCCACCACCGGAGCTGTCACCGGTGCTGTTTTCAATGTATCGGTCACTGTTTTTTTCACGGGGGGCATTACTACGGCAACCGGTGGTTTGGTGGTACCCGTATCCGGTTTGACCACCGTGTTTACCGGTATTGCTGTAACAGCAGCCACACTACCCGAGTCTGAATAACGGGTGACCTGCAGGTTGGTCAGTTCTTCTTCGATTTGTGCCCTGCGGCCAAGTACATCAAGTAAACCTTTGGCTTTATCGGCCAGGCCGGTATTGGGGAAACGGGAGATGATCGAGCTCAGGATATTTTTTGCTGCGTTGTCGTCACGTTGACGGATATAATATACGGCTTCAATATACAGGAGCTGGGGAGTCCAGAAATTATTACCATAAAGACTGTCGGCTGCTCGTTTCCGGGTGATCGCTTCTGCAAAATTCCCCTCTATAAAAAGATCATATATCTGTTCATAGGTTTTTGTGGCGGTTGTATTACCAGCAGCATCTGCCGGATTTTTGCCGGTAGTGACGATGGTGGTGAGGTTGCTGGCGGCAAATTTTTCTCCCATCAGTTTTTTCACAGCTGCAGCTTTTGCCGTTTCCCCATTTTTATTATAACAATAATAAAGGTTAAAAAGGAGCTCATCCATAGGCATAAAATCCGGATATTTTGTCCGCAGTTCTTCCAGTGTATTGGTGCCGGCATTACAATCCTCAATACCCTGGATATAGGCTTTGCCCAGGTTGAACAA
>CAZYTV010000105.1:0-13956 GCA_964650455.1 uncultured Chitinophaga sp. | reverse complement strand
TCAACTTGTTAACTTATCAACCTGTTGAACTAAAAACTAAACTTCAGCATTACGTATCCATTCCTGCCGGGCCTTACCACATTCCCCCAATCCAGGTGTTCATGATATTTTTTATCAAACAGATTTTCTACACCGAACTGCAGGTCTGTTTTTTTACCAGCTAACCGAAAAGGGAAACCGCTTCTGATATGCAGCAGGGCAAAGCCATCCGTTTCATCTTCTCCGTATTTACTGCTGATCTTCTGCTGAGCGGTTGCCACTTCTGCTTCCAGTTGCAGAAAGATCCGGCGGAACTGGTAACGTACTGAACTGGTATTTTTTAGTGGTGCGATCATGGGAAGCGGTTCACCTGTATTGTCTTTGCCATCCGTATAGCGCAGGGTGGATACTACATCCAGTTGCGGAACGGGTTTCAGCAACAGGCTGCCTTCGATCCCTGCCAGGTTTGCATAGGGCAGGGCCGTAAAATTTTTTACTCCATGCGCACCGATGGTCATGGTGCTGAATGCGGGATTAATGGCGCCACTGATAAAATGCCGGATATGATTATAGAAAACGGTTGCTTTGAACCTTGCTTTTTTGTCATGGGCCAAAAGGGAAAATTCTCCCTGGAGGGATTGTTCCGGTTTTAATCCCGGGTTACCCAGGTAATCATAACCATCCTGTGCATTGAATAAATAAAATCCATACAGTTCGGTGGCGGTCGGCATACGTTCCGCGTAAGCAAGGGAAATGCTGCTTTTTATCCAGGGATTTATTTTCCGGGTGGCTGTAAACGAAATATTCTTCAGCAGTTCCCGGCGCCCTGCATCCGTAACACCCAGGATGCTGATATGGTCCTTTGCTTCCTGGCTGGTTAATGCCGTATTGATATAATCCAGCCGGACGGCGGATTGCAAAACCCAGTTACTGTCGGCCCTGTATTCCCAATTCACCCCTGCACCCGCCTGGTCTTTTCGGTTGTCGGGCCAGGTCAGCATATACATCGGAAGCTGCCCGGGTTCATACATGGTCATGGATGCCTGGAGGCGGGTGGAAGAAGCATCAGCGATAAACTGCAACCGTTGTCCCCGGTTAAGTTTCATTTGTCCTTCTGCATACATACCGTAGGTCAGACTGGTTCCGGGCATATCCATGTGCATGGGTACATTGGGCCGTTGGGTATCATCCATATAATGACGTACCTGGTTGGCATAGATTTTTATCATCCGGTTATACAACGGTTGTCCCGGTTGTTCCTGCTGAAAACTGACAGCGCCGATCCGGGCGACGGCATAACCCACATCCATCGGCAGGGCCGGGTAGCCGATATTCCAGCCATGATCACCAATATAATCTGCCTTGATACTGCTATGCTGGTTCAGTTGGTATTTTGCAGAAAAAGAATAATTCACTTTTTCATATTGGGAAAAAGCGATTCGTTCTCCGCCGCCACTCCGGTATTCACTGCTTTTACGCCAGGTGGTGGTGCCCAGCAGGGACCATTTGCCCGTACTATAGTTTAGTTGCAGGGCCTCATAAAAATTTTTAGCGGCAGACTGATAGCCGCTGCTGAAAAGCCCGCTTAGTTTTTTCTCTGTATGACAGGTCGGTGTTGCCATCTTCAGGTTCACGGTGCCGCCAATGGCTGATCCATTGATAAATCCCTGTGTGCCGGTCTGCAGTTGTAACTGGTCCAGGTTCAGCGGTTCTATATAAATAGTGGCGGGGTCCATTTTATCCGTGCAGGCACCATGTATCCGCATACCATCCAGGAGTACATTGATTTGTCCGCCTGATAAAGAACGGATAGCCGGCTCCATACCATAAGTGCCCCTGCGGATGAGCGACATTTCCGGGAGGCGGGAAAGGATATCCTCCAGACCCGAGGATTGATTGCTGCGGTAAAACTGCAACATTCGTTGCCGGTCACTGCGTTCCCTGCTGCTGACTTGTATTTCCCGGAGTTCAATACTGCGGGTACTGTCATCGCTCAGGGAGGATGGATTGTTTTGTGCACCGGCCAGTAAGCTTGTGCAAAGCAGCAGTATAAAAAAGTATTGTTTCATCGTTTACATATTTAAAAGCAGGCGGGAGAACCCGCCCGCTGTTGTTCTTAACTGCTAGAATTGTACATCGAAAAATTGTGTGGAATCCGCTACGGCAGTTCCGGACATAAAGTCCAGGTTCAGCCGCCATAGGCCGGTCATGGTAAAATTCACTTTGCCTTTATAATGTCCATTGCCTGTATGCACCGGGTTTATATTATTAGGAGAACCGTGTCCCATCGTGGGCATTTCAGGTGTCAGGATCACAGAAAGGCTGCTGTCGGCGGGCCAGCTCATCATTGAGGCCTTTTTATAGATAGCTATCTCCATTTCGTTGATGCCAACTTTGGAACTGGCAACTGTGGGACTGATCAGGGAGATAAAGTATTTTGCCCCGTTATGGGAAGCCGTGAATGATTTCTGCCTGGAACTGGCCGGTTCGGTAATGGTCAGGGGGATGCTGATCATTCCTTCCCGGTCATTCTCCTGGTTATCTACTTCAATATTCAGTTTCCAGCTACCACCCATCGAAGACATGATAAAGGTCACGCTGCAGGGGAACAGATGGTTTTCTGCCTCAGTGGAAACCGGATTTTCAAAGGGCGCGGAGTGCTGCATGGTACCCATATCCATCATCGGGGTCAGTTGAATAAGTGCATGGTCAATCCGTTTACCGGTAATCGAATCATAAAGCGCGATATAAAACCAGGTATAACCGGTAGCCAGGGAAGTTCCCTTGGTATAGATTTCTACTTTGGTGGCTGCCCCGGCGGCATACCCTTCGGTGATTTTGGTGAGACCGGCCGTCGGATCCTGTTCCACTTTATCTTTTGTACAGGAAGCCAGGAAAACAAGGATGCAAAGGACAAATACGGACAGCAGGAGGTACAATGATTTTTTCATAAATCAGTTTTGAAATAATTAGTTTAATGAATAGCATGAACGTATAGCAGTTGCGGGGCAACGGCATCAGAAGTCAGTAAAAGCAGGAAAACGATTACGCCTGTAGCGGAGGACGGAGGATTGAGGCGCTGTGCTGGTAATGGTACTGAGTGGTATAAACAGGCTGGTGTTCGATCCGGCATTGCGGAGCGCTCAGTTGATGATCAGTATTGAAAAGGGTAAAGGGGCTGCCTTCGAGAAGTTGTTTGACATGCAGCGGTGCGTTTTCATCCTCGTGCTGATTGGCTTCCTGCATTTTCATATTCAGGAAACATTTACCGTCACATTTCAGTTCAGGCCGGTCTGTATTGATACAATGTTCTTTGGCGATCGCTTTACGGTTGGCATAAAACCATACCGTGAAACCGGATGCATAGAAGGTTTGCATCGTAAACAACAGTAATAATATAAACGCGATCCCCTTTTTCACGGGGGCAAATATAATGGCGGAATGTTTAGAGGCCTATTGATTCAAATCAGTGGAGTACATGATAAAAGACATGCTTGTCTTTTATTGGAATATAAATCAGCTGATGGCAGTCGAAAGTTGATAAGTTGACAGGTTAACAGGTTGACATGGAAGCCATCTTAGAAATCCACCTTATCAACTTGTTACGTTGTATTTTGTCAACCTTTCAACTTGTAGTCACTGATATTAATTACCTGTTTGCAGAAGGAATACTCCGTCTCGTCATTACTACTCACCACGATCAGCCGGTCTTTACCATAATCAGCAATCAGTGAGAGGTATAATGAGATACCTGCTGCATCCAGGTTGGTGCAGGGCTCATCCAGTAATACGATTGATGTATCCGAGAGAATGCATTGGGCCAGTTTAACCCGTTGTTTCATACCGGAGGAATAATTGCGAATCTGTTTGTTAATGGCTTTTTCCAATCCGATCCGGGCAATGATATCAGGAGCACTCAGTCCGGGCAGAAATGGTTTGAAGCCCTGATGAAAATCCAGGAATTCCTGCAGGGTCATTTCTTCAATCAGTTCGAGATAAGGAGCACAGATGGAAACATGACTGTAGATCATTTCGGGATCCAGTTTTTTGCCATTCATATTCCAGTCAATAGTGCCTTCATTAATCAGCATAGAACCACTCAGTGCCTGCAATAAGGTACTTTTCCCGGAGCCATTCGGTCCGGTGATGGCATAGGAGTTGCCGCTGGTAAACTGGTAAGTGAAATGACGGTAGATCCAGTCACGGTTGAAGCGCTTTCCGGCTTCAGATAGGGAGATCGTCATCATTGCTGCCTTTGGTGAAGCGTTTGATAATGCCCCGGCCGCTTTCCCGGATAAAAGTGACGATCTCATCCCGTTCATCGGTGGCAGGCATTTCCTCTTCGAGGTATTCAATAGCCTGGCTGGTATTCATGCCTTTATTATATAATACGCGGTAAATATCGAGGATATGATTGATCCGTTCTACATTGAAGCCCCGGCGTTTCAGTCCGATTGAATTCACCCCGGCATAACTAAGAGGGGTACGTCCGGCCTTGATATAGGGGGGCACATCTTTACCCACCAGTGAACCTCCGCTGATAAAAGAATGGGCACCGATTCTTACAAACTGGTGCACGGCACACATACCACCGATAATTGCCCAGTCGCCAATCGTTACGTGACCGGCTACCTGGGTGTTATTGCTGGTAATACAATTATCACCTACAAAACAGTCGTGGGCAAAATGGCAATAAGCCATGATCAGGCAATTCTTTCCGATGACGGTTTTCTCCCGGTCCTTGGTCCCCCGGTTGATGGTGACAAATTCACGGATCGTGGTCCCATCACCAATATATACATTGGAGTATTCACCCTGGAATTTCAGGTCCTGCGGAATAGCAGCTATAACTGCTCCGGGGAAAATCCGGCAGTTTTTACCGATCCGGGCGCCTTCCATAATGGTCACATTAGAACCAATCCAGGTGCCATCGCCGATCTCCACATCCTGGTGAATGACCGTAAACGGGTCGATTTTCACATTTGTGGCAAGTTTGGCGTTGGGGTGTATATATGTGTGAGGATGAATCATTAAGCAATAAACCCGCCTATAGCGGTCGGGCAAAGTTAGCTTTTAGCGGCTAAAACAGAAGTTTTTTTACGCATATATTGTTAAAAATCAGTGCCTGATCAGGATCAGCCGGTGTTCCACCATTAAAGTCAGGGAGATGCAGTAAATTTGTACTTTCCATGCATACGCCTCCGGACATATTAACCCTGGCCTACAAGCAAAGCCTGATGCAGGACGAATTTTCTGTGCTCCAGGAAAGGGAACAGCAGATTCCCGGTTCGGTGCAGTATTCTATCCAACGGTACCGCCGGCACCCACAGTGGAATATGGAAGATACCGGGATGCTGGTTTATCATTATACAAAGGCGGAGCCAAAAGAGAATTACCTGGAATTGAAGTTCTGTGTCAGTGGCAATGTGTATTGCCGGAAGAAAGACACAGAATGTGATCTCTGCCAGTTTAATGCCTCCAAATCCTGTATGGAACGGGTGGAAAGTATTGATGTGGTGAGTTTTCGTTTTTCACCCACTCACCTGAGCCAGTTTGTAAAACCCCGTAAAGGAAATGCGGTCCTGACCGAAAATATCCTCAATTTCAAACATAATTCCTCCTTCACGAAGATTCTCCCGCTTTGTGGCAAAACCCGTATGGTGCTGGAAGGGGTGCTGAATCATACCTATAGCGACAGTCTCGAGAATATCTATATTAATGCACAGACCCAGATGCTGCTGCTTTATTCCCTGGATTGTATGCTGGGTGAAAAAGAAATCGATGTAATCAGTTGTAAATTCCTGGCCAATGAAGCTGACCGTGAAAAAATCGTCAAAGCCCGTGAAATCCTGATTCAGCATATCGGCGAGCCGATCACTATTAAGGAACTCAGCCGTAAAGTGGCGATCAATGAATGTTACCTTAAAAAAGGGTTCAAAGAGCTGTTCGGCACCACGGTGTTTGACTTTTATCAAAGTCAGCGGATGGAACATGCCAAATACCTGCTCTATGAGAAAGGGTTAAGCGTGACCGAAGTCTCCATGATGCTGGGCTATTCCTCAATTTCACACTTCTCTACTGCATTCAAAAAGCACACAGGTTTAAAGCCTTGTGAATTGCTTTTCCGTTGATTTGCGTGTTTTTTCGCTAACACTTATTCGTTAAATGCGGTTTAAACTGCGGACAATACTTATTTTTCATGCAATAAGATTTGTGTGACATGCGTTACGTTTCACATGGCATCATTTTTGAATATTTGATTGTCACAAATGCGTAAAAAACTGGCAATACTCCTGATTAGTCTCCATCTCCTCGGAAATACCGAGGCGGGCCAGGCATTTAAACTACCCAAACTTCTTGATCATTTCACGCAGCACCGGCAAAATGATCCTTCGTTAAGCTTTATGGATTTTATATTCATGCATTATGGTGGAGATGATGGTACTGACACAGACAATGATCAGGATCAACAATTGCCCTGTCATAATCTTCGTCAGAATACAGCATGTGTGGTCTATTCGCCGATGTTGAAAGCATTGCCCGACAACGATATTTACTTATGGGAAACCCGGTCTTTCGTTTCACACTTATCCGGCCCTATCCCCAATATCCCTTTACCCATCGTATTACAACCTCCGCGACTGGTGTAAACACCATCTTTTTTTCACTCATTTTTTTCGGACGAACCGGTTACGAGAAGCCCTATGCTGATTACTAATACAGCATTTAAAAGGGTGACCGGAATCCGTGCTCTTATAAAATCAAATCAACGATTATGAAACGCAAATTCATTTATGCAATCGGATTGCTGGCCGGCGCGCTGGTCATCCTGAATGCCTGTCAGCATGAAATCCTTTATCCGGGCAGTGGTGGCGGCGGCACCGGCGGTGGTGGAACGGGTGGTGGCGGAACAGGTTCTGTAAATACCTGCAGCCCGGATACCGTCTATTTTGTGAATGATATCATGCCACTGATCTCCTCTAATTGTACCATGAGCGGATGTCATGATGTTATTACCCACGCAGAAGGAGTGGATCTGACTTCGTATACTAAGATCATGCGCTATGTATCTGCAGGTAATGCGTCAGGTAGTAAGCTGTATAAGGAAATTATCAAAACCGGAAGCGACCGTATGCCGCCTCCCCCGATGCCCGCTTTTACCACCGCTCAGAAAGCAATGGTTCAGAAGTGGATCAACCAAGGCGCTAAAAACAACAGTTGTGCCGGTCGGTGTGATACTGCGACTTATACCTATAGTGGTGCTATTAAGCCTATTATGGATAATAAGTGTGTTGGCTGCCATAACCCGGGTAACCTGGGCGGCAATATTGATGTATCCACATATAACGCCGTGAAAGTAATCGCGCTGAACGGAAAATTATACGGATCAGTAGCACATCAGTCGGGTTTTTCCCCTATGCCGAAAAATGCAGCAAAGATGTCTGATTGCGAAATCACCCAGGTACAAAAATGGATAACGGCCGGATCCCTGAACAATTAAAATGAAAAGCATGAAAATGAAAATATCCCTTGCTGCCCTCCTGTTAATGACCATTGTTGGAGTCAGCTCCTGTTATTATGATAAGGCAGATCTGCTGTATAGCGGAAATGCAGGACCCTGTACGGATTCAACAGGTACCGTTTCTTATGCGCAGAAAGTAGTGCCCCTGTTGCAACAATACTGTTACAGTTGCCATACCGGAGGTTTCCCTTCTGGTAACCAACTGATGGGGACCTATACTTCTGATAAAGCAATGGCCCTGAATGGTAAACTCTATGGCACCATTGCCCACGCATCAGGCTATTCGCCCATGCCGCAGGGAATGGCCAAAATGACGAATTGCCAGATTGCCGTAATTAAAAAATGGATCGACAGTGGCACCCTGAACAATTAACTAAATCACCCTTCGACACGCTCAGGGTGACAACATCACCTGTCATGGTGAGTTTATCGAACCATGAGCCTGCCGAAGCACAAAACACCATCATTACATGAAACGCAAAAAAATAATCATCTGGGTCATTGGCATACTGCTCATCGCAGGTGCTGCCGGCGGATTCTATGCTTATAAGGAATACAACCGGAAGCAAAAAGATACCGCAGACCTCAAAGCCGATTTTACAGCCCCGGCAACGGCCATACTGGATGAATACCTGAAAGATGAAAAGGCAGCTAATGCAAAATACCTGGGCAAAGTGCTGAAAATTGATGGACTGGTTAAAGACCTGATTAAGGATGACAAAGGGTTTTACTCAGTAGTACTAGGCGATACCGCTTCGATGTCATCGGTGCGGTTCAGCATGGACAGTGTCCATAATGCACAGGCCGCTTCCCTGGTCAAAGGAACAAAAGCCGTACTGAAAGGAATCTGTACCGGCTATAATGCAGATGAAATGCTCGGTTCGGACCTGATCCTGAACAGGGCCGTAATTGACAAGAAGTAAAAACATACAAACAACACCTAAAGCAATGAACATGAAACATTATTTTTTAGTGGCAACAGCTGCACTGCTGTTCACCCTCAGTACCTCAGCACAGAAATATTTTACAAAGACCGGCAGAATCACATTTGATGCCACCACTTCCACCTCTCCTGAAAAAATCGAAGGCGTGAATAAAACCGCTACCTGTGTGCTGGATACAAAAACCGGGGCCATGCAGTTTGCCGTTTTAATGAAAGGATTTCTTTTTGAAAGAGCCCTGATGGAAGAACACTTCAATGAAAATTATGTGGAGAGCAATAAGTTTCCCAAAGCGGAATTTAAAGGCACAGTCAGCAATAATGATGCAGTTAACTATAGTAAAGAGGGTACCTATACCGTAACGGTAAAAGGGAGACTGACCATGCATGGAGTCTCAAGAGATGTGGAAACAACCGGAAAGCTCACCGTACAGGGCGGCAAAATCCAGGCGGTGGCCAGTTTTAATACGTTACTGTCTGATTATAGTGTGACGATCCCCGGCCTGGTGGCAGACAAAGTGGCTAAAACAGCCAAAATCGATGTGGTTTGTTCCCTGGAGCCTTTAAAATAAATAATGATTAATTCAATTAACTATGAATAAGCTTTTGCTACGAACCTTGCTGGGAATGGTACTGCTCCTGGGTACAACGAGCCTCCTGGCACAGGATGAGGATTTACTTAAATTACTGGGAGACGAGAAACCTAAAAAGGAAAGAGTCAAATATGCATTCAAGTCGCCCAGGGTCATCAACGGGCACTCCATGGAATTCCTGAATCCCGGAACCATGGACTTCCGGATCCTGCACCGTTTCGGACAACTGGATAAGGGGTATAAGAATTTTTTCGGATTGGACCAGGCCAGTATGCGGATGGGATTTGATTTTGGTATTCTGCAGAACCTGATGGTGGGTATCGGACGCAGTACCTATAAAAAAGAACTCGATGCTTTTTTAAAATATGCACCGGTCCGTCAGTCGACCGGCCCCTGGCATTCTCCCGTAACCCTGGCCTTTGTTTCGGGTATCACCATGGACGGGCTCGATTGGGCGGATCCGACCCGTCAGAATTTCTTTACGTCCCGGCTGGGATATTATTTTGAGGCGATCATCGGACGTAAGTTCAGTGAAACCTTTACCCTCCAGATTGTACCAACCATGGTGCACCAGAACCTGGTGGCATTGGAAACCGATCCCAATAACATTTATGCACTAGGGGTGGGTGGCCGCCTGAAATTATCACAGCGGGTTGCCTTTACCTGGGACTATTCGCATGTGCTGATCGGGATGCCCGACAGCGGGTATTATCATCCGTTATCAGTTGGTTTTGATATCGAAACCGGGGGTCACGTTTTCCAGTTGCATTTTTCCAACGCAACAGGCATGAATGAAAGAGCCTTTATTACTGAAACCACGGGCAGTTGGGGTAAAGCGGAAGTTCGTTTCGGTTTCAATTTGTCCAGAGTATTTCAAATTAAAAAACCCAAGCATAAAGAAAAATCAGATAAATAATTGATACGGCCACAGCATTTTTTTCTCCTTACGAACCACAGAGGATCTGACACCTGAAGGGCTATTATATCATCAAAAATCAACTAGTATGAAGAAAAACCTGCTGTTGGCAACAATTATTGTTGCCGTGACCTCCATGTTCGTCATCCAGGCCTGTCAACATGAAATTCCCGGAGACCCATGTACCAAGAACCCGATATTTTTATCGGTTACTAAAACGGATGCGACAGGCGCCTCCTCAAACGGCACCATTTCTGCAACCGCATCCGGCGGTACCGATTTCCGGTACAGCCTGAATGGTGGAGCTTTCCAGGATACCGGTTATTTTTCCGGACTGGCACCTTTCCAGGCCTATAATGTGGTGGTGAAAAACGGATGGGATTGTTCCGATACTGCCCAGGTTTCCATAAATGTAAATGATCCATGTGCCGGAGTTACAATTTCAGTATCCGCTGCAAAAACAGATGCTTCCCCAGGTATCAGTAACGGAACCATTACGGTAACTGCCACTGGTGGAACAGGACTGACTTACAGTATCAATGGTACCACATTTCAGTCATCCAATACATTTTCCGCGCTGGCGGCAGGCAATTATACCGTTACTGTTAAAAATGCTGCGGGTTGTATGGGTACCACCCAGGTAACCATAGGAACCAATAATCCTTGTGCCGGGGTAACCATTACAGTTACAACGACAAAAACAGATCCCACCACCGGGCAGTCAAACGGTTCTATTACGGCTGCTGCTACCGGGGGTACCGGGTTTACCTATAGCCTTAACAATGGGGCATTCCAGTCATCTGCAACCTTCAGCGGACTGGCCACGGGTAACTATACTGTAACAGCAAAGAATTCAAACGGGTGCACCGGGACCACAACGGTAGCCCTGGGCTCAACTAATCCATGTAACGGGGTGACCATTACAGTTTCACTGGCAAAAGTAAATCCTGCAACCGGTCAGTCCAACGGTTCGATCACGGCAACAGCCAGTGGGGCTACCGGGTTTACATACAGTCTTAATACCGGGGCCTACCAGGCGTCTAATAGTTTTACCGGCCTGGCCGCAGGCACGTATACCGTTACTGCAAAAAGCTCAGCCGGTTGCCTGGGAAGTGCACAGGTAACATTAACTGCGACTAATCCATGTACAGGTACCACCATTACACTGACCAACGTGGTTGTTAATTATACCCCCTGCCTGACACCGGCATCCGGTAAAATTACAGTAACAGCCACCGGATCAACCGGGTTTACTTATAACATTAATGGCGGGGCATACCAGGCAAGTAACATATTCTCAACACTAACAGCAGGTACATTTACTGTCGGAGCAAAGGATGCCAACGGTTGTACCAATACCACGTCAGCAGTTGTGGCATCGGCCCCGGCAGGACCTATGTTTACACAAATGAGAAACCTGATTTCAACCCGCTGTAACGGATCTGGATGTCATATGAATGGCGCCAGTGCCGCGGGATATAATTTTGATCAGGATTGCAGTATTGTTACCTACTGGACTCAAATCAATAAATCCTGTGTACTATACACCATGACAAAAATGCCGAAGAGCCCGCAGGCATTATTAACTGCCGCAGAAAAGCTCGTTATTACGAACTGGGTCAATGCCGGTCATAAGTTTACAGATTAAATAGTGCCGGTTTTTTAGCCTTATATAAATAAAGTGCTGTCATATATGGCAGCACTTTATTTTTGCCAAAACCTTTTGGTATGCTTCCTGAAGAATTTAATCAACTCGCCCGCAGCCGCCGTTCTGTTTTTCCGGACCAGTTGGTGGCGGGTAAACCGGTGGATGAATCAATTATAGATGAGATACTGGTCAATGCCTGCTGGGCACCCAATCATGGCCGGACTGAACCCTGGCAGTTTACAGTTTTCAGTGGAGAGGGATTGCAAAAACTGGCCGCATTTCAAAGCAGTTTATATAAAGCCACCACCGGGGATAATTTTAAAGAAGCGACTTTTATTAAAATGCAGCAGCAGCCGTTGAAAGCCTCCCATATCATTGCCATCGGCATGAAACGATCTGCTTTGAAAAATATACCGGAGATCGAAGACATTGAGGCGGTGGCTTGCGCCGTTCAGAATATTTATTTATCAGTAACCGCCTACGGACTCGGTGGTTACTGGACCACCGGAGGTGTTACCTATAAAGAAGAAGCGAAATCGTTTTTCGGACTGGGAGAAGACGATCAACTGCTCGGATTCTTTTATATTGGGCATGTGGCCGTTCCTTCCGCCGGTGGCAGCCGCAGTCCGCTCGAACAAAAAGTGAACCGGATAAAATAATACGATGCCCAAACAACCTGTTACTCCTGCTTATCATATTTATTATCCCGTTAAAGTGGGGAAAAGCCGGATTGCCGGAAAAGGGGCTTATGCCCTGCAACGGATTCCGGCCCGTAAAAAAATCGGGGACCTGGGCGGGGTGATCATCACGATGAAAGAAGCGATGAGGCTGATCAAAAACCTCAAAGTCATCAACCTGGTGGAACTGGACAATAACCTGGCCCTGAACGCCTCTGCAAACCCCAACGATATGCGATTTATCAATCACTCCTGTGGACCCAATACCTACCTGCGGGTCATGAAAGACCGGGTGGAGTTTTATGCACTTCGGGATATTAAAAAAGGAGAGGAGCTGAGTTGTGATTATGGTGAAACGCATCATGAAGGAACACTTCCCTGTAAATGCGGGGCGAAAAACTGCCGGGGTTTTATCTGACAATTTTAATGACTAAAATCAGGATTCATTTACAGTCCTTTTTATTTTCTTTGGCTTTCCCAGGCATGAAAAAAATCAGCATTACTCTTTTTATTGCAGTAAGTCTTTTGTTTTGTATTTCATTTACAAGACAAAGCCTCCGTCATCAATATTCCCGCCCGGCAGCGGAATGGCCGGCCCCCTGGGTGGATACAGGGGTAAACTGGACCGAACTGTCCCCACTGCCCCCGGTACCGCTGGACCTGAATAATGATTCAGTCAATAATATCGTTGAACTGGGCAAAGCCCTCTTTTTTGAACCAAGGCTCAGCAGTTCCGAAAAAATATCCTGTGCCACCTGCCATGATCCGGCTTTAAGCTGGACAGATGCGAAACCCCGGTCAATCGGTCATGAAGGAGCTATGGGAAAACGCAATGCACCAACCATCCAGAACAGTTGGTTTTATAAAAAATTATTCTGGGATGGGCGTTCCCGTGACCTGCAGGACCAGGCTTTTGCTCCCATCATCAGTGAAGCGGAAATGAACAGCGAGATGCCCGATGTGATGCGCAAACTCCGCCGGATTAAAGGCTATACCGAATTGTTTAAAAAAGCATTTGGTTCGGAGCATATTAATCCAGACCGGATGACTGAGGCCTTAGCGGTTTTTGAAAAATCCGTCAGCAGTGCCGAAAGCCGTTTTGACCGGTTTGTAAAAGGAGACCGGCGCGCTTTAAGTAAAAGTGAATTGAGGGGACTTCACCTGTTCCGTACCAAGGCCCGGTGTTTCAATTGCCATAACGGGCCGATGTTTACCGACAATCAGTTTCACTATACCGGCAACCTGATCAGTAACCCTTTTGATAAAAAGGATATCGGGTTATATAAGGTCACCCACCGGGATGCCGATACCGGGAAGTTCAGAACCCCTGCACTGCGGGATGTGATGCAGACCGGTCCCTGGTTTCACGATGGGTCTGAAAATAATATGGACAGCATCATATACCGCTTTCATCTGAACAGTCCGGCCCCCAATGGAGTATTCAGACCCCTGAACCTCAGTGGAAAAGAGCAGAAAGACCTGCGGGCTTTTCTGGAAGCCATTTCGGCACCCCCCAAACCCTTTATTCGCCCCACCTTACCGCAATAGGCAACTATTTATGCTGAAAACCTATCTTTGTCCATACACAAAAATCAATTCAAAAAAAGATAAACATGAAAAAACCAATTCACATAAAAAACCTTAAAATACTGATTGCCGAGGACGATGAAACATCCGAGAT
>CAZYTV010000104.1:0-13971 GCA_964650455.1 uncultured Chitinophaga sp. | reverse complement strand
CCGCCGACCCTCTGCTTGTAAGGCAGATGCTCTGAACCAGCTGAGCTAAACTCCCGTTTTAGGGACGGCAAAGATAGGGGTTGTGGGCTTTTCAGACAAAATATTTATCAATTTTTTGTTCTGTTTTTTTGCTAAAAAAAAGGCTGCACGATGAAGTGCAGCCTTTTTCTTTTACAATATTTTGAATTACTGTTTGATCAGTTTATGAGTTACCCCATCAGCCATTTTAATCCAATAGATACCAGCCTGTAATCCGGTAAGGGATACGGACTGTTGCATAGAACTTACAGAAATCTGGCGGATCAGTTTGCCTTGCATATCGGACAGATAGGCAATCGTACCGATCAGGCGGTTATCAGCCAGTTCAATAGTTACCAGGTCTCTTGTGGGAACCGGGTATACCAGTGTTTTATCGCTGGCAAATGTCAGGGTCCTGATATCTGTATATTTCAATTTACTGTCACTATCCACCTGTTTCAGGCGATAGTAATTCACTCCTTTAACAGGACTTGCATCTTTAAAAGAATAGCTGCGTTCGATATCACTGTTGCCGGCACCGGCGACGAATCCAATAACAGACCAGTTCAGGCCATTCGTGGAACGCTGGATCTCAAATCCAAGATTGTTCATCTCAGTGGATGTAGTCCAGAAAAGACGGGACTGCATCCCTTCTTTCTTCGCAGTAAATGATTTGAACGTAACCGGGAGCGTACTGAAGATACCTATTTCATAAGTGTATGTTGCTTCATCTCCATCATTGCTGGCAATATTTACCACAGCCGTTTTAGGACCGGCTGAACTTGGAGTATACGTGATATCAAATGTGGTTGAACCACCGCCAATTACCGGTGAAGTGGGGGCCGCAGTAACCGAGAACTCTGAAGCATTCACACCGGTTATAGTCGGGGCGGTAAAGGTCAGGTTAGCATTGCCGGTATTTTGAATCGTAAAGGTTCTGGTAGTTGCAGTGCCTGTGCCAAAATCAGTGAAATCAGCCAGGGAAGGAGTAATGTCTCCGGTAGTGATGCAATTTCCGTTTCCGGATACATTTATATTCGGGAAAGAACCGGCACAGGTGCCAGCCACGCCATGACCAAATCCAGCTTCAGCCATCCAGTTTGATGTGGCTCCGTTCAACGTAAAGCCTTGAAGTGTCCCATTATTGGGTAAACAACGGTCAGATGCATCCAGTAAGGTAGTCACTCCGGCATTATTTCCGCCGCTAACACCCTGGTTAAACCGGTAATAAGCTAATAATCCGGGTTCATCACCTGTTAAACCACAATTACGGTTGTTGGCGATTTCCGTAGCTGTACGGGCTATATTCCATACCCGTACTTCATCAATCTGACCATCCCATTGGTAGGCAATCTGAGAGCCATCATTGAATGCTCCGATATAAAGATTCGTTTCGCTATATGCACCGGCCGGGTTTCCGGATCCGGCTCCACCAATCGCTACACCGTCAACATATAGTTGCATAAAATTGGTGCCCGCATCGTAGGTTACCGCCACATGGTACCACTGGCTTGTACTAAAACCGGTAATATCAAAGATTGCCGTGTAAACAGCATTGTGCCCGGCACATAATTGCCCGCCCACAACCCAGAAAGCGGAATTCGTTCCGGAAAGAATATTATTTGTTCCTGATGCAAATGAGCGCCCGTTAATCCAGGCTTCTTTTGTGTAAGAACCACTCGGAATTAGATTGGGAAGGCTCACATAGTTGGTGTTGGCGGCTGCGCCTGTTGGAAAGTCAAGCGCATTCTGCCCCGAAACTGTTTTTCCTGCAGAAATAAATACTACCAGTAAAATAGCAAGGTTAATCCGGTTCCAACCGGATTTTGAAAAAACAGACTGACAGTTCTTGTAAAGAATTTTCATGAAATTCAAATTTTAGATTTTTAATAGCGTAGGGAAGAGTACGAAGTTCAAAATTGGTTTTGACAGGAAGGATTTCCTGTTAAAATTATTAAAATAAACTATATACAAAAATTAAATTTGAGAGAAAAGTAAAATTACTTTCAAATTTTACTAATAAAAGGAAATATTTTATAGAATTTTCATTTTATGGCAACTACTTACTGTGACTTTGTGGGAAAAAAGGGAAAAAATACCGTCCATCATGCATACCATGACCTGGAGTATGGCTTCCCGATCAATGATGATAACCTTCTTTTCGCACGCCTGGTTTTGGAAATTAACCAGGCCGGGCTAAGCTGGGAAACGATTCTGAAAAAGAAAGAGCATTTTTTTAAGGTCTATGATGGGTTCCGGATTGATAAAGTGGCAAAATACAACGATCAGAAGAAAGCACTTTTATTGCAGGATCCGGGTATCATCCGGAACCGGTTAAAAGTGGAAGCTGCTGTATATAATGCCGGGCAAATCCTGCTTTTACAGAGGGAACACGGGTCCTTTTTGAACTGGCTTGATCTGAATCACCCGCTGACTAAAGAGGAGTGGGTAAAGCTCTTTAAAACAAAATTCCGGTTTACGGGAGGAGAGATTGTAAACGAGTTTTTGATGAGTACAGGTTACCTGCCAGGTGCACATGCCGCAACCTGCCCGGTATATCAAAAAGTACTGAAGCAAAAACCCAGGTGGGCTATGAAAAATAAGGGTAAACACTAGTTTGGGTTGACTTCCGGAAGGCGGTAATGCTGACCATCCAGTACGAAAAGCTCGTCTATTTCATAGGTCCAGAATGGACATAAGGGTGATTTTTTCAGGATTTTTTCGACCTCATTTTTATTCTCTGCATTCAGGGTGATCCATGACCGGTGGCTCTCCATACTCACGGCATAATGTTCGATCGTGCCTTTATTAATCAGGAAATTGATATAGGTACGGTGGGGTGGGACCTGTTCCATAAATGCCTCACTCATTTCAAATTGTATGGTTACCTGGTACTTCTGCATACTGTATAAAGACAACTTAAATGTAGGAAAGTTGCAGCGGGAAGGAAAAGAAAGTTATGCAGACAGTTGGCAGTGGGCAGCCGGCAGTCAGTTTCAGGATATGTAGTTCATTATCTGCTGTAGATTTTTACTTTTGACTTTTTACTTTTGAATTATTCTGCCTGACATTAGCGTATAATTAAAGCCCTCTCAGAATTTTGTTCTGAAAGGGCTCGGCTCTCCTGCGCCTGGCTTCGGAGAACAAACCCTCCTTTGCTAATCGCTTCGGAGGGCGAAGGTGGAACGTACTGGACTCGAACCAGTGACCCCTACTCTGTCAAAGTAATGCTCTGAACCAACTGAGCTAACGTTCCTTTTTTATCCTTTAAATTCGGGCTGTAAATTTAAGTGCTTTGTCTAAATTTTCCATGAAACAATATTATTTACCCATTCTTCACGCCAGGGTGTGCTGATCCGTATATAATTATCTGTATATCCTTCCATCATGCCGCTTTTATCGTGATGCTCAAACAATACTTTACGGGTCTGCCCGCTATGCTGTTCGGTGAAATACTGCATCTTCATATAAGAAAGATTGCGTAAGGCCTTGTTTCTTTCATGGCGTACATGCATGGGGACCACCGGACTTATCTCCAGCGCCTGGGTATTGTCACGTTCAGAATAAGTGAATACATGGAGATACGAAACATCCAGCGAATGCAGAAATTCAAAAGTTTCTTTAAAATCATCTGCAGTCTCCCCGGGAAAACCAACAATCACATCCACCCCGATCGCACAATGCGGCATCAGTTTTTTGATCAGGCTGACCCGGTCAGCATATAGTTCCCGTTTGTACCGTCTCCGCATGGCTCCAAGCGTCTTATTACTCCCGCTTTGCAGGGGGATATGAAAATGGGGCATGAACTTATCACTGTTAGCAACAAACGAAATGATTTCATTTGTCAGCAGGTTGGGTTCAATAGACGATATCCGGTACCGGCTGATTCCGGTTACCTGATCCAGTTCTTTTACCAGTTCAAAGAAATTCTCTTCCCGGTCGCTGATACTCCCTGCGCCACCCACAGCATCCGGGCCTTTTCCAAAATCGCCCAGGTTGACCCCTGTCAGCACAATTTCTTTAACCCCGCCGGCGGCCAGTTCTTCCGCATTCCGGACCACATTGGCAATCCGGTCACTGCGGCTTTTGCCCCGGGCCATGGGAATGGTGCAGAAAGAACAGGTATAATCACAGCCATCCTGCACTTTAAGGAAGGTTCGTGTACGGTCATTCACCGACCAGGAAGAGTGGAAGCCGGTCACTTCTTCAATATCACAACTACAGATTTTTGCGGGATCCCCCTTGGCCAGTTCGCGGATATGCCGGGCAATATTAAATTTCTCAGCCGCTCCCAATACCAGATCCACACCTGGTATTGAGGAAATGGCCTGTGGTTTCAACTGGGCGTAACAACCGGTGATTACCACAAAACTCTCCGGTGCTTTACGTTGAATCCGGCGTACCAACTGACGGCATTCTTTGTCCGCATTATCGGTAACAGAACAGGTATTGATGACATATACATCGGCCAGGTCATCAAACTCCTTTTTTTCAAACCCTTCCTGTTCCAGCATCCGGGAAAGAGAAGACGTTTCCGAAAAATTGAGCTTGCAGCCTAGTGTATGAAATGCGACTGTTCTGGATTCTGCCATGCCTGATCTCCGCTGTTATTTGTCTGCCGGGCCAATTTTAGTTTATCAGGCCGCATTGCAGGCAGGGAGCCGGCAAAGATACGGCGAAGCAGGCAGCCGGTAAAATGGGTAGGCGTTAAACTGATTCCATCCTGTTCAATTTCCCTAATTTTATCGAAATGTTTGAACGTGAATAAGAAATGGGTTCCATATCTATTGATGGCCCTTATGCTGCTGGTTATCATTGTGGTGAAGCAATGTAAAAGCAGTCCGGCTCCGGCACCCCGGCCAGCAGTCACCGATAATAACCGCCCAAAAGATCCGGCCAGCCATCCTACAGACCGGGATAAGGGATTTGACCGACGGATATCTTACCTCGAATACTCCGAACATGCCAAATGCCGGATGAAATGCAGGAAGATCTCTCAGGCTGAAGTGGAAGAGATTATGAGCGGTGGGAAGATCAATTATAATAAAAGTGATCTGCAGAATGCCCGCTGTCCACGTTATGCGGTGGAAGGCCAGACCCTGGATGACCAACGGGTAAGGATTGTATATGCACAATGCAATGATAAGACGGTGGTGGTAACTGTAATAGACCTGGAAACGGATTTTAAATGCGATTGCCCGGGCGATGATGATAAATTCAAAAACCGGAAGTAGATGAAGGGATTACTACAGCCGTTGAAATGGCTTTATTCGCTTTACGCATTCATGGTCTTTGTGGCGATCATGCTTGTATTATTCCCATTCAGTATCATGGCCAGTTTTTTTGGCAGGATCAGAGGGGGCAACCTGATCATGCGTCTTTGCAGGATATGGGCAGATGCCTGGTTTTTCCTGATCGCCATGCCTCATCCTAAAATTTACGAAGAGCCCCATGATAAAAAGAAGGCGTATATTTTTGTCAGTAATCATATTTCTTACCTGGATGCTGCCATCATTCCAAAAGCGTTTCGCCAGCCCATAAGGCCGTTGGGGAAAGTGGAAATGAGCAAAATCCCAGTCTTTGGTTTTATTTACCGTAATGCCATTGTAACCGTTGACCGGAGCTGTGCGGCCAACCGTGCTAAAAGTCTACGGATACTGGCAGCGATGATTCAGAAAGGAATTTCGGTACTGGTATTTCCGGAAGGGACCTTTAATATGACCACCTCGCCGCTGAAAGAATTTTATGACGGAGCCTTCCGGTTAGCTATCGAAACCCAGACCCCATTGAAACCGGTTCTTTTTCTCGATGCCTACAGGCGCATGCCTTATGATAGTATTTTTCAGATGAGTCCCGGACGCAGCCGGATTTTGTACTTAGCGGAAATTCCTGTTGAAGGGTTAACGGTTGCTGAAATACCTGTTTTAAAGGAGAAGGTATTCGGTATTATGGAGGCGAAGCTGAGGGAATATGGCGGAGGAAAGTCGGGAGTCAGTAGCCGGGAGTCGGGAGTCAACAACCTTACGTAAGAAAGTTTTTTGATTCAACAAAATCTTCTAAGGAAGCTTTGTGATTTTTGATTTGATTTTTATTTGGATATTGGTGTCTTCGGTTCTTGGATTTTTAGCAAAACTTCATAAGAAACTGATTTTATTAATGAAAAAAATAATTACTTGTTTGCTGAAGTAATAATACCTGCAGCATTACCTAAAAATTACACCTGGTCGGTGCCTGTACATTTGCAGGAAATGGCCAGGCCGGGTTGTCGTGTGGAAGTAAACCTGGGTAAGAGTAAGAAATACGCCGGGGTGATTAAACGACTGCATGAAGAGAAGCCGGAATTTTTTGAAACCAAGGATATCCTGAATGTGCTGGATGCAGAACCGGTGGTGTTTGAAGAACAGCTTCGTCTTTGGGAATGGATTGCATCCTACTATATGTGTAGTGAGGGAGAAGTGATGGCGGCCGCTCTGCCAGCTCATTTCAAGTTGTCCAGTGAAACGATCCTGGTTTTCAATGAGGAGTTCGGGGATGATTTTACCACCCTCGACCATGATGAATATATTATTGGAGAAGCCCTGCTGATGAAGAAGGAATTAAGCCTGAATGAGGTGCAGCAATTACTCGATTCTTCGCATGTTTACCCGGTGATCAACCGGCTGATTAATAAAAGAGTTTGCTTTGTCTGGGAAGCCCTGAAAGAGACTTATACACCTAAACAGGAAACTTATGTATTGCTCAGCCCGCAGTTTGATAACGAAGACAAACTGGCTGATCTGCTGAATAACTGGACCCGGGCCCCCAAACAAATGGAGCTCCTGCTGAGTTACCTCCACCTGGTCAAAACGGAGGGAGAAGTCGCCAAATCAGCGCTGCTGAAAAAATCAGGTGCTTCCGATGCCCAGCTCAAAGGTCTGGTGGAAAAACATATTTTGCGAACTGAAAAGCGAATGGTGGACCGGATCAGGTACCTGCCAAAGAATGTCACGATCGATTTTGAGCTTTCAGCCGCCCAGGATAAAGCACTCCAGGAGGTGAAGGAACAATTGGAAGCAAAACCGGTTTGCCTGCTGTATGGGGTGACTTCCAGTGGGAAGACCAATATTTACATTAAACTTATTGAAGACTATATCAGGAAGGGCAAGCAGGTATTATATATGTTGCCTGAAATTGCCCTGACTTCCCAGGTGATCCGTCGCCTGCAAAAACATTTTGGCGGATATATTGGTATCTATCATTCCAAGTTTTCCCAGAATGAACGGGTGGAGATATGGAATAAAGTGAAAAACGGTGAACTCCGGGTCATCCTTGGCGCCCGTTCTTCAGTTTTTCTCCCGTTTCAGCAATTGGGACTGCTTATCTGTGATGAGGAACATGATACTTCCTTTAAGCAACAGGAACCGGCCCCCCGTTACAATGGCCGGGATGCCGCGATTTATTTTGCTTCCCTGTTTGGGGCAAAAACAGTTTTAGGCAGTGGAACCCCCTCCGTAGAAAGTTATTATAATGCAGTCACGCATAAATACGGGCTGGTTGAATTATTACAACGATACGGCGACCTTCAACTTCCCCCGATCCAGTTTGTGGATACCCGGAGTATCATGCAGAAAGACAAATCTAAGATCATTTTGTCTCCTGCCCTGGTTGAGTCGGTGAAGGAAGTGCTGGAAAGGGGCCGGCAGGTGATCCTGTTCCAGAACAGGCGTGGTTATGACCCTTACCAGATCTGTGGGGTATGCAGCTGGATTCCCCAGTGTAAGTATTGTGATGTTTCGCTGACATTTCATAAACTGAGTAATAAACTGGTCTGCCATTATTGTGGTACATCTTACCCGCCGGTGTATACCTGTGCAGCCTGTGGCAGTGATAAATTTTTGCAACGGAATTTCGGTACCGAAAAAATAGAAGAACAGTTACAGGAAACCTTCCCTGAAGCCAAAGTGGCCCGGATGGATATGGATACGGTACGGGGGAAAAATGCGCATGATATACTGATTCAGCAGTTTGAACAAAAGCGGGTTGACATCCTCGTGGGTACCCAGATGGTGGTGAAAGGACTGGATTTTGATAATGTGGATCTTGTCGGTATCCTGGATGCGGATGGCCTGCTGCATTTTGCCGATTTCCGCGTCAATGAACGGGCATTCCAGCTCATGGAACAGGTAAGCGGGAGGGCGGGCCGGAAAGAAGAAACCGGCAAAGTACTGGTGCAGACTTCCCAACCACAACATCCCTTATTGCAGATCGTGCAGCGTCATGATTATAAGGCCATGTTTAATGAAGAAATTAAAAAAAGGAAAGAATTTGCATATCCTCCTTTTTCCAGGACCATTCACCTGACGTTTAAACATAAGTTCAGGGAAGTGGTGGAAAGGGCCGCCGTGACGTTCACCAACCGTTTAAAAGTCAAATACAGCAACTTCCTGGTAGGCCCTGCTGAACCGGTGATCGGCCGTATCCGTAACCAGTTCCTGATGGAACTGCTGGTCAAGCTTCCCCGCGACGGAAAGACAATCAATCAATGTAAAAAAGATATTGTGGAACAGGTCGCTGAGCTGCACAATGAAAAATCTTTCCGGAGTGTAACGGTAGTGGCGGATGTGGATGCGGTCTGATCAGTTGTCAGATGTCTGTTGTCAGATGTCTGTTGTCAGATGTCAGGAAACTGCCCTTACTGTACGTAGTAGTCAGAACCTGAATCCTACTCCAAACCGTAGGTTATTTCTTCGGCCATCATTGATATCAAAAAATTGATCTCTGAATTGCCTGGACAGTCCGATGGAGTAACGCCCCTCAGCAAAGATTTGATTAGTCAAAAAGTATTGGGCACCAGTCTCTATTGATATACCGGTAAAGCCAGATTTGCTTTGTTTTTGACTGTCAAATTTGTCGGCTGCAATATCCAGTTTTGGACCCAGGAATACGGCGACACGATCATTCAACATTTGTTTGAGGTGAATCGTGGCTTCAATAAAATGCCAGTCATTTACCCAGGAAAAGATAAGTTCATTCATTAATAAAGTGGTCGCGCCGATATGGTTCTCCGTGAAAAGTCCTCCATATAAAGTGGATCCTATAAAGCCGGTTTTATCGCCATCTGTTTCAATTCCGTTTATGACCGTATGATTAAATCCGCCTTTAATGCCGAACCAGGATTTTTTTTCCTTTTGGGCAAAAATGGTGGTGCAAAGAAGCAGGCTGACCAGAACCAGGAAGGTTGTTTTTCTCATGTGGTTTTGTTTTGTCCGTAAGACCGGTGTCCAGACCGTGATATAACAATAACGTACAGGAATTTGAGATATTGTAACCATAGAACCGGTCCACTGTTGGAGGATATATACCGGTCAGCATATATTTTTTTGTTACGATGTTGGATGCTTTACTGCATGGAGCATTGCCCTGGCTACTTCGCTGGCTTTTACCGGACGGTATTTAGCCGGAATAATAAAGGCAAACAACGGCATCAGCCAACCCGCCAGTTTTTCTGCGAAACGAAACTCTTTCCGGTTGCCAATCAGTAAGGAAGGCCGGAGGATATATACATGTTCAATACCCGCTGCTTCCACCGCTTCTTCAGTATCTCCTTTTAACTTCAGGTAAAAATTACTACTTCTGCTATCGGCACCAATGGCAGAAACCAGTACAAATTTTTCACAACCTGCCGCTTTACCCAGCTGTGCCGCATGAACCGCAATATCATAATCGATTTTACGGTAAGCGGCTTTATCTCCTTTCATTTTTTTCATGGTGGTGCCAATCGTGCAGAAAATCACATCTGTACCTTCCAAAGCCAAACGGAAACTTTCCTGGTCATTAAAGTCCACCAGTTTTTTCTCCAGTTTGGGATGTGAAATATCCACCGGCCTGCGGATCAGTATCCGTACCGTATTAAACATATCCTCTTTGAGCAGCAGGTCCAGTAAATGACCACCGATTAGCCCGGTGGAACCGATAATGGTTGCAGTCACAGGGCTAGTTTTTATATTCATAAACGGCAAAGCCCCAAGGCTCCATTTTCCACGCGCCATCTCCAAGGGTTTCTTCCGCTCCCATAAAAACATTATAGGGTTTGCCGTACAAGTCTGTATCTGTGATTTTAATAGATTGTTCAGTTTTTGACAAGTTCAGGATCACCAGGATTTTCCTTCCAGCTTTTTCCCTCACGTAAGCATAGACCGCTTTTTCATCACCAGCCTTGATTTTCCGGAAAGCAGCATCTGCAGACAGGGCGGTATTAGCTGTGCGCAATTTCTGTAATGTGGTATAGAATTTCGCCCGATCCATTTTGTTGAAGACAATCGTGTCTTTTTCAAAAAAGGGCAGGGGACGAAGAACTGGTTCTTCCTGGCCACTGTAAACCAGGGGTACACTGCCACCCATCGTCTGGGTGAATACAGCAAAGGGCGCATGGGACGGACCCGGGAATGTAGCATAATCGGATTTGTTCCAGCTATTCTCATCATGATTGCTGGTGAAGTACATCGGGATAGCTTCTTTCGGGTATGTCGTGTCGTATTTCGCTTTAATACTGTCCAGTGCAAAGGCGGGCCGTTCCCCGGCGGCTACATGTATCATCATTTTAAACATATCCCAGGGATAGTAAGCATCAAAGCCACTGGTCATGAGGTATGCTTTATCTCCTTCGGCAAGAAAGAATAAATTTTGATTCACCGTTCTCAGTTGCGGAATACATTTTTTCCAGAATTCGCCGGGTACATTCCAGGCCACATCCACCCGGAAACCATCAATACCGGTTTCGGTTACCCAGAATTTCATCGCGGCGATCATACTGTCCTGCATTACAGTATTTTTAAATTCAAGGACCCGGGTATCGGTCCAGTAAAACATGGTAGCCGCCTGACCGGTACTGTCTTTTACAAAAAAATCCGGATGGGTTTGCAGCCAGGGGTGATCTGCCCCGGTGTGGTTCGGTACCCAGTCGATCAGGACTTTCATTTCCTTATCATGTATTTTTTTGACCAGTTGCTTCCAGTCATCCAGATTGCCATATTCCGGGTTGATGCTGGTATAGTCGGATACCGCATAATAACTGCCCAATGTTCCTTTCCGGTCTTTTTTACTGATCGGGTTGATAGGCATGAACCAGATCGTTTGTACACCCATCTCTTTTAACCGGTCCAGGTGAGCCGCAAAAGCGTTGAATGTACCTTCCGGGGTATACTGACGGGTATTGACTTCGTAGATATTGCCCTGCATGATCCAGGCCGGGTGGGTGCCGGTAGCAGTTTCGCCGGGTGTTCCGGTGTTTTTGTCTTTGGATTTACAGGAGAGTATGAAAATTACAGGCAATAAAAGAAACAGGATGTGCTTTTTCATAAAATCGTTTTATCTGGTAAATGCTGAAATAATCCGGCAAAATTACTTCATTCGCTCAGAATCAAAAAAAACAGGACTTTTGCAGTATGACGCTCAGGGAAAATAGTTCACTCCGGTCTTTTTGCAGTTTCGGGATTGAAGCCCGGACCCGATATTTTGCAAGCTTCAGCAGCAGGGAGGAACTGCAGGCTATGCTTGCTGCTTTAACTACGCCGGTCCCGGTTTTTATCCTGGGTGGCGGGAGTAATATATTATTCACCCGTGATTATGAAGGACTGGTACTCAGGAACGAAATCATGGGCATTGAGGAATTACATGAAGACAGTGAGTATGTTTATATCAAAGCCGGAGCCGGAGAAAACTGGCATCAGTTTGTTTTGTATTGTATTGCCCGTAACTGGGCCGGCCTGGAGAATCTTTCCCTGATTCCCGGAAATGTGGGGGCTTCACCCATGCAGAATATCGGGGCTTACGGGGTGGAGCTGGAAGATGTATTCTGGGACCTCGAAGCCTGGCATATACAGGACGAAAAATTAGTTACGTTTACCCGAAATGATTGCGAGTTTGGCTACCGGGATAGTATATTCAAACGAAAATTAAAGGATCAGTTTGTGATCCTTAATGTTACCTACCGGTTGCGGAAAAAGCCCCGGTTTAATACCAGCTATGGGGCTATTGAACAGGAACTGGAAAAAATGGGGGTGAAAGAACTTTCTATCAAGGCTGTTTCTGATGCGGTAATCAACATTCGTTCTTCCAAACTGCCAGACCCCAAAGTCACCGGTAATGCGGGAAGCTTTTTTAAGAATCCTTCCGTGCCTGCGGAAAAGTATGATCAGCTTCGTAGCCATGACCCCGGTATTGTGGCTTATCCCAATGCGGATGGTTCCTTCAAACTGGCAGCCGGCTGGCTGATCGAACAAACCGGTCCTTTACCGGGTATCAGCTGGAAGGGATACAGGCGGGGTGATGCGGGTTGTCATGACCGGCAGTCACTGGTACTCGTGAATTATGGTAATGCATCCGGAATGGATATTTTCAATCTGAGTGAAGAAATCATGCTGAGTGTAAGATTGAAATTTGGGGTAGAGCTGGAGAGAGAAGTGAATATCATCTGATGTAACCCGGTCAGAAATTTTCTAAAAAAATAGTTTAACCTGTAACAGTAGCCGCACTAAATGCGTCAAAGGGAAGTTAATTATCAGCCTCATTATTTTCTTTTAATGAATAAAATAAGTACTTTAACAGTAATAAAAACTACTAATATGCGTAAACTATTTTTTGTCGCTTTGGTAACAATCTTTGGCAGCCAGTTGGTACAGGCCCAGTCAGCTTATGTGGAATTGGGAGGCCCCGGACTTGCCTCGATTAATTTTGATACCCGGTTTACTTCCAAAGATGACGGTATCGGTGGAAGAGTCGGTGTCGGTGGATTCAGTATCAGTGATGGAAATGGAAATAATGCCGGGGTGGTATTTATTCCGCTTGGTGTAAACTATTTGTTCGGTAAGGATGAGCGGAACTATTTTGAAGTAGGGGGTGGGATTACTCCTGTACTCGGTACCGGGAACAGTGGCAGTGATTTCTCTGAAACCTTTGGCCATATATTATTCGGTTACAGAATGCAGCCTAAAATCGGCGGATTCACTTTCAGGGCCTTCATTTGCCCCATTTTTGCGAGTGGAACATTCATTCCATACTATGGCGGTATTTCCTTCGGATATAAGTTCAATTCGAAAAAGGACTAATAAATTCTGTTTGAATAAAAAAGGCCGGGACATTAAGTACCGGCCTTTTTTATTTCAGGACTCTTCGTCAAATTCAAAATCTTTTTCATTGAAATTCATCATACTGCCAACCAGGTCCTTGAATTCAACTTTGGACTCAAACATTTTTTTACTGATCAGGGAGTAGGAGGCGAGTCCATGTAAAACAAACTCCATCAGCAGGGCTGCCTGTGCTTCATTGGCACCGGGGAATTGTTTCCTGACCAGGGAATGAAGACCATCCACCTGGTACAGGAGCATGATCTTTTCTTTGTCGGTGGTATTAAAATCAATATTCAGGTGATTGCCCTTGTCAAACCAGGCGGTGATTGGACGGTAAGGGTTATCTTCTTTAATTTGTTCCTGGGATGGTTTTCCGGTGTTTTTTCTTTTTTTAAGTTGTTCAGGATTGGGGAAAAACTGTACAAACTGACTTCTGATTGCTTTATCCACCAGGTTCATGGCCACCTGGAAGGGGCCTTCCTGTTCGCCTTCGTAAACCAATTCCACCTTACCGGTAATGGAAGGGATGATACCGGCGAGGTCGCTGATCCATACCTGTGTCTGTTTTTCATTATGGATGATGGCTCTTCGCTCAGCCGAACTCACCGCATTTTCGAGAGCAGAGATGGTAAGACGGGCACTGACTCCGCTTTTCTTATCCACCAACTCGCTGCTCCTGGCTTCAAACGCCACCTGTTCGATCAACCGCTTTACCAGGTCACTGATATCCACCCTTGATTTCTGATCATCGCTCAAGTCAGCTTCTTGTTCCGTAATCTCCAGGGCATGTTCCAGGTTCTTGGGGTAGTGTGTCAGAATCTGGCTCTCAATCCTGTCTTTCAGCGGG